>JAKSRE010000057.1 GCA_024403775.1 Clostridia bacterium | reverse complement strand
GGCTTAAAAGTCCACAATCTTGTGGAGCCCCTTTGTGGACTTTGGCATGAACACACTATATTTATATCCCAATAGAAATATAAAAATTCCATAAAAAAGGAGTACCTTCCGGTACTCCCTTACTGATAATAATCAATAATAATTACATTGAGCTCAATCTCTTGCCCATATTGCGGAGAGCATCAAGAGCATCTTCCTTTTTGCTCTCAATCTCCTTCTCCTTCTGTTCCTGCTTCTCCTTCTCAGTTGCAGCTGCCTGCATGAGATCGAGAACTACTGTTCTCTGATGCTCTTCTGCTGGTGTAGTCTTCAAAGAAGTATTGATTGAATACTTCTCCTCAAGACTTCTTGCTCTGTCACGAAGAGACTTAACAGGTGATACGAGTGAAGTAGTCTGAGTATTCGCACTAGCTGGTACCTGTGGAGCTGGAGTAGCAGCTACTTCTGGAGTCTTAGGAGCAGCTACATTTCTTGGAACGTCTGAACCCTCAAGATATACTTCAATTCCTGCACATACAGCATCCTGCATTGTAGCTCCGCTTCCCAAAGCACAAGCACAAGCTGTACCAAGAGAATGAATAACCTTTGTATAATTAAGACTTCTAACATTGAGCTGCATTGGACCAAATTCAGTAAACTCTATACCATTAAATAAGATAAAGTTCTGACAAACTGAACTTGGCTTAATAAGTACTGAACAACTACAGAAATTATAAATCTTCTTCATTGCTCTCTTAAGAGCTGGAAGATCAAAACACTCAAAGCCAGCAATCAATTCTGCTTCAAGCTTATTAATAACGAGTAATTTTACTCTTGGAAGAATCTTAGTCATGACGTTGTTATATACTTCTTCACTTACCATGAGATCACCATCATCAGTGATAAGACGAGGTCTCAATACACATGGAACGCTTGGATGCTCATCGAGCTCATCCATAAGCTTATAAATATCATCAACGTTATTGATATAACCAATGCTAATAGCGGAAGGATAATCTTCCTTGAAACAATACTCCATTGCATCAACAATATCACAAGTAATTGTCTCGCCCTCTCTAGTCTTAATAATTGGGGCAACGGCCATTGGAGTCATCTCACAGAAGGATACTGTATCAACATCTCTTCTGATATCGAAGTCTGCATATTCAATTGAATTTGAAACTACAAGTATAGACTTCATAAGTATTCCCTCTCATTAGTGTAACAATGTTCCAATTAACCATTTGTTAAATATAGAATCTCACATTTGTAACAAATATTCAATGCTTTTCGACATAAAATTAAAAATAATTTTATTGTGCAATTTGTCAATAGAGGGGCGGTATTTTTGTTAACATTCCAACAAAAAGTACAGAAATCGGCAACAAACAGGACATATTTCGTTTACAAAAACACCTTTTCGACAAGATTCCCAGTCATAAAAATGTTACAGAATTACGCATTATTTACTTATGCCCTGTTTACAGATAATTTATAAATTATTGGTAACTTTATTGCCTATTATTTATTTACTGTAATTTACATCTGTAGAGCATCCAGTCATTCTTCTCACGTACTTCTTCGAAAACAAATCCAGCATCAGTGAGAGCCTTCTCAACACGCTCTTTCTTTGTATTGATAATACCTGAACAGATAAATGTTCCTCCAGGAGCAAGTGCACCAGGAACATCTGCTGCAATAGCGCAGATAACATCTGCAATAATATTGGCAACAATTATATCGTAACCTTTGCCCTGAGCATCCTTAAGCTCACCTTCATGGCAGTTAATATCAGTACAGTCATTCTTGGCACAGTTATCAATAGCAACATCAACAGCCATACGGTCAATATCTACAGCTTCAACATTCTTACAGCCAAGCTTAGAGCAGATAATAGCAAGAATACCTGAACCTGTTCCAACATCAAGAATCTTATCATCTGGATTAATTACCTGATCCAATACTTCCGCACACATAGAAGTAGTCTCATGTGTACCTGAGCCAAAAGCAGAACCTGGATCAAGATAAATAGTGATCTTATCTGATGTATTCTCGTCTGCAAGCCATGAAGGGCAGATAGTAATTCTGTCAGAAATATCAAATACATGATAGTGAACCTTCCAGTTATTAGCCCAGTCTTCATCCTTAACGTATTTATTACCAACGAGACCCTGTCCGAGTGGCAGGAATTCACCAATATCATTGAGTCTGTCTTCAAGGAACTTAAGCGCATCTTCCTTTGAAACTGTGGTGTTACGAATATTGGAATAAATCATTCCTACTCCGTCTGGATTATCATATTCTTCACTCTTGGCACCAAGTCTTATTCCGTCATCAAACTCTGCAAAATAAGCCTTAATAGTAACATCCTGTCCTAATGAATCAATGTAACCTTCATCAGCATAAGCAAGAGAATCAGGATCATCAATAATTCTCTTTATCTCAAATGGATTCTCAACAGATATTCCATCAGCACCTAACTGTGCAAGCATCTCACAAATTGCATCTGAAGCGTCTTCTGTAGTAATAATAGTAATTTCTAACCACTGCATAAGTTTTATCTCCCTGGTAAATACTCGATAAGTTCTTAAAAAATTATAACAATGCTTTAACTGTTACTGCATCATAAGTAACTGAAGAAATCTTTTCTACTTCGATTCTGTAAAGAGCGTTTGCTGCAACATGCTCAGCTGCCTGCTCAAGATCACGAATACCACTGGTATTTCTGAAGTTATCAATGATTGCCTCAAGACCTTCCTCAGTAATAATGCACTCTTCTGCCTTAAGACCAATCTTCTTCAATACCTTAGGCATTACAAAGTTACTGAAAATAGCTTTCTTCTCTTCGAAAGTATAGTCTGGAAGTTCAATAACGGCAAAACGAGACATGAGAGGCTTACTAATCTGAGACTTCTCATTAGCTGTAGCAATAGGATAAACACCGCTTGTAGGAATATTACATTCAATATAGTTATCAGTGAATCCCAAGTTATCAAGCAATGTCAAAAGAACATCCGCAGGATTACCATTACCCTTACCTGCCGAAGCTTTATCAAGCTCATTAATGATAAAAACGAGATTTGAGCTTTCTGCCTTCTCAAAAGTCTCCATGATGATACCTGGCTTAGCATTTGAATAAACTCTTGAGCTTCCTGTAAGCTGCTCTGGATCATTAATTGAACTCATCTCAAGTGTTGTCCAAGGCATCTTCAAAATCTTGGCAACTGCATAAGCAAGCTGTGACTTACCTGTACCAGCAGGACCAATAAGCAAAAGACCGTATGCTGGAAGTGTATGAGTTCTGTTAATCTGAATAATTGTCTCAATTATTCTCTGCTTAACCTTCTCCATGCCATATAATTCTTCATCAAGAATTCTTCTTGCTTCAACTGGGTCGATAGCTTCAAAGTAATCGTTCTTCCAGTGAATGCTGAACATTATCGAAAGTGCACGAAGCGCATGTCTTCTCTCTTCAGGTGTAACTTCGTTAGACTTGGCAATTGCAAGGTTACGCTTTGCCCACATACGAATGTTTTCTGGCAATGTATTACCAGCACATGTAAGGAAATCAGCGATACTCTGAACGCTTGTTAATTTCATATTGTCTGAATCTTCGATATCATCGAGATCCTTTTCGGTATCAGAAGGAGCTTCGCTCTGGAAAAGTCTTCCAATCATGAACTGAAGGAAACCATTCTCGCCTGCAAGTTTTGCACCTCTTACAGCTACGCCAGTCTCCATCATCTTATAAATCCAGTACTCGCCATCCTTGGCTACACCTGAAAGTCTGACCATGACATGGCTGTCACCAAGCCACTTGACAAGACTTACAAATCTGGAATCAATTCTTAAAATGTCTTCGCTTATATCTTCACCATTTTCGGAATCAATTGTAAAAGCGGTAGCCTTAGTAGGACTGGTAAACATACCGCATGAATGATGTTTGAGCTTACCTGCTTTGTTGCTGATTACAATGATAGGATTATCTTTATCAGCACTTCTTCTATCAGAATCAAAAGTTGTATATGTAACTGTAATCTCTACTGGTTCATCAGACTTAGCATTAAAATCAAATACTGGCATGTTTTACCTCACTTATAAAAATACTTATAGACCATACGATAATAACATATTTAGATTTTATTTGGGCGATAAATTAAAGTCATATTCTCCAAAAAAGCATATAAAGAATGTTCGCTTTTTTGTAGCGTTGCAAACCAAATCAAAATCAATATACTATCCCCTCTAATATGCGGTCTTCCCACTCGCTTTTTCCCTTGAAAATATGCGTCTTTTGCGTTATTCTTAATGCGGTCTATGTTTTATACATATATATAAATGAACTAAACTTTAAGAAAGAAGGAAAATAAAATGGAAAAAGTTATTTTGGCTTATTCCGGTGGACTTGACACAACTGCTGTCATCCCATGGCTTAAGGAAACTTATGGTTACGAAGTAGTTTGCTGCTGTATCGACTGTGGTCAGGGCGAAGAATTAGATGGACTTGAGGAGCGTGCTCAGATTTCTGGTGCTTCTAAGCTCTACATCGAGGACATCGTAGATGATTTTGCTGAGAATTATATCATGCCATGCGTTCAGGCTGGCGCTGTATACGAGCACAAGTATTTGATGGGTACAGCTATGGCTCGTCCAGGCATCACAGCTAAGTTGGTTGAGATTGCTCGTAAAGAGGACGCTGTAGCAATCTGTCACGGTGCTACTGGTAAGGGTAACGATCAGATTCGTTTTGAGCTTGGTATTAAGGCTCTTGCTCCAGACATCAAGGTTATCGCTCCATGGCGTGACGACAGATGGCAGATGGATTCACGTCAGGCTGAGATCGACTACTGTAAGGCTCACGGAATTGATCTTCCATTCGGAACAGATCAGTCATACAGCCGTGACAGAAACCTCTGGCACATCAGCCACGAAGGTCTCGAACTCGAGGATCCTTCAATGGCTCCTAACTATGATCACATGCTCGTTCTTGGTGTAACTCCTGAGAAGGCTCCTGAAGAGGGCGAAGAGCTTACACTTACATTCGAGAAGGGTGTTCCTACTTCACTTAATGGTGAGAAGATGAAGGTAGCTGACATCATCCGTAAGCTTAACGCTATCGGTGGTAAGCATGGTGTAGGTATCGTTGATATCGTTGAGAACCGTGTAGTTGGTATGAAGAGCCGTGGTGTATATGAGACACCTGGCGGAACAATCCTTATGGAAGCTCATCAGCAGCTCGAAGAACTCGTTCTTGATCGTGATACAATCGCTCTTAAGAAGGATCTTGGAAGCAAGCTCGCTTCTATCGTATACGAGGGCAAGTGGTTTACTCCAGTTCGTGAGGCTATCTCAGCTTTCACAACAAGCACACAGGAGTATGTAACAGGTGAAGTTAAGCTTCGTCTTTACAAGGGTAACATCATCAAGAATGGTACTACTTCACCATACTCACTTTATAGTGAGTCACTTGCATCTTTCACAACTGGTGATATGTATGACCACCACGATGCTGAAGGATTCATCACTCTCTGGGGTCTCCCACTCAAGGTTCGTGCAATGAGAATGAACGAGCTTAAGAATGAGAACAAGAAGTAATTCAATTCTTTTTTAATTAAACAAAGCAAGTCCGGATGAGCAATCATTCGGACTTTTTTATTGTGTGTTTTCTTCCCGAAAAGAATGGTCTGCAAGCTTAAAGACTTACAGACCGAAAACTTATTGTTTAATCAACGTATCAGCACCTGGACATAAACACCAATAATACATGACATCTAAATCATTTTTAAGTTTATTATTCAACTTTAGAAAGTTTTTCATATATTTCTATCATATTTCAACTTAATTATTAATAACATAATTAAGCATTACAATTATAGAATAATACTATATTACTTCTGACCAAAAAGGCACATTGAAACTATTTAAAAGAACTGTCGATGACTGCTTTTTTTCTCCAAACTCAACCTTTAGATATTCATCTAAAGATTCTCCGTAAATAATAATATCAATTCCATGAATAGAGAAAATAGGATTCGTAATATCGTTAATCATTGGCATATAACGATGAGCAAAAATCGGTATTAATTGTGAAGCTTCAGATAATTTTTCTCTAACAAAACTCCGAATTTCATCTATACTATCAGATTTCTCACCCCATTCATCATTCCAATACACTTCAGAAGCATGTTTGTAAAAATATTCAAATGGTCTATTAATCGCCTTTTTTATTAATTCAATATTATCATCAGATAAATCTCTCCAATTATAAAAACCCTCTGACACAGGCAGTGCCTGTTTATACATCTTTCTTAATTCATCAGGAAAAACAATACTATATAAGCTTTCAATTTGATTAAATTCTTCATCAGATAACCCTTTTTGATATCGTATATTATGCAAATCAAAAAATTCACAGTAATCCATATATACTACTCCTTTTATTTAAATTGTTTGACTTCTACCCAACCTTTTTCATCCATTTCAAGTTCATACTCCCATGGAGCGTGACGTAATGCATATGACACTTCTTTACTTAATTCATCATATTTCATGTTCAACCACCTCAACCTTCTGAGCTAAAAATTGATATAGACCATTATCATCCAAAAACATAACATAATGATTTGGTTTCCAATAATTATATTTTTCTGAATTTGTATTCTTAAATTCATTCTTCCATTGAGACTCCTCAATTTGAATAATCTTATCATACGCCCCCATTGTATGTGCAAAAGATAGCATTGTATATTGATATCCAATTACTGAAATAAATTTTATACTACATTCATGATAATTATCATTATCATCATACCCCTTCAAAATAACGGTCATATCCATTCCATCTACAACAATATTAGGTGCACATTTCAAACATGAAGAAAACATTTTTAATTCATAAATCGCATTATCCATTATCGTCCTCCACTTGGTCTTACAACAGAAATTCCCTCATTTGTTAAATGATTTCTTGATAACTGTCCATCCAACAATTCTTCAAAAAGCGAGTCTCCCGTTCTATCAATTGCGTTCCATAAATTTCTTGGGATTCCAGCTTGTGTTAATGCCTGTGAACTTCTAGTGTTCAAAATCAATATATTTCCATCTCGATTAATATATTCAATAGGTAAATCACCTTTCTTATCTAGTATTTGTAATATTCTTCAAAGTCTTCAATTAAATATTAGATTTTCACAATCTGAAATTCATCATATTTCGCTTGCATTAGGCTTGCGCACAAATTCGATAAATCGTTCTTCAATGGCACCGATTTTTTTATAGTTTTCTCTCGCCTGAACTAATGAAACATTATTGGGTCCTATACTCTTTGATGGGTTATTCTGTGAAACCTCATCGTATTGCCAATAGCATACTTCACAAATATCAGTTATCACTTCCTATAAATCATCTATCGTCAAATAGCCACAACATGGACATCTTTTCATTTCCACTCTCCTTTCACAGTGCACATTTTATTTATGGGCATATAGTTCCATTTGCTGTAACCAATATGTTATACCTTCGTCTGGATGAAAGTATGTTGAAATCCCCCCATATTGATTTATTATTCCAAATTCATTTGTTGCTGTATCATATCTAAAATAGGTTCTTCCTTACCTACGTCATGCCATCTTTATGTCAGCAGCTACCTGTACCTTCCATGACAGTCCTTTGAATGCATATTATAAAAAGAAACGTGACCAAAGAAAACATCATCTAACTGCAACTGGTGCAGTAGCAAGAAGGATTACCACCGTAATTTATGCTGTATTACGAGATGGTAAGCCTTATGAACCTAAAAAATCGTTAATGTCTGGTAGTGATACTAGAGTTTAAGCATGCCGAGAGGGAGACTTAGTTGTGATGCTCATAAATATCTACTTCCCACCTTTGTTCTAATACTTCCTCTTGTGTAGGATAAATAATCCTTCCACACTTATTTCTAGTTCCATTTTTTTTAGACAAGACATCTTTAGGACAATCCCATTCCGCTTCACATTCATCGCAACAGATGTATATTTTTCCTGAGTTCTCGTCTTTTACTATTTCTAACAATCCTTGTTTGCATATATTACATTTTCCAATATTAAACATATAGACACCTCTCTTACTTACCATAATCTCCGAAAGATGGAAAAGCTGCAATTAAATCATTACTTTCATCCATAACAACTATTGTAATATAATTCATTTCTGCTCCAGTTTAACATAACCACTTTCATGCCCAGCATTCTTATATAGAATATTATATATAGAACCTCCCATTCCATCAGATATTGGTTCTACCATGCCACGTTGTTGCCAATCGTCATTAACCATATCCACAGGATTCCCATCAAACACTCCGTGTGTTTCTCTGCTATTATTTGGCACTACATGTCGATTTATATGTTCAATTCTAGTTTCTCCCTTTTTAGAAACAATTGTGTCCCAATTTAGTTTTCCACTTGACTTTCCATAGCTGGTCTCACCATTCCCATACCCATTACCACTCTGATTAGTAGCACCTAGAGGTGTTGTATTATCACCAGAATTAGGTGAATTCGGCTTTGTGTTAGGAATTCCTCCTACTTTTGAATCAGGTACTGGTGGATTTCCTCCACCTTCTCCAGGAATACTTGGTTCTCCATTATTAGGTCCACTATCTGATTGTAAATCTCCTCCTATTCCGCCGCCAGAACCTTCTCCTGCAGGGCTTCCGCTAGACGAGCCATCTCCTGAACCTCCAGAAGAACTCCCGTTTCCAGAACTAGAATCTCCGCTTCCACCTCCAGAACTGCTATCTCCTCCGTCAGATCCGCCTCTTGAACCCGTTCCCACATCATGCTCTTCAAATACCTGTGACAATCCAGAATACAGAAAATACTAAGAGTACATTATTTGGAACAACCCGTAACCAACGTGGCCATCCAAAATATTTAATGTTCCACTAAATATTCCTGCACATCCCATTAATGCCATGAGTATTCCTGATATTTGTAACTAATTTACCGCTACAAAAGTTATTAGTATTAATGTCCAAAATCCCTACAGAACATTAGCTTCTGTAGGGATTTCAAGAAAATTTCTTATATATCTATATTTTGTACAAATGAAACTTTCAACATATGAAGATTCTAGACAACATCGTTACTATCTTTTAAAGATATCCTTAACCTTCTTGAAGAAGCCACTTCTCTTCTCATAGTTACGTTCTGTAAGAGTTGCCTCGAACTCACGAAGCTTTAGCTTCTGAGATTCAGACAAACGTGTTGGGATCTCAATAGTAAACTTACAAACGTGATCGCCACGCATACTTGAAGAATTTTTGTTAGGGATACCCTTACCACGTAAAGTATAAGTATCACCTGACTGTGTACCTTCCTTTACATTGTACTTAACTGGGCCATCAATTGTAGGAATTTCAATCTCACCACCAAGAACAGCCTGAGCAATTGTAAGAGGTACTTCACAGTAAGTTGTTGTTCCATTACGTGTAAATACATCGTGCTTACCAATACGGAATTCTACATACAAATCACCGTTGGGACCACCCTTACGACCTGGTTCACCTTCACCCTGAATTGGGAGCATATCACCATCATCAACACCAGCAGGAATCTTAACGTGAATTGTCTTCTTAACAGCCTTTCGACCACGACCACCACAAGCAGTACAAGGAGTACGAATTACTGTACCATTACCATTACATGTAGGACAATCCTTAGTAACCATTGTCATACCAAAGAGAGTCTGTGTCTGCTGATTAATGCGACCAGCGCCCTTACAGTTAGGGCAAGTCTCAGGTGCAGTGCCTGGCTGAGCGCCGCTTCCTTTACAAACTGTACATGTATCTTCCTTCGTAATTGTAATGTCTTTCTCTGCACCAAAAGCAGCTTCCATGAAGTCAATCTTCATGTTGTATTTAAGGTTAGCTCCACGCTGCGGTCCATTACGACGAGCACTTCTTGAGCCGCCGCCAAATCCGCCACCAAAGAAGGAACCAAAGATATCACCCAAATCTCCAAAGTCGAAGTTCTGATATGAATATCCGCCGCCTCCGCCAGCACCATCAAATGCTGCGTGACCAAATTGATCATACTTACGACGCTTGTCACTATCTGACAATACGGCATAAGCCTCATTTACTTCTTTAAATTTTGCTTCAGCCTCTGCATCACCAGGGTTTAAGTCTGGGTGATACTGCTTGGCCATCTTACGATAGGCTTTTTTGAGTTCGTCATCACTAGCGCTCTTATTAACGCCAAGGACTTCGTAAAAATCTCTTTTTGAATCAGCCAAAGTCTTATCCTCCATCAAAAACAAGCCAAAGACTTTGCACTCACTTTTAAGTGCAAAGTCTTAATGGACTTAATACTATTTTACTTAACTATAAGATTAGAAATCTCCGCCAGCGCTCTTGAAGCCATCAGCACCGTTGTCATTTCCACCCATATTACCCATGTCTGGGCCAGCGCCATAACCTGTGTAGTCCTGTGGACCTGGCTGAGCACCTGGATTAGCCTGTGAGTAAAGCTTTTCGGATACTTTATAGAAAGCCTGTGTAACTGCCTCTGTCTCTGTCTTCATTGCCTCAGAATCATCTCTTGAGATTGCATCCTTAAGACGGCCGAGAGCCTCCTCAACAGGAGCCTTATCCTCAGCAGAAATCTTATCGCCAATCTCATTAAGTGTCTTCTCTGTCTGATATACAGTTGACTCAGCGTGGTTCTTAGTCTCAACCTTCTCCTTACGCTCCTTATCCTCTGCAGCGTGGAGTTCAGCTTCCTTAACAGCACGATTGATCTCGTCCTCGCTCATGTTTGTTGAAGCAGTGATTGTAATCTTCTGCTCACGACCTGTACCAAGATCCTTAGCACTTACATTAACAATACCGTTGGCATCAATATCGAAAGTAACTTCAATCTGTGGAACACCACGTGGAGCTGGTGCAATACCGTCGAGGATAAAGTTACCAAGTGTCTTATTGTACTGTGCCATATCACGCTCACCCTGGAGAACATGTACATCAACCTGTGTCTGATTATCAGCATATGTTGAGAATACCTGGCTCTTCTTTGTAGGGATTGTTGTGTTACGATCGATCATTCTTGTGAATACGCCACCAGCTGTCTCGATACCGAGTGAAAGTGGTGTAACATCAAGGAGAAGAAGTCCCTTAACATCACCAGTAAGAACTGCAGCCTGGATAGCAGCACCGATAGCTACGCACTCATCTGGGTTAA
>JAKSRE010000056.1 GCA_024403775.1 Clostridia bacterium | reverse complement strand
GAGTAAGAAGCCCCCACTTCAAGCATGATATGCTAAGTGGTGGGAGCATGTCACTTATATTAGTGCTTCTGTATACTATATTTATTCTATCGAAAAGAGGTTGTGTTTATGAGTAGTTCAGATTATAAGAGTACAGCATTAAACAGACTTCAAGGAATGTGGACAACTGCAATTCTTGCTGTTCTTGTTAGTACTGTTATTCGTGTTGTGATTGATAAAATGGGACAGTTTGCTTACTTAAGATTTGTAGCTGTTATCATGGAGATATTTATGATTGGTTTTTCCTATGCATTGAGCGAACTGCTATTTAAGTTGTACCATGGAGAAAACCAGAATCCATTCAGTTTTATTTCTAACGGATTTTGTAAAATTGGAAGAGCTTTTGTTATAAGTTTACTGATAGCTATTAGAATGCTTGTTGGTATTATTATTATGAGTTTTGGTGCGATACTTATACTTAATGCATATTTTAGTTATGGTTCTGGATTTGGACTTGGAGTACTATTCTTTATTATAGGTTTGATTTTTGCATTAATTCTCTCTCTTAATTATGTGATGGCTTATTATATTGCATTTGATGAACCTGATCTAAGTTCATCAGAAGTTGTGAAGAAGAGTAAAGAAATCATGAATGGAAACAAGGGAAATTATTGCTTATTGATTCTTTCTTTTTTGGGCTGGATATTACTTATTAGTTTTGCAAGTTATTTGGTAATGAGAACAGGTTTTTCTACATTGGCAGATATTGTTCAGGATATTGGAATAGTTATATTAACTCCGTATATGATGTTCTCACAGATAGCATTTTATCGTTCATTAGTTCCTGAAAAGACAATGGAAGATCTTGGGTTTAGTAGAGAAGAAGTGGTAACAGAAGAAACTAGAGATGAGATTTAACAAATCACGATTAGAATAATTACTGGGCTATCACAAAAGTAGTTTAATTTATTTTTGTGATGGCCTTTTTTGTGGAGTTTATTCATTTGTTTGACCACGTAAAAACAATATGCTGCGTATTAATTTGCTTAATAAAAATGTCTCAAAACCACCTGGGTTTTGAGACATTACTTGTTTAAATTTTGAAATTAATTATTTCTTCTTAACGATGTCGAGAAGTCTTACTACTGTTGGGCTAAGAACTACATTTACAGCGAGCTCTACAAGGAAGTTTAATCCAACGAGACCAACAAACATAAATGCAACAACATTTCCGCCAGCAGCCCATTCTGTGATTGTTGCAAAGAAGAATACTCTGCAAGCAATGAGGAAGATACCAGTATTAACAACTGGACAAGCGATTGCAGCTGCGAGAACAGCAACATAACGATTAACCTTCTCAAGTGCCTTGTATACAACACCAGCAACGAATCCAGCAGCTGCGCCCTTAACAAGAACTGTGATTACAGTTCCAACGGCATTAACTGCAAGGAAAGCAGTAGCATCACCACTTAAAAGTACGATAAGACCGAATACAAATCCGAGCCATGTACTAATAGCAGTGCCACATACAGCAGCGCCAATTACGATTGGAAGTAAAACAAGTGAGATTGAGAATGGTCCAAGGTGAATAAAAGAACCAAGGAACTGCAATACAATTACAATTGCAGTGAGAATGGCACCCATAGCCAAAGTCTTTGTGTCGAACTTCTGTTTTGTTTTCATTTTTTCCTCCTAGCTGTCGCCCTCTTCTGAGGTGCAACGCACAAAAAAATTTATATTATTACTCTCAAAATAACTTTGAGAGATAATATACAAAAAACAGTTAGACGTTCTTCTTATAGATAATGTTTAGACCAAGAAGAACTAAGTCGTCGTTAATAGTGATCTCTCTACGACAATATTTAATTATAGTAGAAGCAAGACCGCCTGTAGCGTAAACAGGAACTGTGCTTCCATATTCTTCAAGTGCTCTGTCTATCATGCCATCTATCATACTTGCGTTGCCATAGATAACACCTGACTTCATGCAGTCAACAGTATTCTTGGCAATTACGCGACATGGATTCTCAAGATTTACCTGTGGCAGCTGAGCTGTTCCTTCTGAGAGTGCATTAAGACCAAGCATTACACCAGGAATGATTGATACACCTTCAAAAGCACCACTCTCGCCAACAAGAATCATCTTAGTAGCAGTTCCCATGTCAATGATGAGTGAAGGGCTTCCATAGATATTATGAGCAGCTACGCAACAGCAAATAATGTCAGCACCAACAGAAGAAGGAACATCACAGTGAAGATTAATTCCTGTCTTGATGCCAGGTCCAACCACGATAACATTTACATCAAAAACAAAGCTGATTGCTTTCTTCATGATGGAAGTGAGTGGCGGAACTACAGAGGAGATAACGGCACCTTCAATCTGATCCAAAGAGACACTGTGTACTGCCATAGTATTAATGAGTTTACCTGCGTACTCGTCCTCTGTTCCAGTGGTATCAGTTGCAATTCTTGCTGTGAAAACCAATTCGTCATCAACAAATCCGCCTAAGACAATATGTGTATTACCAATGTCTACTGCAAGAATCATAGTGCACCTCCCAAGATAGTCTGCATATTTACCTATGCACTCTCATTATAAACATAAAGTTTTGGGCAGACAATGTGGGCTATCAACAAAGATTCCTTCGCGAAAGGGGCTGATTTTGACATTGTATAAATCATTTCGTATACTTGACGGCTAATTCAAATTAGCTTATAATTTGGCTAATTTGAATTAGCCAAAGCGCTTGGAGAGATTTATGGATACAAAACATAGAATTTTGGATGAGGCATTAACGCTTTTCGCGAATAAAGGTTATGCCAACGTTTATGTTAGTGAGATTGCAGAGAAGGTAGGTATTAAGGCACCTTCGCTTTATAAGCATTATAAAAATAAGAAGGCAATTTTTGATGCAATCATAGAGGAGATGGATTCTAGATATAAAAGTCAGGCGGGAAGTTTTAATCTTAATGGGATTAATCCGATGAATGACTTTGATTTATATACGGATATCTCGGAGGATGAACTTGTCCAGATTGGTACTGGGCTTTTTATGTATTTTCTTCATGATGATTATACGAACAGATTTAGGAAGATATTAACGATTGAACAGTTTAGTAACGGAGATTTTTCCAAGCTTTTCTCTTCACAGTATTTTGATGAACCTTTTTCTTATCAGAAGATCCTTCTTGGGATGCTAATAACTTCTGGTTCACTTAAAGAAGGAAATATTGATGCTATGACTTTACAGTTTTATTCGCCGATTTATTTACTTCTTACTCTTTGTGACAGAGAGCCATCTAGAGAAGGAGAGGCGCTTAAATTATTAAAATTACATATAAGACAGTTTGCAAGAATATATAAAGGAAAGTAACAATATGAAGATAGTAATGCTTAATGGACAAAATCATAAGGGAAGTTCTTATACAATAGGAAAAAAGATTATTGATAAAATTGATGGTGAGAAGGAAGTAAGAGAATTCTTCTTTCCTAAGGATTTAAATCATTTTTGTATTGGCTGCTATAATTGTATTGAAGATGGGACTTCATGCCCATTTTATGATGAGAAGAAAGTTATTCTTGATGCTTTATATGAGGCTGATATTATTATTGCTACTACGCCAACTTACTGTATGCATGTCTCAGCACCTTTTAAGGCATTTATCGATTTGACTTTCGATAATTGGATGGTACATAGACCAGTAAAATCTATGTTTTACAAGAAGGCAGTTGTAGTATCGACTTCTGCTGGATCTTCACCAAAGAATGCCATGAAGGAGATTGAAGATGCACTTTTTAATATGGGTGTTCCTTCAATAACAAAATATGGCCTTTCTGTTCAGGCTATGAACTGGGAAGAAATCTCAGATAAGAAGAAGGCAATGATTGATAAGAAGACTACCAGAATTTCCCAAAAACTTAGTAAAGGTAATAAACCTGGAATTGGAATAAAAACAAAAATAGTGTTTAACTTTATGGGATTTCTTCAAAGAAGTGGTATGGGTTCATCCCCTGTAGAATATGACTACTGGGAAAATCAGGGCTGGTTTAATGGCAAAAGACCCTGGAAAAATTAAGGAGAGATAAATGACTAAGAAAATACTAGTTTTATGCAGTGTATTTATCATGTTATTGGGATTATGTTCATGTAGCGACATATTAAGAAATATGAAGAGTGAATTCTATGTTATATGGGAACCTCCGATAACAGATGAAGAGAAGGAAGAATATATTAAGAAAGCTTACGAGTATCTTGAAGAAGAGCGTGGTGTAACCGATGCAGTCTATAACGATGATAGAATATCTTTTGATTTTTTTGTTGGAAATGTTAATGGCCCTACAAAGGAATCAGCTGAAAAAGACAGAGATAAATGGCAGTATCGTGTTATGTTAAAAACTGAACACGTCACATATTATGTATATCTTAAATATGAGACGATGGAGTTAAACCTTCTTAGTTATGACAGAATTGAAAAGGAGTATCAGTATGAGCTTCTAACTAATAAAATAGATGAATGGAAAAATGCTGATGATTCTTCAAGATATGCTGTTACTGACCTTGATAAAGATGGTTACTTCGAGATTATTTGTTTGGTTTTAAATAGTAGTGGTTTATATCAGTATGATATCTATGAATTAACACCAGAAGAAGAAATTATCAGATTTGATTCTTCCAAGCTAAATGATGTTGATGTGTGTCTTGATATAAGTGATGTGAATAACAGTTTTTACTATAACTATTATGAGGGATATAACATTCTTATTACTCCGTCTTCTGAATTAGATTTTATATATTCAGTCAGATTGGATGGAGAAAATAATTTAGTTGAGACTGAAGTAATTAATAAGAGTAAATTAGATTCTTATGTGGAAAAAGATCTGGAAAACTTCAAATTAAAAGATGTTAAGATTTTGTGGTTTGAGATTTTGGATATTGAAGATGTAGAAGATGAGATAGAGAAGTCATATTCGACTTTCGAGGAGAGCGTAAAGTAAAAGATAAGTCCAAAAGGAAATTGTTGTAAATTTATAATTTTCACAAAAATATTTATGTAAAATCATTATTATAGATAAAAACATTATCTCTGTATGGTTATAAAATATAGGGGTGGTGTTTTTTTTAGGGGAGAATTTTCTCGTGTAAGGAGAGTAGCATGAAGAAATTAGAAGATTATGTTAGAACAATACCTGATTTCCCAGAGCCAGGTATTATGTTTAGGGATGTAACCAGCATTTTACAGAATGGAGATGGTTTTAAGCTTGCTATTGATACGCTGATTGAGCGTCTTGATGGCTTGGATTTTGATATTGTTGCAGGTGCTGAATCAAGAGGTTTTATTCTTGGAGCACCAGTAGCGTATGCACTCGGTAAACCATTTGTTCTTGTTCGTAAAAAGGGAAAACTTCCATGTGAGACAGTTAGTATGTCTTATGAGCTGGAATATGGAAGTGCTGAGATTGAGATGCATAAAGACTCAATTATGCCTGGTCAGAAGGTGGTTTTAATTGATGATTTGATTGCGACAGGCGGAACTGTTGAAGCTGCTGCAAAATTAGTTGAGATGCTTGGTGGAGAGGTTGTTAAAATCCTTTTCCTCATGGAACTTCAGGGCCTTAATGGACGCACCAAGTTAAGTAAATATGATGTTGATTCAATTATTAAGTACGAAGGTAAGTAATAGTTGAATTAAAAAAATAAATTAAGGAGTGAAATATGGAAAAATTTTTCAAACTCAAGGAAAACGGTACAAATGTACGTACAGAGGTCCTTGCAGGCGTTACCACGTTCATGACAATGGCATACATTCTGGCTGTAAATCCAAGTATGCTTGCGGCAGCTGGTATTGACCCAACGGCAGCTCTTATCGCTACATGCCTTGCATCTTTTGTAGGTACAATTTGTATGGCTCTCATGGCTAACTATCCATTTGCTCTTGCCCCAGGAATGGGACTTAATGCGTATTTTGCATTCACAGTATGTGGAGCGATGGGATATGACTGGCGTGTTGCTCTTGCTGCAGTAGCAGCAGAGGGTCTTATCTTTATTGTTTTGTCTCTCACAAATGTCAGAGAGGCAATCTTTAATGCAATTCCTAGTACGCTTAAGAAGGGCGTAAGTGCTGGTATTGGCTTGTTTATTGCTTTTATTGGTCTTCAGGGTGCACATATCGTAGTAAATAACGATTCAACACTCGTTTCTTATGTAAGCTTTAGATCAGCTTTCCACACAGAGGGAATCTGTGCAATTCTTGCTCTTATCGGTCTTTTTATTACTGCGATTCTTTATATTAAGAATATCAAGGGCTCTATTCTTATCGGTATTATTTCTACCTGGGTTCTCGGTATGATCTGCCAGGCTACAGGTCTTTATGCAGTAACTCCAGATGCTGGATTCTATTCACTTTACCCAACATTTGCAATTACTGATTTTTCTTCATATGGAGAGACATTTGGTCAGGTATTTAAAGCTGACTTCAGTAATGTAAGTATTGTGAATTTTATTGTTGTATTGTTTGCTTTCCTTTTTGTTGATATGTTCGATACAATCGGAACACTTGTTGGTGTAGCTACAAAGGCTAAGATGCTTGATAAGGACGATAAGCTTCCTAGAATTAAGCCTGCTCTTCTTGCTGATGCTATTGCTACAACAGCTGGTGCCATCTTTGGTACATCAACAACTACAACTTACGTAGAGAGTTCTGCTGGTGTTGGTGCAGGAGCTAGAACAGGTCTTTCTTCTGTTGTTACAGGATGCCTGTTCTTATTATCTATCCTCTTTGCTCCAATCTTTACAGCTATTCCAGGTTTTGCTACAGCTCCAGCTCTTATCTTTGTAGGCTTCCTTATGCTTATGGCTGTTGCTGAGATTAACTTTGAGGATTTTACAGAGTCTATTCCTGCTTACCTTTGTCTTGTAGCTATGCCACTTATGTATAGCATCTCAGAAGGTATTGCAATTGGTGTTATCTCATACGTTATCATTAACGTTTGCTGTGGTAAGGCAAAGAAAGTTACACCTCTTATGTATGTACTTATGGTTCTCTTTATCGCTAAGTACGCATTCCTTTAATAATTAGTTTTTAATTTATCTGACTGCTGCCTTAAGACGTTTGTTTTAAGGCAGTTTTTCTTTTGCGAAAGTTATAATCTACAAGTGTAAAATCTCCTTTTGATTCAAAAGAGCACTATTGATTCTTAAGTCGAAATGCCATTTAAGGATTATTTAATAATTAAATCGATATAATTTCCACATAACAAATAAAACTTCAAAAAAAGGAGAAAGAATTATGAGAAAGCATGATTTTATTAACATTTTATCTGAGAGAACAGGTATTACAATTGATGAGGCTACATCAGTAAATGATATTATTGAAGCACATAGCCTTATTGGTAAGAACAGTAAAGAAGCAGCTACATTTGAGATTGCTGAGGTTCTTGGTGTGGATTATAACAGAGCAGATGAGATATCTAACACTTCATATTCAATAATAGGTGAAGCAATGCTTAACAAAATTAAGCATCCATTTGGATCAGACGAAGATTAATGTTTATTTATTGTGAATAATCCTATATTTGATAGAAGGGAAATATTTTTAGTGGTATCATAACTACATAGTTGAGCATATCAAATCTTTTGATAGTTCTTCGACTTAAAGTGGGGCAAATATATATGACATTAATTATGCTGGTACATCACGTGCTTGAGGCTGCATTAATATATGTTTTTCTTGTTTTATTATCACGATTTGTATTTCTCGAGAATGGTATTAACGAGAAGTATGAGAAGTGGTTTCATCTTGTTGCCCTATTATCAACGGTTGCCTTTAAGTTGTTTAATCCTGGAACTTACTGGGATGAGACTATAGCAATATTTTTCCTTGTAATATTAATAATTTTGGGGCGTAAGAAGAACAGGTTTGCTGCTATTTTTCTTGTTTTCCCAATTCTAGGTATTTTAGATGGCATTCTGGTTCCTTTTGTTGTGATGCCTACAAGATTTTTTGCCAAAAATCTTGATGCAGTTATCCTATATCAGACAGGTGTTTATGTTATTCTTTGGGGTATTCTTTTTGCCTGCTTTATGTTCTGGAAAAAGGATATTCTGGATTTAATTCAGGATTCAGATGAACGTGATCTTAAGACTTGGGAGCGAACACTTTTAAGTGTTATTGGTTTAATTCTTCTTGCTTATTCTGAGATAGTTAATATAGCAAAGGATATTCATTTTGGTTCAAATGAGAGAATAGTATCATTACTTTTGTTGTTTTTTAGCATAGTAAGTTTCTTGATGTCCCTGTCTATTATCATTTTGATTATAGTTAGTAATAAGCAGACACATTATCTTAATACCGTATCAAGTATGCAGTTTAACATCATCATAATGATGGCTGAAATCGTCGAGAATAGAGACAAGAATACTGGCGGCCACATTAAGAGAACTGCAAAATATGTTGAGATTATTGCCAAGCAGTTAAGACGTAATAAGCAGTTTACTGATATTCTGACAGACAGTTATATTGATAATATGTGTGTAGCAGCTCCGCTTCATGATCTTGGTAAGGTTCATGTATCCGACACTATTCTTAACAAAGAAGGGCCTCTTACTGATGAGGAGTTCGAGATAATGAAGACTCATACTGAAGAAGGTGCAAAACTTTTGGCTAATGCCAAGAAGCATCTTGGTGATTTTGAGTATCTGGATATTGCCATGAAGATGGCTGGATGTCATCATGAGTGGTATGACGGTTCACAAAAAGGTTATCCAGGTAAGGTTAGTGGAGATGATATTCCTTTGTGTGCCAGAATTATGGCGGTAGCAGATGTATTTGATGCTCTTATAACCAAACGATGCTATAAGTCTGCGATGCCAATTAAGAGAGCCTATAAGATAATCAGAGATGAGAGCGGAACTCACTTTGATCCAGTTATAGTTACCGCATTTTTTACTGCACAGGCTCATATTGAAGCAGCACTCGAAGAATTTAATAAAGAATTACTTGATGAGCCAGGTAGCAAAAGTTCATTAAAGAAACCTTTCGATATAAAAGCAGCTGAAGAAAGTAATATATAAACGAAGATATTTTGTCCTCTTAGAAGAATTTGAGGTATACTATTATTGTGCTCTTAAGGGAGTATGATATAAGTTTGTAAGGGGATAAATATGAGTGAGTTTCGTCAGGCAATAGATTTTATTGCTGAAGGATATGATTTTGTTGATGCAAGAAAATTGGATTTTCATGAGCCTTTTAATGAGGATGAGGAACAGGCTGTTAGAAATTTAAAGAAACCAATATTTTTGAGTTTGATTTTTCCAGTAATTATTGTAACTGCATTTTTAATTATTGTTATCTATACAATGATGACAGTTGAGTACGAGCAGATAGCGGTGTTATTTCTTATTGTTTTCTTTGGTTTATTTTACTTGGCGCTTTTTATGGAAGCTATATGCGTTTTGTTTTGTAAGAAGAAAATATATTCAGGAACTCTTGCATCAAAGTATATAAAAAGAACTTCTACATCAAAATCTGTAAAGACCAGATATTATGGAATTGTAACTATCAATCCTCCATCTCTGACTGCTGTTCCTAAGGTGCCGATGGAGTACAGTACTTTTAAAAAAGTATATGAAGGGGATCCTTTCTTTATAGTGAAGTACGGCCCGTTCATTAAAGGCGTTAATGTAGATTAAGATTATTCATTCGCAGACGATTTCAAAATATTTGAAATCGTCTTTTTTTATGTTGACACATGGATAATGTAGGAGTATATTTTGAGGTGTTCCTAATTAGAACTACTATTTGATTGCTTTTCGAAAATGGATGATAAAAACGCATGGATTATATTGAATGTTTGGTAGAATACGGCCTTACAAGACAGGAGGCTTCAATATATGTTGAGCTCATGAGACACGGTGCCATGACTGGGTACGAGGTGTCAAAAGAGACTGGAATCTCCAAATCTAATGTCTATGCGGCGCTTAAAGGATTAACTCAGAAGGGCGCAGCAGTCTGTGAGGAGAGAGAAGCCACCAAATACCTTCCTGTGGATGTTAAAAAGTTCTGTGATAACCACTTACGATATCTGTCAGAAGTGCGCGAGGAATTAGTAGATTGTCAGCCAAAAGAAATGGTTGACTGTGATGGATATATAACAATTACGTCTGACCGTAATATCTATAACAAGATTTATGAGATGCTAAATGGATGTAATGAACGTCTTTATATCATGGGAGATGGTGAACTTATAAGTAAGTTTAAACCTGAACTTGAGAGACTGGCGGCTGAAGGCAAGAAAGTAGTTATTCTTACTAAGAACAGTTTACACATAAAAGGTGCTATCTATTATAAAGCAGATACAGTTGAAGGACAGATTAGATTTATTGTAGATTCTGATTATGTATTAACTGGAACAATAGACGGAAATATTGATGATACCTGTCTTTATTCTGGTCAGGAGACACTTGTTAATCTGGTTAAAGAGACAATTAAGAATAAGATGCTTTTGGCAGATAAATAATTATATAAGGGATTTATTTTGGGAGGTTTATATATGAATAAGACACCATTTGTTACAAAAGAGATGATTGATACTATTACTAAGACATACCCAACTCCATTTCATATTTATGATGAAGCTGGAATTAGAGCTAATGCTAAGGCTATGAAGGAAGCTTTTAGCTGGAACAAAGGCTTTAAAGAGTATTTTGCAGTAAAGGCTCTTCCTAATCCTAAGATTCTTGAGATTTTTGGAGATTATGGTTTTGGATGTGACTGCGCTTCTTCAAATGAGATTACTCTTGCTTTGGCAGCTGGAATGAAGGTAGGAGATATTATGTTCTCTTCAAACGAGACTCCAGCTCATGAGTATAAGTACGCATATGAGTCAGGTGCAATTATTAACCTTGATGATATTACACATATTGATTTTCTTGAGGGAATTATTGGTAAATTACCTGAGACAATGTCAATCAGATATAATCCAGGCGGAGTATTTACTTTAAGTAACGGAATCATGGATAATCCTGGCGATGCAAAATATGGTTTTACAACAGAGCAGGTTTATGAGGGTGTAAAGATCCTTATGGAAAAGGGAGTAAAGAATCTTGGTATTCATGCTTTCCTTGCAAGTAATACAGTAACAAATGATTACTATCCAGAACTTGCAAAGAAACTTTTTGAGCTTGCTGTAGATGTAAGTAAGAAGACAGGAATTCATATCTCATTTATTAACCTTTCAGGTGGTATTGGTATCGCTTATCGTCCTGATCAGACACCTAATGATATTTATGCAATTGGTGAAGGTGTTCACAGAGTTTATGATGAGATTCTTGTACCAGCAGGAATGGATGATGTATCAATCTATACTGAATCAGGAAGATTTATGACTGGTCCTTATGGTCATCTTGTTACTACAGCAATTCATGAGAAGCATACACATAAGGAATATATTGGTGTTGATGCCTGTGCAGTAAATCTTATGAGACCAGCTATGTATGGTGCTTATCACCACATCACTGTTTTGGGAAAAGAGGATGCTCCTTGTGATCATGTATATGATGTAGTTGGTTCTCTCTGTGAGAATAACGATAAGTTCGCAATTGATCGTGAGCTTCCAAAGATTGATAAGGGTGATTATATTGTAATTCATGATACTGGTGCACACGGATTCTCAATGGGCTATAACTACAATGGTAAGATGAAGAGTGCTGAGCTTCTTCTTAAGGAAGATGGCAGTGTTGAATTGATCAGAAGAGCAGAGGAGCCAAAGGATTATTTTTCTACTCTTGACTGCACACCTTATTTTAAGAATTTGGTTAAATAAGAAATTAAGTATTTAATAGACACAGAAAAAGAACTGCCTCAGACTATATTGGTAAACTGGTCCCATTGTCAAGGACAATTAAAGAAAAGGCTGTTTGAAAAGACTAA
>JAKSRE010000055.1 GCA_024403775.1 Clostridia bacterium | reverse complement strand
TTAAAACAGGCATTTCATTCACTGAAGAGTGAATGAAACAGGCATTCTGAGTGAAATTCACTTAAAACTGTAGTGGTAATGTAAAAGTAGACAGCAAGTGAAAAAAGTAGACTGGTATAATCAAAGGTATACATAATTACAGACTAACTAATCACGAGGTGTTAAATGAGACTCACGAAAGAACAAAAAATAAAACATAATTAAAAGAATAATGGCCAAAGAACTTAGCTATAGTGAAGCAGCCACAGAGTATGGTGTTTCATACGATCTTGTTAGAAAGTAAATGTCTTGTTACAAGCAGGAATGCTTACTTAACTCTAGCTGGGCGCTATTCATCTCAGAAGATGTGAAGGCGCAAAGTATAACGTCGATGTCATAATCAGGATAGTCTTTTGTGAATTTTAAGTAGGCTCGGACGCACTGCTTGGTGGACTCACCAACTGGGTCAGCCAATCGACCGCCAAAGATGCTAGAGCTGATGAGCGGGAAGCTGATACTTTTATAATTACTATTTTTCGCCAATAAAAGCGAATTATAATAGGCATTAAATAATTCTTCGAAGGCCTTCGGGGTTACCCAGAAGTTTGGGCCGACTGCATGAATGATTGCCTTGGCATTGGTTAGCGCGAACGCTGGTGTTATGACCGCTTCGCCATCCATGAGCGGCGTTTGATATTTTCTTAGGGCGGCTTCCAGATTCGAGATACCAGCTTTACCAAAAATGACACCGCAAATTCCGCCGCCACGAAGAAGTTCTCGATTAGCAGCATTTACAATGACATCCACAGTCTGATCAGCACAAGAAGCGTTAACTAATCTAAATGTACTCATATGCACCTACCTGTCCAAGTTCATCTTATCACAATCTGCGATCTACCAAAGATATTACTTCCAGGATTTTAAACTTTTATAATCACCGCTGGTTATAACCTTTTTCTTATCTAATACATTCCGATCGATTTTAGTTAATAGATAAGCTGTAAACTTATCCCATCCCATATAAGCCTGGTCCACTTTGATGGTTTTCTTTCCAGCTTTTATGGTAATAACTTTGCCTGTGCTAATCCCTCTTGAATTAAATCCTTCACCGCAGATTATGCGATCGACTTCATCAAGATTTATAGCACCCGAAGTGAACACTTTTTTATATTTAACAATGTTACATTCCGCTTCAAGCCTGACTCTGGAGAGTATTAGGCCTCCGATTAATCCTATTAAAATTGCTATCATTCCAGCACTAATTAGAAGCCCTGATAAGCTGTCAAAACTGCCCAGAAAATGGTATGAATAGATAGCAAAAGCAGCACAAACAATTCCTGGGATAATCAGGATGAGACTAAACATTGCTATTATCCATCTAGGAAGTTTTACAGTAAAACTTTCGGTCATTTTTCTTTTTTCTCTCCATCGAAAGCAAATTCTTCAACATAAATCATCATGCTGTTATAACGCCATACATGTGAGATCACTACCATAATCATTGAAGCATAAATCATTAAAGGATTACTCAAAATTATTCCTGCAACCAAAACACCAACTATTAAGATGCCAATAAGAACCATTACTTCCATATGATCTTTAAGCCACTTCTTCTTATGAAACTCGATTTTATCCTTTAATGTGAAGGCACTTGCTCTCAGTGTCTCTTTAATATTTTCTTCTGCCATCTCTTTATATTCCTCCGTGGATAATTTTTTACCACTCAGAAGTTCATTAATGGTCATGCCGTACATATTACTGAGTTCTTCTAACATCTCAACAGGCGGCATATAATTTCCTGTCTCCCAGCGCGAAACAGTTTTATTGGTTACACCTAATTTATCGCCAAGTTCTGCCTGTGTTAGATTATGCTCTTTTCTGAGTTCGGCAAGAAAGCTTCCCATCTTTACCATATCCATTAAATCACCTCCGAATTCGTGATGGCATAAATCTACACTAAGCCCATAAAAAAGTCTTTACCATAAACAGCGAATCATATGAGAATCGCCTAGACAAGGACTTCACAGCTATTAAAGATTTATAGCATACATTTGAATTGTCTCATTAAATGTCTCGCTGTAGAATTCCTTTTTAAGTTTTCCACCACAGTTTTGAATCACTTTGGCGGACGCAATATTTTCTTTATCGCAGGAGATCAGCACCTCTTTTATACCAATGGTATTACATACCTCAAGAGCGCTCGAGAGCATTCTTGTTGCATGCTTTTTTCTTCTCTCACAAGGGCGAATGCAATATCCGATGTGGCCGCATTCATTACGCAGAAAAGCATTTAGCGAGAGTCTGATATTAACCATACCAACAACAAAATCATCTTCCTCACGAACATAAAAATATGTCAGCGCAGGAACTCTTGGCTTTTGAATGTTGGCAATATCAATATCCGATAAAACCTTTTTGAGCCATTCTTCATATGTTGAATCCTGAAGAAAGGAATCAAGCGAGCCGCTTCCGTTGATCTCCGAATTATTATCATAGAATTCCTGTATGAATTCTATTGCTTTTTCTTTGTATTCTATGGTTGGAAAAACAAGTTTCATTTAAATTTCCCTCTGCGAAAATAAAAACTCATACATTTACTTATTATAAGAATCTTTACTGACTGGATAGTTTTCTAATTCCCATGGTTCAAATGAAGGCTCAACTTCATAATTTCTATCAAAGTAGCGGCGAATATACTGAGCTGCTCTTTTCTCACTATATTGATAATTTAAAGTATTACCATCGTCATCAAATTCCAGGTTATTTAAGAAAATCGCGAAAGCCTGTTCAACAAAACTTGGCTCATCTGTCATTACTTCGCCTTTATAATCAATACCATCCAGCAAATGATTTCCAATTCTTCCACTTGCAAAATTCATTGAAAACTGTCTAACCGCACCATTTGCATATTTATCTAACTTCATACGATGTCTCCTCTTGATAACTTTTAGATCCTCAGGTTGGGAAGTGGGAAAGTGTGAGAACCACCTTTCGAGAAGGAATAGCAGAAGAAGCTTCGCGATTTTTATTATTCATCGGGAAATAATATTTCGCCTGCTCTCTTCTATTCTTCGATTCCCTTATGCCACAAGTAGATGGGCAAGCGATAGCAAAATCAGAACCAGACTGTAAAGCACCTTCCTTAGGCTCAGTAGGTCTTGTAGGGTCATGCGGACGAACAGCACACACTACTGCCCCCGTAGATTTTCCATATACCACTTCATCGAATCTCTCATACGTCTTGGTATAGGTATATTCAGCTACAGGAGATGTATCGCGGGTATAAGTATCGCGCTTGGTATTGCCTTCCGATGTAACAAAAGATCCGTCTTCATTAACTTTTATAATAATCGCTACATGCTCTGGTATCGAATCCTTACTCGAAAACCAATTAATAGTTAGAATATCGCCTACCTCTGGATAGTAGGAATCACGATTATCAGTCTTCACTCCGACTTTACCTGCAAACTCCCATTCAGCCCAGCTATAGTACTCTGCCCAGCGGGTATCATCCTCAATATACTGGGACACTTTGTGGGCTGATGGCATATCACTTGATGGATAATAATCTCTATAATTATCATAGCCGCAGCTGCGATACGCTAATTTCAGAACATAGTCGGCATAATAGCCACACCACTCATCTTCTGGTAAGCCAACCTCTTCTCTAGTTTTGCCTTTGAATTTAGTGGCATATCTATAAATCTCATCCTGCAATGATGTTGCATAGACATCAACTTTATTTATTGGATAAGCAGTAAAAAAACAAATGGCTATTGCTGCAGAAAGAAAAGAAGAAATCATCTTTTTTAATTCTCGCATAGCGCCCCCCTATTTAATGAATTCTTATCATTCTAGATTCTAAGCAATTCTGCCCTGGGTGTGTTAACTCGAAGTAAAAATATTGACTACTTCAAGTATAGGCACACTCATCCAAAAGAAACGATAAGGAATTATAACACAGGGATACTGGGGAATGCTACTTGCCTAGTGGTTGGTGGCGGGGGAGACATTGATTGGAGATGGCGTGGCAGATTGTCACGATTGTGGATTGGCAAGAACAACAGATTCTAATAGTATGAAAACTTGCAACAAAAAAATGAGCCAGCCCGAGAGTGAAATAATTATCACTTTCGAGATGGCTCATAAAAAGCATAAGTTTAATTAGGCATTTATTCCATAACTTAAGCAGAGATTATAGAACTCGAGGGATCCAGTGAAGCCATTAAATACATCTTCATAGGTTCCGCCGCCATTGAGGACAGATACCCAGGAGTTAAATCCGCCCTCATCTGCTTCACGGCCGAAGAATGCTTCATACATGCATTCTACGAATTTCTCGTTACTTAAATTCTGGCCAATGAACTCTGGGCTGAAGATAAAGCCATAAGAACAGCTTGTTCCTGTAACTTCGCCATTATAGAGTTTCAATACCCAGCCGCTCTGGCCGCCCATGTCAGGGAGTCTGTTGAAGCAAACCTTATAAAGTCTTGCTACAAAGCAGTTGATTCCACCCTGCTGCGCGTTATTAACACCTTCTAAGTAGATGCCCTGTGTTACACCATATTCAGTGCACAAATTATAGAACTCAAGTGAATTTGCAAAGCCTGCAAATATTGTTTCGCGGCTTGCACCACTGTTGAGCTGATCTACCCAGTACTTGAAGCCTGTCTCATCAGGTGTTCTTCCAAAATACATGCTGTAGAGATCTTTTACAAAATCCTCATTTGAGCGATTCTTGCTTATATACTCTGCGCTGAAGATAAATCCATAGCCGACCTGTGCGCCGCAAGCCTGACCACCTGTGAGTGAGTCGCACCAGTATTTATAACCTTCATCGTCTGGCTGACGTCCGAGTGCTACGCTGTAACAGCGGGTAACGAAGTCACCGATATTTTTCGCTGGGGTTGGAGTTGGTGTTGAGGTTCCATTACCACTTCCAGTGTTACTTCCTGTGCCTGGATCTGTCTCGCCGCCAATGATTATAGTAGGCGCACCGTTTGAACCAGTGTTAGATCCAGTATTTGATCCGGTTCCTGCACCAGTGTTTGTTCCAGTATTAGATCCAGAACCTGTATTAGAACCTGTGTTTGTTCCAGAACCTGAACCAGTATTAGTACCTGTACCAGTGCCGCTTCCTGTGCCTGAACCATTTCCAGTCTCAGTTCCAGTACCATTACCTGGTGTTACTGTGACATTGTTATTTACAGCGCGGCTAACCTCAGCGAGGAGGAGCTTGTTATTAGAAAGATTATTCTTGTTATCGAATCTTACTGTAGGATTCTTACCAGCAGTAAGCGGATTATCCACCTCATACATAGCAAGGCAGATTATAGCGTCGTCTGGCATATTTCCATTATATTCGAAAATGAATGTCTTCGTCTGTCCATCATGGAAGGAGCCTGATGGAATGAGAATTGGACTTCCAAGATCTGAAATCTTATTGCCATTACTGTCAGTTATCTCGGCGCAGAGATTAATGTCAAAGAAGCAGGATGCAAGACCTGTGTTTTTGATTTGAACCTCAAGCTTATTATCATAACGAGTAGCTTTTGTTACTGTAAAGTTATAACCAAGACGGTTAACATACTCATCGATGAGAGCCTTCTGCTCAGAATAAATCTGAACACCAAATGTACTATCAAGATCAAGAGAATAGATAGACAAATGCGCAGTATCAACTACATGACGGAAACGGTCTACTGTCCAAGGGATATAACCCTCTGAGTTATTAGCAGGCATATCCTTCATATTATGATAAAGATTATGATTGTCACCCATTGTCATGATATTTGCTTCATAGGCAGGAACCAGATCATACTCTTCATTCTTTCCAAGGATGAGACCATTGTTACGCTTTGCTACGCCGATTGAGATAGCGTAATCATAAACTTCACCACGTACATCTGACATAGCGCAAACAGTTGTATTCTTGAATACTGACTTATAAAAGCCGATCATATCCATCTGCTCTTCTTCTGTTGGCATTGGGTTGCCATTAAACTGCGAAGTATGCCATTCACCAAAGTTACCGAAAGCACGAATCTCAACATATTCCAAACGTGGGTCGCCATCAAATTCTGCAGCGAAAGCAGCAATAAACTGCTTATGAGCTGCGATATAAGTAGGATCAGACCAGTGAGGAATCTTTATCTTAGCATCTGTATTCTTCCACTTATATGTCGCTATATCCATTGTAGCGCCCTTGTCATATACCCACTGTGGAACAAAGTTATAAGCTGCACCATAGTTAGCATCATTATTAGAACCTGTGTGATATGGAACGATTCTGATTCCCAAAGTCTTGCCATTTGCTTCACAGGCATCAAGCATTGCCTTAATTCTATCCCAGTTATAAACGCCTTCTGCAGGATTTAAATCTTTCCAGAAATATGTTGCACTACAGATAGACACTACATCCCATGCTGGATTCTGTCCAATTCCACGATAATATGAACTCTCGAACTGATATGGCTCTTCTACATTCATAACAAAACCCTTGTGTGGATTTACTATTGGAACACCAGATAATTCAGTCTGATAATTTACTGTAAGATTAGCTTCATAATCTACCCATGGATCATCAGAGAAGCTTCCTGAACCTCCAGATCCGCCAGAACTTCCGCCAGAACCGCCTGTACTTCCTGAATCGCCATCATCGCCACCATAACTTGGAGTGCCACCTGGGAATATCTGATTTGCAATCATCTCAGCAATGATTTTTGCTCCGCTCATATTTGGATGAATCTCATTAATTGAGCCATCTGAATTCTTAGAAAAATAATTTGGAACGATTTTATATGTTTTCTTGAGGCAGAAATTGCACCACAAACCATATAAGTCAATAACGTTTACGCCCTGAGCTTTACCAATAGAATCAATCTCAGCGCCATACCACTGTGTTGACTGATCTGGATATGACTTATAGTCATCACGCATACCCTGCTGTTTTACAAGATATACTGTCATGCCCTTAGCCTTGGCACGCTTAACCATACTGGTCATTGCAACAACATAGTCATTTGAACTAATGCTACTTGTTCTATAGTCGTTAATTCCTATAGATAAGATCAGAATATCTCCTGCTTTTCCAAAATGTTCAGCAGTATTAAATGTATCATGACCAGAAAGCTTAACAGCAGTCATGCCGTCAATTGCAAGGTTATGAACATAATATTTATCTGTATCTATATAATCGCCAAGGAACTGTCCCCAGCCATAAGCATGTGTCTCAGGAACATTATAGTAATTACATACAGTTGAATCACCGAAAATCCAGATAGTAGGCTTCTGATCTTCTAATGTGGAAACCTGTTCAACTTCAAGGCTGCAAAATGAGTGAGTGCCTTCATTATTGCCTTTCGTTGGATAGATAGCCAGCTGTCCATTTGAGATAGGCAGATAGAATGAATCTGTTGCATTCTTGCCCTTAAGAAACATAAGCTGCGGATAGCTTTTGCCATCAGCAAAAACTGTTATGGTTGAGCCTACATCATCACCTGTTGTAACAGTAATCTTATAGACACCGTTTGGAACATCAACATAAAATCTGTGGTCAGTATCGTTATCAAAGTGACATGCGTCCTTTAATACTCCTGTACCTCCACTTACGAGAATGTCTGTTCCCGTATCACTCTTGGCAAAGCCATAGCCTTTACTTTTACTGTAGACATCCTTAGAAGATACGCCAGTATAGCCAGATTCTACTCCAGCATTACCAAAGTCGAATTTCTTCTTGAACATCGTGGCAGCTTCTACCTGAACGTTAGTAAAAGGCAGTGATAAAATCACAATTGCTAGTGCCAACAAGGTTGCCAAAAACTTTTTCATAAACTTCTTTCCTTTCTATATGTAATTTTTTATATCCATTTTCGAAAATAAAAATTAACCCACTCTAATCAAATCAGGAGCGACAGATGTATCGACTTCCTTGTTTATTGTGCAGCCATCAAAACTGATGCTGCTATTATCCTGGAACAGCGCCTCAATAGTAATGAAGGTCTTACCCGTATGATTTATCTCGCAGTTTCTAAAAATCAAATTGATATTTCCCTCTGTATGATTATTCGGACCGATCTTCATAAATGTATCAAAACTTGAATTAATAATGCAGTTCTCAAAAAGAATCGTCTCATTACTAAAGCCGACACAAGGCGACATAGTAAGATTCTCAAATTCACAGTCTCTAAACGTACCCTCAGTTAATCCATAGTTAGTAAGAGCAATAGATCCCAGGAACTTACAGCCTTCAAAGACTCTATGTGCATCATCAAGAATAGCTATATCAAACTTAATATAATCGCCTGAACCCTCTATCACCTTAAAGGTACAGTTATAAAAATAGAGGTTATCGCCCATCTTGTTAGCGGGCTGCAAGGTACAGTTAACAAAGGTTGCATTGCTTCCTGCAAAGCTTGGGAAAACACAATTCTCATAGACTACCTTATCTGGAAGAGCACCAATAAAAAGGGTTGTTAAATTGCCGTTATAGATAGTTGAGTCCTTAACCTTAAATTCGAGGCATTCGTACTGCCCTTCAGATTTATCAGCAAAATTTACTGTACCAATTGTATTGTTATAGATTCGTCCATATGGTCCACGCTTCTTGTCTCCGAGTGTCCATCTTACACAGGATGTCGGATCATTAAAGTTTCTTACTACTACGCCAAGAGCATGCGTTCTTATTGTAAGTTCATGACCAATACAGTTCTCATAAACGTGATTATATCCAGTATTATCAACTAACACTCCCTGCGCAGCTGCTGCAGCTTCAACAAGGACATTATTCATATAATATACGTCCTGGCATTCTTCCCATCCGTCTTCAAAGTCCACAGGCAGTCTAGTAATACTTGAGCCACATCTTGTGAATCTACAGTTCTTTATAAGAAGATTATTACAGGTTGCTGGTGCCAGAGCAGTCGTTCTGGTATCGATAAAATCAATATCTGTTATCTCATTATATTCGCCAAGACTACGGCAATAAATCGAGATACTATTCTCGTATTCACTATAAGGAAATTTATTTCCAAGGAATGTTACTCTTGCATATTTTGCGCCCTCAGGAATAGCCATCTTACGGTACTCCATTCCAGTAACAGTCTCCATAAAAGACTTATTAGAGTTATAGAACGACACATAAATAATAGCGGAGTCACCCTTAATTCCTCTTATTCCCTCCTGGTGTCCTACATACATATAATCATCAGTAGAACTCCAGTTTATAAACTTGGTTAAATCCATATAGTCACTTGTACTATATCTGTCATCAGCTACTTCTTTTCCATCAATAATGGCGCATCTTGTGAAAGTTCTCATAACATCATTACTTGAACCATTAGGAAGAGTAAAAATGCTGTGTCCAGTTGTATTTTTAATAGTAAGATTACTTATCGAACAATACTGCCCACCTGTAATCAAAACTGTATTTATTCCTTCTCCACGACCAGAGGACTCAAGGCCAAGACTTTGTCTCTCGAATCTGTCGCCTTCCAGCGTACCATTAATGAGGTGTGCATCTGTCGCATTATACATACGAACTATGCAGCCAGATACATTAGGATAAGTTCCGTCACTCTTCTTTGCTAAATCAGTAGTAATCGTATCCAGCTTGAATGTTGAGTTATTCATATCAACAGTAAAATAAGAAGGTATCGTAATGCAGTTATCTCTTGCCTCTTCTCCATTAATTCTGTAGGTTCCTGTTGGAAGCACGCACTTACGATAGCCTTTCGCCTGTAAATCTGCGAAAAGCTTACTTAACCCATCTCTTGTATTAATCAAATCTTCCTTTTTGCTACTGTCAAATCTATTGATACCATATAAGTTAAGATCACTGTCTTTTACATAATAGGTCTCACTGGCACTAATGGTATATTTTGATGGATTGATTACCCACAATTCGTTATATAACTTATGTGATCTTGTGCCATTTCTATTATCACGGCACTGAACAGTGAAAGTATGATTACCCTCACTTAATTTACCAAGATTAAGTGTGTAATCGCCCAAAGGCAAATCATTTATTACTATTTCCGAACCATTATCGATTGTATAAATTAAATCGAGTCTCGCATCAAAATCATCATAAAGATATTCAGACTGCCTATAGTCAGTAATATAAAGCGGGATGTTTATCGACTCGTTTACAGATGGCTTAGGATTAAAATAATAGGTTGAGATATATGGAACCTCAAACAATACATCAATGAGTTCAGGAGTTACAACTGGCGCTACTATTGGTGTTGGCGCTGCTGTTGGTGTTGGCACCAGTGGATTAACAGGTGTTGGTGTAACTGTTGTTTCTGGATTTACTGCAGAAGTTGGTGTTCCTGACACTGCTGGTGTGACTGATACTGATGGTGTGACTGATACTGATGGGGTGCCTGTAGCAGAAGGAGTTGATGTAGCTCCTGAAGGAACTTGTGGAGTTACGCTTGTACCATTATTAGGTGCTGATGTTGGTGTATCTCCACCAAAAGATACAGATGGAGTAGTAGAAATTACAAATGGTGCTTCTGTTGCAACTGGAGTATTGGCTGGATTATTAGTTGGGTTAACTGTTGGAGTTGCAGCTCCCTGCTGTTCTTCTTCACACATTGTGCATGGGCCTTCTGAAATTACATCTGCGGCTGGTGTTTTATCAATGCTACCAACTTCAATTCCATAAGAATCACAGATTGCTGCAAACTCAATTGAACCTGCAAAACCATTAAAGATTTCTTTTCTTGTTGAACCATTAACTAAGAAGTCTACCCAGTATGCTTTACCTGTCGCATCCGAACTTCTTCCAAGGAATGCTTCATACATTACTTCAACAAAGTGATTATCACATAAATTGCGATTTATAAATTCTGGACTAAATACAAATCCATATGCTACCTCATATCCACTTTTACTGTGGTCTACAAGATATGTTGTCCAGCCTGCCATTCCTTCGTCATCGCAGGTTCTGTTAAGAACAACGTTATAAAGTCTCTCAACGAATAAGTTTACTAGTGCGTTTTTATTAAAGTCATTTCCTAATACGTGATAGCCTCGTACTACGCCAAAACTTTTACAAAGATTAGAAAACTCAAGTGAATTAGCAAATCCACAGTAAATCTCTTCTCTTGTCATTCCCTTATCAAGAAGATCTACCCAGTAGTTAAAGCCTTCTGTATCTGGCTTTCTTCCAAAGAAAGCATCATACATATATCTTACATATTCTGAATTTGTTACCTGTAAACCCTGAAACTCTGGGCTAAATACAAAACCATAGGCAACTGAACAGCCTGTAGCCTGCTTGTCTACTAAGCTTTTGGTCCAGCCATCAAGGCCGATAGAATCTGGCTCACGATTAAGGCAGATTGAATAAAGTCTTGTTACAAAGTCTCTGATTGCTGCTTCGTCTGCAACTGTTTTCTCCGCCTCATCATCTGAAGAAGTAGTATCAGCATTATCTGCAAAGATTGTGGTATCGTCTGAATCATAATCTCTTTCGAGAGCGATAACAGGAAAAGGAAGAGTGCTTAAAACAAGGGTTAGCACTAATAAAAGAGATAAAAACTTACAAGATTTCACGGCATTTTCTCCACACCAAAAGATCAACAATATGAGTGTCTTTTTAAATCCTAATAAGTTTTTCCCTGCCTTTAATTATGAGCATTTGAGGATATAAAATCAAGAGTTTATTCACAATTTAGTAACAATTTATAAACAAATGCTTAAAATCTGATATGAGACTATAGGCGTTTGGAGTTGGTGTGCTTTCAAGAAATATTCGTTCATTGTGATGTGGGCAGATTTGGGGGATGGACGGGCTTGTCTGACGTATTAAATTCTAGGTTACTGGTCTAGGGTACCTAGACCATGTACATAGACTTTTGGTGATTTTGAGCCTGAATTCTAGGTTACTGGTCTAGGGTACCTAGACCGTGTACATAGACTTTTGGTGATTTGGGCTCTAAATTCTAGGTTACTGGTCTAGGGTACCTAGACCATGTACATAGACTTTTGGTGATTTGGGCTCTAAATTCTAGGTTACTGGTCTAGGGTACCTAGACCATGTACATAGACTTTTACGTCTTATGCATTAAATAACTGTGTGAGTGACGGTTACCGTAACATCTTACCGTGAAGAATCGCTGTTTCAGCCATCTAATTCGCGGTAGAGTGTACCGGCTACCGCGACATCTTACCGTGAAGAATCGCTGTTTCAGCCCTCAAATTCGCGGTAGAGTGTACCGCCTACCGCGACATCCTACCGTGAAGAATCGCTGTTTCAGCCATCAAATTCGCGGTAGAGTGTACCGGCTA
>JAKSRE010000054.1 GCA_024403775.1 Clostridia bacterium | reverse complement strand
CAGAATGCCTGTTTCATTCACTCTTCAGTGAATGAAATGCCTGTTTTAAGTGAATCTCACTCAGAATGCCTGTTTCATTCACTCTTCAGTGAATGAAATGCCAGTTTTAAGTGAATCTCACAAAAAAACATAAGATTTATACACCTAACAGTTGAATAAAAACGTCATTTCAAGTGAATCTCACAAAAAACATAAGATTTATACACCTAACAGTTGAATAAAAACGTCGTTTTAAGTGAATCTCACAAAAAACGCAAGATTTATACACCTAACAGTTGAATAAAAACGCATTTTCAAGTGAACGCCAAGCCTATCCCAGTCGCACTATCAACAACCGCTTCAACTCAACAACCACACATGCCCGCATGGCAGTTTATTCGTGCCATCACTTCGCACTCCGCTACTATAACCCTCAAACCAACCCAACAAAAAACAGTCCCAAAACCTTTTCGTTTTGAGACTGCTTTATTAATCGATTAATCCAAAAACTAATAAATCAATTAACCCTTAACGTCTTCTTCCTTGTCCTTAGGGAGGAGGATGTTAAGAAGGATTGCAACGAATGCAGCAGGAACGATTCCTGAACCACCAAATACGAGCTGGATAAGCTCAGGTACGTTAACGAGGATACCTGTGTTTGAACCCATACCGTATCCAACACCGAGAGCAACTGATACGATTGTAAGGTTACGTGGTGTGAGTGGAGTCTTAGTGATGAGCTGGATACCACTTACTACAATAGATGAGAACATGATTACAGCTGCGCCACCAAGAACTGACTGTGGCATGATTGATACGAGTGCACCAAGCTTAGGGCACAAACCGCAAAGAATGAGGAAGACTGCACCAGTGCAAAGAGCGATTCTGTTTACAATCTTTGTCATTGCAACAAGACCAACGTTCTGGCTGAAAGATGTATTTGGAAGAATACCAAAGAGTGCAGCGATTGAAGATCCAATACCGTCACAGATTACACCACCTGAAAGTTCCTTATCTGTTGCTTCTCTTCCGAGACCGCCTTCCATAACGCCTGAGATATCACCAACAGTCTCAACAGCTGTTACGATGAACATGATGAGAACTGGGAGGATAGCACGAAGATCGAATACAGGCTTTACTGGGAGGATAGAAGGAGCTGCGATCCACTTGGCATCGGCAACCTTCTGCCAATTAAGAACCCATCCATATGTATATTCAATATACTGCTCCTTTTCGGGATCAAAATAAGTACCTGTCTTATTAAGGCAGAAGCCCATAATGAAGGCTGCAATATATCCGAAAATAATACCAATAAGGATAGAAGATGAACTGAGAGGACCCTTGGTTCCATGTTTAAAGGCGAGGATTACAACAAGAACAAAAAGTGCGAGACACAAATTAGGAATTGAACCGAAGTCGTGGGCACTTGAGCCGCCGCCGAATGAGCCGATACCTACTGAGATGAGGCTTAATCCGATGGAGAGAACTACGGTACCAGTTACTACAGATGGGAAGAATTTACGAAGTGGTTTGAGGAAGAAGCCGAGAACTGCCTCGAATAAACCACCGATTATAGATGCTCCCATGATAGCGCCATAGGCTAGAATTCCGCCGCCCATTGTAGCAGCTACAGACTTAAATACGCCGATGAAGCCTGAAGATGTACCCATGATGATAGGTACCTTACCACCGACAGGGCCAATGGCAAACAACTGGATGAGAGTTACAATACCTGCGATGAGCATAGCGTTCTGGAGAAGTGCTAACTGAAGTTCAGCGAACTCTCCGCTTGCGATTCCACAACTACCAGTGATGATAATAAGTGGAGTGAGGTTTCCAACAAACATCGCTAATACATGCTGGAGACCGAGAGGAATTGCCTGTGATAATGGGAGCTTGCCCTCGAACTCATAGGCTTCCTTTGACAATGTGAATTTCTTGTTCATGTTGTCCCTTTCTGTTTTATAGTTTTATTTAAAATAATAATCTGATTTAGTAGTCTGCCGCCAGAGCACCAGCCAACCTTACCCTGCAAGTTAAATATCCGCCAGAGCACCGACCAGCCGTAGCCTGCCGTCAGGGCACCATCCTACCTCATCCTGCCAATGAGGTATCCGCCTTATTCTTTATCCTCTTCAGGCTTACTCATCGCAATTTTCTCTAGTGTGATAGGTATCTCGCGATGCCATACGCCAGTAGCACGATAAATCGCATGAGCAATTGCAGGTGCAGGGGTGTTAATAACAATCTCACCTATAGACTTGGCACCAAATGGACCAGTTGGCTCGAAGCTGTGCTCAAACTCAACTCTTAATCTGCCCATATCAAGTCTTGTCGGAATCTTATACTGCATCAGTGAAGATTCTATCATCTTTCCGTTTTCAGTATAAGTAACATTTTCCATAAGAGTATGGCCTATGCCTTGTACAATTCCACCTTCAGCCTGAATTCTAGCGAGTGCTGGATTTATAGGAATACCACAGTCAACAACTGACATGAAATCCAAAATCTCAACTTCGCCAGTAAGCTTATCAAGTTCAATCTCAACCATTCCTACCATATAAGGTGGTGGTGAGACAGGGGATGAGTGTGAAGCAGAAGCTTCGGCAATAGTAGGATTATTAAGCTGAGCTTTTACACCGATATCTTTAAGTGATACGCTCTCATCTGTGTTTATTCTTTTAATAAGGCCGCTCTCAAAATACATTTCCTCAGGTGAACAGTTAAGAAGTCCAGCTGCGATAGTGCACATCTTGGATTTAAGATCCATGCAGGCCTTCTCGACAGCCTTACCTGTGATATATGTAGTAGAAGAAGCATATGAACCTGAATCATAAGGAGAAGCGTCTGTATCTGCACCGAATACCGCTACATCATCAACAGAGCAGTCCATACATTCAGCTACCATCTGAGCAAGGATAGTATCACAGCCTGTACCCATATCAGCGGCACCGATAAGAAGCATAAATGAACCGTCTTCGGTTAATTTAACTGTTGCAGAACCAACATCAAGATTTGAGATACATGAGCCCTGCATAGCCATTCCCATGCCCGCAGTTCTAACCTTGCCATTACCCATGTCGCGAACAGGATATTTAGAATCCCAGTCGAACATCTCCTTACAGTGATCAAGGCAGCGGTCTAATGCACAGGCACTTGCAAGCTCGTTATAGTAGGCTGGCATAATCATGCCTTCCTTAAGCATATTCTTATATCGAATCTCAGTAGGGTCCATATTAAGTCTTTCAGCAAGTTCATTTACTGTAGTCTCGAGTGCGTAGATACCCTGTGTAGCGCCATATCCGCGGTATGCGCCAGCCGCCATCGTATTTGTATAAACAACATCATAATTAAAGCGAAAAGCCTCAAGACTTCCCGTATACATAGGGATAGACTTGTGTCCGCTAAGACCGACTGTCGTAGGTCCGTGTTCTCCATATGCACCACTGTTCGAAAGTGTATACAAATCAAGTACTCTGATTTTACCGTCATTACTAGCGCCAAGTCTTACACGTACCTCCATCTCATGACGAGGCGAGCCCGCAATCTGAGATTCTTCACGTGAGAAGATAATCATGGCAGGTCTTTTGGTCTTCATAGTAACGAAAGCAGGATAAACCTCGCTTACCGCTGTCTGCTTGGCACCAAATCCACCACCAATACGAGGCTTCTCTACACGAATCATGGTCTTAGGAATACCAAGAGCATGAGATAGGATTCGTCTTACATGAAAGACAATCTGAGTAGAAGATATAACATGAAGTCTTCCATATCTGTCCATTGTTGTATAGGTACGGAATGTCTCCATCATTGCCTGATTATAAGACTTAGTGTGATATGTGCGGTCAAGCACTATATCGCAGTCAGCCATTATTCCATCAACGTCACCATGAGAACTTTCTTCGCTTGCAACAAGGTTACGAAGATTACTTCCGCCAACCTCACAAGGCGCTACCCAGTTATCCTCAGGGTGAACAAGAAGACTATTGTCTTTTGCCTTGTGAAAATCAAGAACTGCATCAAGAACGTCATATTTAACCTTAATGAGTTTAAGTGCCTTATCTGCAGCTTTCTCGTTCTCGGCAGCAACAATAGCAACAACATCACCTACAAATCTTACGTGTCTGTCGATAATGAGACGGTCATAAGGTGATGCCTCAGGATAAGTCTGACCAGCGTTTGTAAATCTAGTATTTGGTACATCCTCCCAGGTATAAACATCGACAACACCTGGAACGAGTTTTGCAGTTTTGGTATTAATCTCAGATACGATTGCATTAGCGTGTGGACTTCTTAAAAGCTTAACTACTAGCGCATCATCAGGAACAACATCTTCTGTATAAACTGGTTTTCCAAGAAGAAGCTGCATGGCATCCTTTTTACGTACAGATTTATTAATGGCATTGTAATTTCTATGTTCCATAAATTACTTAGCCTCCTTACTGCGGCTGTTAAGGAAATTACGAATTCCACGTAACTGACCTTCATAGCCACTGCATCTGCAGAGATTTCCAGCAAGGAAAGACTTGATCTCATCATCTGTTGGATCAGGATATTCTCTTAAAAGAGCGATAGTATTCATAACAAATCCAGGGTTACAAAAACCACACTGGTCAGCACCCTGATCTGCGATAAATCCAACAAATTCAGAAGCCTCCTCCTGAAGACCTTCAAGGGTTAAAATCTTATGTCCATTAGCTCTTGCTGTAAGCATTGAGCATGATAAAACTGGCATATCGTCCATAAGGACAGTACAAAGACCACAGTTAGTAGTCTCACATCCACGCTTTACGCTGTAGCATTTGTGGTCGCGAAGAAAATCCAGAAGAATTGAATCTGGTTCTACAGAATCCGAGATCTTTTTACCATTTAATGTGAGAGTGATATCAATCATTTTAGGCCCTCCAGTTCTTCAAGATTTCTGGATAATAATACTTTCGCAAGGTGAGTTCTGTATTCAGCACTTCCTCTTAGATTTTTACTGGTCGGAATGGTATCTGCTACATAAGAAGTAAACTTTGTGATACTATCCTCATTTATTCCAGAAAATAAGATGCCGCTATTATCAATAACGAGCTTGGCACGTCCTGGGCGGGCACCAACAGAAGTTCTTACAACGCCATTAATAATAGAAGTGGCGCAGGTAAGAACAGGGAAGTCAGTTTTTTGAGCTCTTACGGCTCTGTATGTGACTTTAATAGGAGTCTTTTTAACAATAATTCTTACAAGAATATCGTTATCTTCTTTTAATTCAGCAAACTTGGAGAGCGGAACTATTCCACCCTTATAAAGTTCAACATAAGTATCTAATGCGAGAAATACAGTAAGTACATCAGAGAAACCAAATCTTCCCCAGATGCTTCCGCCTATTGTTGCCTGATTTCTAAACTGAACGCCAACAATATCTTTTACTGCATTACAGACTGCGTTATTGGTATATGAATTAAGAGATTCGTGTTTCTCAAGAGTTCTTAAGGAGACCATAGCTCCGATAGAGAACTTCTCATCGTCCTCTTCAATAGTATCTAGACCTAGACCACTAATATCTATAGCGGTATTAACTTTGCCTTTGCCAAGTCTCATCCAGAGCATACCAGCGATAATTTTATTATTCTTATCCTGATTAAGCTCATAGGCTTCTTCAAGGCTTGAAGCACATACATATTTCTGGATAGTAAACATATTCATTCCTTTTAAAATAAAATACCTATATATTTTACCAAGGATTGATTGCCTATTGTAAGTGAATTTGCTAAAATCGTTATTGTTTTTGGACTATAACGCTACGGCAAGAATTCAAAAACAAGAATAATAAGTAAAATGAAGAGGTTATTATGAAGAAATTTATTTCATTCGTACTCGTAGCAGGAATGCTTATGTCAACAGCTTGTAATTCTGCTAATGAACCAGCTGCTACAACAACAGCTACAGAAGTTACAGAAGCTACAGAAGCTGCTGAGACAACAAAGGCAGAGACAACAGAAACTGAAGCAACAGAAGTAACAGAAGAAGTAACAGAGACTTCTGAAGAGGTTTTGGAAGAAGCATACTATCCAGTTACAATTATTGACCAGAAGGGAAGAGAAGTAGTAATTGAATCAGAGCCACAGAGAATTGTAAGTGGTTACTATATCTCATCAAGCCTTCTTATCGCTTTGGAATTAGATGACAGAATGGTTGGTATCGAGGCAAAGGCTGATAAGAGACCTATCTATTCACTTAGTGCACCAGAATTAATTGATCTTCCTTCAGTAGGTTCTGCAAAGGAATTTGACTTGGAGGCATGTCTTGCAGCTGAGCCAGATCTCGTAATTCTTCCAGCTAAGCTTTCTGATACAGCAGATACAATTTCTGAGCTTGGAATTCCTGTAATTCTTGTTAAGCCAGAAGATGCAGATTTATTTATCGAGATGGCTGATATCATTGCAGAAGCAACAAATACAAAGGATAAGGAAGTTACTCTTACAGACTATATCCTTGAGACAAGAAATCTTCTCGAAGAGAATCTCCCAGATGATAATAGCTATTCAGTATATCTTGCAGGTAACTCAGACTTCTTAAGTACAGCAGGTAACGGCATGTATCAGACAGATATGATCACTCTTGCTGGTGGTACAAATGTAGCTTCTGAGATCGAAGATAACTACTGGGTAGAAGTAAGCTACGAGCAGGTTCTTGCTTGGAACCCTGACTACATTATCCTTGCTTCTGATGCTGAATATACAGTAGAAGATGTTCTTAATGATGAGAATCTCTCAACACTTAATGCAGTTGTAAATGGTAATGTATATCAGCTTCCAGACGATGCTGAGGCATGGGATAGCCCAGTTCCAGGAAGCATTCTTGCTTCTGTATGGTTTGCAAATGTTATGTATCCTGATAATATTAGTGATGACATTTGTAATGAGACAATTGAGGAGTTCTATGAGACATTCTACGGATTTAGCTATAGCTCAATCTCAGCGCAGTAATAAGCGTTATAACTTGATATTATTTTTAATTGGGGGCGTGCTTTTGTGCGCCCTTTTTTGTCTGAGTCTTTTTATCGGTAAATATCCTTTAACGCTCGAAAAGTTACTCGCAGGCGATGAGATGCAGTGGAAAGTATTTAAGACGCTAAGACTTACAAGAGCTCTTGTCGGATTATTTGGAGGCTTCGCGTTAGGAATAGCTGGCTATGTATTTCAGACTGTATTTCGTAATCCGCTGGCTTCTCCTGATATCATAGGAATCGCATCAGGCGCCAGCGCTGGTGCGGCATTTGGAATCCTCTTTTTTGCAAGTAGCTTAATGGTTACAGTTAGCGCTTTCGGAGGGGCATTCTTAGCAGTAATCTTTACTCTTCTTCTGGCATCAATTGATAAAACTGGCAAGAACAGCACCGTAATTTTATCGGGAATTGCAGTTCATGCCTTTGCCCAGACCATACTTATGTGCCTTAAACTAATAGCAGATCCTGAGAAGGAACTCGCCTCAATCGAATACTGGATCATGGGAAGCTTAAATGGCATAAATTCTCACTCTATAGGAATGAATATCATCCTTATCGTTATAAGCATGATTATACTTTTTGTTCTTCACAGAACATCTCTTATTCTTGCTTCAGATGAAGGCGAGGCAAAGATGCTTGGCCTTAATGTAAACAGGGCAAGACTTTTTATTTTACTTACTGCTACAGTAGCAGTTGCATCTGTTGTCAGCATGACTGGACTTATTAGTTTTATAGGACTTGTTGCACCACATGTGGCAAAGAAACTGATAAGAAATAACAATCTATCAACCATGGTTTTATGCGGAATTACTGGCTCATGTCTTCTTGAAGCCGCTGATATCTTTGCAAGAAGCATAGCGGCAACAGAACTTCCTGTAAGTATTTTTACAAGCATAATTGGAGTTCCGTTCCTTGTGTTTATTATCTTTAGAGGAGGTAAGACACATGAATAAAAAACTATTGGTTAAGGTTCAAAATCTCTCCGCTGGATATGGTAAAAAAGTAATCTTAGACAGCATAAACTTCGATATAAATTCAAATGAGATAGTAGGCTTAATTGGCTCTAATGGCTGCGGCAAGACGACACTTATTAAGTCGGTTTGTAGAATAATTCCATCCCAGGGTGAGATAATTATTGAGGATAAAAATTCCGCCTCTATGTCTTCAAAAGTATTTGCCCAGAATGTAAGCCTCGTCCCTCAAAAGTCAGGCATAAGCATAGATATATCAGTTCTTGATGTTGTTCTTATGGGCTTTAATCCGTTTCTTGCGGTTCTTAATAGACCTGATTCTTCCATGATTTTAAAAGCAGAAGAATTACTACAACTATTTGGCCTTTATGACAGAAGATTAGACAGTTTTCAGGATTTAAGTGAAGGTCAAAAACAGCTTGTTATTATCGCGAGATCTCTTGTAGCTGACACCAAAATATTATTCATGGATGAACCTGAAAGTTCTCTTGATTTTGCTGTCCGTTATAGCATGATGAATATACTTAAAAGTGAGATAAAGAGTAAAAATAAATGTGCATTAGTTTCTTTACATGATGTTAATCTCGCGCTTAAGTTTTGTGATAAACTCTTATTAATTAAAGATGGCAAAATAGCTTCTACAGTAAATCTTATTGAAGAGGATATTAATTCAATTGAGAGTAAGCTACAAAATATCTATGGTTCAGTAAGGTTACTAACCGTTAAAGATAACGATGATAATGAATCACTTGTAATGGTGAAAGTATAATTAAATTGGAGATATATGAGAGCGGTTACACGTATTGTTTTTGTTGATGATGAGGGAGATAAGTTTTTCGGAGAGGGGCCTTACAGACTTCTTAAGGCTGTTCAGGAGAAAGGTTCTCTTAATGCGGCTTCGAGTTCAATGAATATGGCGTATACCAAGGCCTTAAAGCTTTTGTCAAATGCCGAGAAAAACTTAGGCTTTAAGCTTACAACAAGAACGGTTGGCGGAAAATCTGGTGGTGGCAGCGAACTGACCCCAGAATGCATTGATTTTCTTAATCACTATGAGGCATATCGTGATGCCTGCAAAGAAAATAACAGGAAGCTTTATGATGAGTTCTTTTAGTTGTGTGATAATGGCTTCAGGTCTCGGAATCAGGTTCGGAGGCAATAAACTTATGGCTGATTTTGGCGGCTTCCCGATGGTTCATTGGATACTCGAAGCTTCCAAAATGTGCTTTGACGATGTCGTAGTAGTTACCAGAAATATTGGCGTCGAAAATCTTTGTAATACTAGAGGTATTAAGGTAATCACGCACGAATTTCCATACAGAAGCGACACTGTCAGATTAGGTGTCAAAAGTCTTGATGTAAATACTTCTGGCGTGGTATTCTGCCTTGCTGATCAGCCGTTTTTATCCATTGATACACTTCTTGATTTTAAAGAAGCAGTGTCTAATGAACCAGATAAAATCTGGCGCACCAGATCTGGAAATATCATTGGTTCTCCAACATATTTCCCAGTAAGTCTATTTGAAGAATTAACTTCATTACCTCAGGATAAGGGCGGAAGTTATCTTTGTAAGATTCACCCTGAACTTGTTAGAGAATTTAATATACAAAATCCACTGGAACTTAAAGATATTGATACTAAAGCTACCTATGAAGAACTTAGACCTCAGGCTTCCTGCCTTAATATATGGAGTAAGTATCTTAAGTCAGGTAAGAAGCACTTATTTATAACTGGAGATCGCGGTGAAGGTAAGACTACATTTCTTAAGTCGCTTCTTCCACTAATAGGAACTAATCCTTCAGGTCTTACAAGTTTTGCTACAAAAGGCGTTGATGTGAGACTTCAAAATAGAATTTCTGGTGAAGAAATAGTAATTGGTAAATTTAATCCTGAATCAAGAATGTCACCAATATTAGAGGCTCTTAATGGACGCGGAGTAGAGTTTATTGAATCACTCAAAGTATCTTCAGATAAGTGGGTAACAATAGATGAAATCGGTTATCTTGAAGAAAGTTCTGACTTATATAAAAATGCGATTCGTGAGCTATTAAAGGCTAAGCGAGTTATAGCTGTTGTTCGAAAGGATGGTTATCCATTTTTGCAGGAATTGGTTAGTCGGCATGACGCGATGGTTATAAATATTAAAAGGGATAGTGGGTAAGAAAGGAGATTTTTCTGGAAAATGAATAAAAGAGTGATAAGCTATTTGTTAGTTATATTTTGTGCTTTTGGATTTATTAGTTGCAAAGATGAAGGGATTTCTTCAGTAACTACAGTTGCTGAGACTTCAGTTCTGGCTGAATCGCAGACGCAGGCTATAGCCGATACTCAGACAGAGGTGCAAGCTGAGACTCAGCCGATAATATCAGAAACAACAGTAACAGAGAGTGTGACGGAGACAGAAGAAATGATTAATAAAATGAATATACAGGTAGGCGATACAAACTTTACTGCTACATTGGAGAATAATCAGGCAGTAAGAGAATTATTATCAATTCTAAGTGAAGGACCGTTAGTTCTTGAACTTGATGATTATTCAGGCTTTGAAAAGGTTGGCCCACTTGGGTTTGAGCTTACAAGAAGTGATTCTCAGACCACCACAACAAGAGGGGATATCGTTTTATATAACGGTAGTAATATTGTTATCTTCTACGAGAGTAACTCCTGGAGTTATACCAGACTAGGTAAAATTGATGATCTCACAAATCTGGAAGAGGCACTTGGCAGTGGTAGTGTGACCATCACACTCTCAATTGGATAAATAAAAAATATAGATGCCGCTCGATATATAGGCTTATGTGCTTATGGATTGGGCGGTATCTTTTTGTTGATAGCTTTTTCTTTGTAGCTTAATGTTTACAGGATGTTTGCTGAATGTTTGATGAATGTTCTGGGGTTGTAATAAGTTCTTATCTCGCTCATTCTCCTTATCTCTGTTCCTTTTCCCCCAAAAAAAGTTAAAATACTGAATTCTCTAGGGTGTTTATATATAGTTTTACATCTATGCGTGTTGCGCCATTATCAAATAAAATAGTAATGTAAACACTAATAGAATACGAAGGGGAAGACGTATTATGTTAAGAGGGAAAGAGCTTGTTATAACAAGCTTAATAGTTGTATGTTTATTTATGTCAGGGTGTACTTCATCGGTGAATACAAATACCAGTGAGACTACAAGTAATCAGACCACTTCAGAGACAACAGTATCTAATAACGAGACTGAAATCACAGTAGTCGACGAGACAGCAGGTGGTATAGATTTTACTGATTCTGAACAGAAGTCTATTGATTCACTTGTTAAACTATCAGATGGTGTCTACTTTATGGACTGCTATAACGACTATAAGTTAGACGATTATCTTAACGCAAATATCAGATCTATTGAAGACTGTGATAGATGGCTTACGGAGAATTTAACCTATGGTGTTCCAACAGGCGATTTTCCTGATATTGCCTGCTGTTCATTCTCGACAATGGACCTAGATGGCAATCACTTATTTGGCCGTAATTTTGAATTAAGTGTTGGCGATTCCATGATAATCAGAACAAATCCTGAGAATGGTTATTCTTCAATTGGTGTTGTTTATTTACGTAACATAAACCTTGGTGTTAAGGGTGAATATGATATCGATGATGAGGAAAGTAAGTCACTTCTTCTTGCAGCTCCTTGGGGCATCTGCGATGGCATAAATGAGAAGGGCTTTGGCGCTTCAATTCTTGAGCTTAGTAATAGACATGATGTAGTTGATACAGAAAAGAATGACCTGCTTTGTTATACAGTAGTTCGTGTTGTATTGGATAAGTGTGCTAATGTTGACGAAGCAATTGAACTTCTTCAAAATTATGATTTATTTTCTGGCCGCCAGAATACTTATCACATATTCTTAACTGATGCCACAGGTCGCTCAGTTGTTGTTGAATGGTGGGGAGGCGAGATGTATGTTATCGAGGATACCGCAGTAACTAATCTCAAACTCTACGAAGGTGATCCAATTGCCTGCTGGCGTTATAGAGGAATGCATGAAGTAATAGATGTTACTCCAAGCATGACATCTGAAGAAGCAATGAGCCTTCTTGCTGATGTTGCTCAAAGTGGCGGTGTTAGTTGGTCCGCAGTTTATAATCTTGAGAATTTCTCCGTTGAGGTTTGCTTCTTCGAGGATTATTCTCAGACTTACCACTATGAGGGAAGATTAGATTGATTTTTATCTGAAGAAACAATGAGCCTTCTCGAAAGTGTATTCATCAAGCCCCCGAATTTTTAAGTTATACTACGAATAACTTAATTAACCTCCCTTTACACGGGAGGTTAATTAATATTATTTTGGAGACAATATGAAGTGACCCCCAAATTGTAGATTCGTGGATTTACCTGTAATC
>JAKSRE010000053.1 GCA_024403775.1 Clostridia bacterium | reverse complement strand
TGTGGTGATCCGTTAAGAATTTATGCTTGACAGGGGTCACTTCATAACAGGTGATGATATGTCTTTATTAAAAAAGAATGCACCTGTTATTGATAAGCCGTCAGTAGGAAAAACGGTAAATCTGAAAGTGTTCGCTTTCCGTAAAACTGTAGGCTTACTATTGTTAACATTTACATTTAGTATTTTATGTTCTTGTAGTTCAACAGTTTCAGAACAAAAAGGCAGCAAAGGGAAAAAAGATTCATCTAAAAAAGAAACCACAACTGAAGATGTATCTATTGTCTCTGATATAACAGACATCATCGCGGATGATCAAGAAGTGCCAGAAAAAGGTAGCGTTACATATATTAGTAGAGAGGATTTTAAAGAAGCACTAACTGTTTGCTCTCTTGATGAGGGTGAAGGACAATTGGGTACGATGTGGGAAGGAATGCCTACTGATGAACCAGGTAGTATGGGACCGTCAAATTGTACTTATATGATTTTTTGTAGACGTGATTTTTTTAAAGGATTTGTTGATTACTATGAATTTGCTGATGCGCAATCGGCACAAGACTTCTTTTATCGATACGATATTATGAATAGCTGTGCTATTAATTTCTTAAAAGGCAGATTGGGGAAAGGTGAGTTTAATTTCTCAGAATCAGTTGCCTCGATGATATTTGATGTTTCAGAGAATCCTATGGATAATCCAATGTATGGCGGTATATATTTATATGAAAATATTGTTATATTGGCTTATGTTAGATATGAGTGTGATGAAAAGGAAACTATTGATCTTTTTTTAGATACGATTAATTATCCATGTCCAGCTGATATAGAGGTTAGTGTTTTTGATGATGACAGTATTCCAAGTTTGGGAGATTCAGGTTTTAGTAATGCTCTCCAACAAATCGATTTGGAAAATGCCATTGTTCGAACTGGTGATTCTAGTGAATTTATATTACAAGCAAATAGACAAAATGAGGATTTCCTGTATCATCAGTACGAAGATAGAGAGTGGGCTAATGAAAACTATGCCGATATATTGGAATTTTATTGCGGTGGTATAATACTCCATCAATTTGAAGGAAGTTTAAAGTTCTGTATTACAGATTCTACGATTTCTACACTGGTAGATGTTATTGATCGTGATGAAGGAAAAATATACTATGGTGGTTACTTCTTGTATAACAATATTATACATTATGCATTGACATACTCTGATGATTTTAAGGAAAGAATGGATGTTAATGCTTACTTAGAAGCAATAGATTATCCTTCTCCTTGATTAGGTAGTTGGCATTAGAAATATAATCTATAGATGATTGATTGCTATAAAGAACTGATTTCTTATTCTGAGAGGTCAGTTCTTTTTTTTGTGTTAAAGTTTTGCATTTTATAAGTAATTCTTTTTCGATTGTGCAAATATATTTGAACGATATCAACTTTATATCAAATTTGTACAATTTTATTTTATAAATCTCTGTGTATCTGAATAAATATGTGATAGAATACAAAACTTAGGAGCTAAAGAAGGGGAAAGAAATAGTTACTATCGAATCAAAGACAGACGAAACAGTCTGTTTTGATAATAAGGAAAAAGAAAAGGAGAACTTAATGAAGAAGAAAAGAATTATGGGGGTAGTATGCACTTTTTTATCTGCATGCACATTACTCGGAACATTGAATGTGCCAGTTTTTGCTAAGACCCCATCAACAGTAAAAGGAACAGTATCAGATGATTGTTCGTATGAGTTTATCGATACTGACTTGAATGAGTACTATGACAAATTGATCATCAGTGGCTCTGGAACTATTACCAAAGAAGAAGTAACTAGTATTTTTGAAGAATACTATACCGAACCATTTGAGTTAATACTTGATGGTTCGTTTGAGTCTATTGGCAGAGAGGCATTTAAGGGATATGGAATTACCAGCATTACTTTTAATGATTCTCTTAAAACGATAGATCGCAATGCTTTCGAGAAATGCTCGTGCCTTGAGTCATTAGTTATTCCAGGTAGTGTTACTACAATTAGTCTTTATGCTTTTAGTAATTGTAAAGATTTGACTAGTATTACTTTGTCAGATGGTCTCGAGACAATTGATAATTATGCTTTTTATCACTGCAATAAATTAAAAGCAATTAGTATGCCAGACACTGTTACTAAGATGGGTGCTCATGTGTTTGATAAGTGCACGCATCTTCAGGAAGTTCATTTGTCAGAGGCACTTACTTCTCTTAGTGTATATTGTTTTAGCGAATGTTATAATTTGAAAACTATCAATTATCCAGCAAGCTTAACAAGAGTACCAAGCTATACTTTCTGGGATTGTAGATCTCTTGAAAGCATTGATTTACCTGATACTATCAAAGTTATAGAGAATAACGCTTTTGAATGGTGTGCTTTAACCGATATAACTCTTCCTACTAGTCTTACAACCATAGGCATATATGCTTTTAGTCATTGCGAGAATCTGGCTAATGTTACTATTCCTGCAAATGTGACTACTGTTGATATGGGTGCTTTTTCTCATTGTTACAGCTTTACCGATATGATTGTCCCAGATACTGTCACAACACTCGGTAACTCCATATTTTTCGATTGCAAGAATTTGAAGTCACTTACATTACCAAGCAATCTTACAACTATTACTGCTTGTTTTGTTCAAGGTTGCGATATGATGGAATCAATTACCATTCCTGATACTGTTACATATATTAGTGCTGGTGCATTTTGCAGTTGTGATGGTTTGAAAAACATCTATATTCCAGATTCAGTTGAATCAATAGGCGATAGCTGTTTTGAGTGGAGTACGAATTTGGAGAGCATTCGTCTGTCTGAGAATGTGGCCAGCTATGGCACAATGACCTTCAATCACTGCACTAGCTTGAAAGAACTCAGAATACCAAAGAAGGCAGTTAATTTTGCAGATGATTGCTTCATCTATTGTGATTCCCTTTCGAAAATAGAAGTTTATTGCCAAAACTATGAGGCTTTTGTTGCTCAGTTCCCAGATCTCAAAGAAAAAGTCGTTGTTTATCATGACGAAGTAGTTGATAAAGAAGTAGCTTCTTCATGTACAACAGCAGGTCTTACAGAAGGAAGTCATTGTGATGCTTGTAATGAAGTTATTGCTGCTCAGACTGAGATAGCAATGAAGGAACACAAGATAGTAATCGATGAGCGCGTTGAGCCAACAGATAATGAGGCTGGACTTACTGAAGGACAACATTGTGAAGTATGTGGTTTGGTTATCGTTGAACAGGAAGTTATACCAACTATTACACCAGAACCTGAAGTGACTGAAACACCTACTACAACTGCAGTTCCTACAACTACAGTTGAGCCAACAACTGCTACACCAACAGAAATTGTTGCACCAACATCAACTGTTGCACCAACATCAACTGTTGCACCAACAGAAGCCCCGGTAATATCAATACCAGTAGTTGAGCCAACTCTAATTGCTACAAAAGATGTTAGCGAGTTTGTTAAGCGCTGTTACAGTGTGGCTCTTGGCAGAGAAGCAGATCAGGAAGGTGCTGAATACTGGACAGGCTCACTTATTAATGGTGAGATTTGTGGTGCTCAGGTAGGCTATGGTTTTATATTTAGTGAAGAGTATGCTAATAAAAACAGAACTAATGAAGAATTTGTAGAAGATCTTTATAGCCTATATTTTAATCGTGAGCCTGATGCGGCTGGATTTGCTTCCTGGGTAGAATTGCTCAATAGTGGTGAATCGAGAGAAGTTGTTTTTGCAGGATTTGCAAATTCATTAGAGTTTTTTAATCTTTGTTCAGATTATGGAGTAGTGCAGGGAACATATCTTTTGGGTGTAAGTAATGCACAGCAAAGTGGAGTTAACGGTTTTGTCGCAAGACTTTATAAGATTTGTCTTAATCGTTTACCTGATATGGCAGGTCAGACTGGTTGGGTAAATCAGCTTATGAGTGGTAGTGTAACTGGAACAAGTTGTGCTTATGGATTTGTTTTCAGTTCAGAATTTATGAGCAAGAATCCAACAAACGAAGAATTCGTTGCATATATGTATAGAGCATTCTTCGGTAGAGAGGCTGATGAAGCTGGATTTAATTCATGGGTAGCAGATCTTAATAGTGGTGCTTCTTATGAAGATGTATTTGCTGGTTTTGCAGGTTCACCTGAATTTGCACAGTTGTGTTCAAATTATGGAATTATCGCTTAACGATACTGATTAAAAGGGTTTTACGAAGTCCGCTGCATTTTTGGATGTAGCGGATTTTTTTATGTGGGAATAGTTTTTTGTTGATGGTTTTCACGGTAGAATGTCGCGGTAGCCGGTACACTCTACCGCGAATTTGAGGGCTGAAACAGCGATTCTTCACGGTAAGATGTCGCGGTAGCCGGTACACTCTACCGCGAATTTTGGGCGAAAATAGCGTTTTTTCGCGGTAGGATGTCGCGGTAACCGGTACACTCTACCGCGAATTAATGGTAGAACGTTACGGTAACCGTCACTTGAACAGTCATATTTGCTTCAAAACGGTCTAAATTGACGGTAGGATGTTACGGTAACCGTCACTTGAACAATCGAATTTGCTTCAAAATGGTCTAAATTAACGGTAGGATGTTACGGTAACCGTCACTCACACAGTTACTTAATGCATAAGACGTAAAAGTCTATGTACACGGTCTAGGTAGCCTAGACCAGCAACCTGGAATTTAGATCCAAAAACGTCAAAAGTCTATGTACACGGTCTAGGTAGCCTAGACCAGTAACCTAGAATTTAGAGCCCAAAACGTCAAAAGTCTATGTACACGGTCTAGGTAGCCTAGACCAGTAACCTAGAATTTAGAGCCCAAAACGCCAAAAGTCTATGTACACGGTCTAGGTAGCCTAGACCAGCAACATGGAATCCAAGCTCTCAAACATCCAGATTGGCCTTCCACCACCTCAAACGCATATGACCCATATAGCGACAATTAACAAATATTAATCAAATGTTTATAAAATATGTCTAAATTGTAAACGAGACCTTGATTTTATATTCTCAAATGCTCATAATTAGAGGTGGGGGAAAACTTATCGGATTTAAAAGCTATTAATCTTTTAGTGTGGGGAAAATACCATGAAATCTTGTAAGTTTTTATCTCTTTTATTAGTGTTCTCAATTGTTTTGAGCACTTTTGCGATTAGTGCTTCAGCTTCGAATTTGAATGATTTCTCATACGGTGATATGAGGTATGAGGAAGATGAGGAAGATGAGGGAGATTCGATTTTCGCTGATGCAGCTGCTCCTTCTGATCCTGACGAAAATTCTGACGAAGAGGATACTATCGATGAAGAAGGAATCCGTGCCTTCGTTACCAGACTTTACAAGATTTGTCTTAGCCGTGAGCCTGATGAGATTGGGCTTGATGGTTGGACTAAGAATCTCATTGATAAGCAGGCGACTGGATGTTCAGTTGCATATGGCTTTGTTTTTAGCCCGGAGTTTCAGGGTAAAGATACAGCAAACTTTGAATATGTGAATTATATGTACGATGCATTCTTTGGTCGTACACCTGATGCCGATGGTTTTAAATACTGGGTGAATCTTCTTGACGAAGGTGCAAGCAGAGAGACAGTATTTTGCGGCTTTGCTAATTCGACAGAATTTGCAAACCTTTGCAGAAGCTTTGGCGTTGTATGCGGCTATCATGTTGAGGGTAACGACTTTAATAAGAATGCACTCGTAAATTTATTTGTTGAGAGACTTTATAATGTGGTGCTTAACAGATCCTGCGATGATGAAGGAATGGCTGGATGGACTCAGAGTCTTGTGGATAACACATTGAGTGGTTATTCAGTGGCTTATGGATTTGTTTTTAGCCCAGAGTTTATCAATCGTAATCTTTGTAATGAGCACTATGTTGAGATTTTATATGAGGCATTCCTCGGAAGAAGTTCAGATGCAACAGGTAAGGCATACTGGGTGTCATTCCTTGAGGAGGGCTCTACACGTAAAGATATATTTAATGGTTTCGCAGGTTCAGTAGAATTTGCTGCTATTTGTGATTCATATGGAATTGAGGCAGGAAAGGTTGATACAGCACCTGGAAGTGCTTTGGTTACATCAGGTTCATGCACAATGTGTGAGGAGAAGAATAATCCGGTAACTTCACCAACTGCTGCACCTGTTCCAACTTCAACAGTAACTGCTGCGCCAACAGCTACTACAACATCCGCTCCAGTAACCTCAGTTCCTTCAGTAACAGCTGAGCCTACTGCGGGTGTATCTTTTGGTGGTGGAGAACCAGAAGATGAGGACGTACCAACTCCTTCAGTAGTGCCTACTACAGCTCCTTCAGCTGCACCAACTTCAACAGCAGTTCCTACTGCTTCACCATCTGTAACAGCAGGTGCAACAGCTACACCAACAGTTACACCTACTCCAACCAAGGCGCCAACAAATACACCAACAGCTACACCTACTCCAACCAAGGCGCCAACAAATACACCAACAGCTACACCTACTCCAACCAAGGCGCCGACAAACACACCAACACCTACACCAACTCCAACCAAGAAGCCGACAAATACGCCGACTCCAACACCAACTAAGAAGCCGACAAATACACCAACACCAACGCCTACCCCTACAAAGGCGCCAACAGCTACAGCAACACCTACACCTGTAGTTGTAACCGCTGTCGCACTTAATAAGACAAGCCTTAATATGGTTGTTGGAAGTGAGGAGACTTTAACTGCGACAATCACACCTAATAATGCAGCTTCAACTGTTACCTGGACTTCAAGTAATTCTCTTGTTGCAAGAGTTGATAATCAGGGTAATGTAATTGCAGTTGCAGAAGGATTTGCAACAATTACAGTAACAACATCAAATGGTAAATCCGCTAACTGTAATGTGACAGTAAAGGCTAATTCTCCTGATCTGATGTTTGCTGTTCCTTATGTCTCAACTTATTACTTTAATCCAAGGCCATTGCCAAATACTAATGTAGTAATTCCACTTTATGTTACTGACTATAATCAGTCCGAGTATCTTCTTAATGATACAAGTAAGAGAGTCGATGTTATCTATTCAATAGATGGCGGAGCTGAGCAGGTGATAAGAGATGTAGCACTCGGTGACTATAATTTGTCATTGGGCTCATTTAGTGCTGGTATGCATACATTCTATGTTCAGGTAAGAGATAATACAGTCGGATTGAGATCTGCAAGAATCTATAATGAATTGTGGGTTAGTAATAAGGCCTCTGAGAAAGTCTATACTATGACACAGGCAGATCTTACAGCATATAAGATCCATATGCAGACATATAACAGTTCTACTGGAAAATATGAGCCAGCATTAACAGCTGCTCAATATATTGAGACCAGAGATGGATTAACTAAGCTTTTCGCTGAAAAGAGTCAGGCAGGCTATACAAAGATTGTCCTTCTCAAGGGCTACTATTGCATAAATGGTGAGGGCGCCAAGGAGAACTGCATTCTTATTCCATCTCATTTCACTGTGGATATGAATGGCAGTACATTTAAGCTTGATACTATTCCTACTGAGACAGGTGGCTGCATTGTTGCCATGATTGACCAGGTGGATGCTCATCTTACCAATGGTATTTTGGAAGGTGACCGCTTTGAGCGACAGGCTCTCGGTCTCGAATCAAATGGTAGAGGCGAGGGTATCAATACAGTCTATATCTACGGCGGAAAATACTGCTCAGTTTATGATATGACAATTAAGAATACTACTGGACATACTATTTATACTGCTTTCAAGTGGGGCCCAAGTAATGATGGAGTTAAGTTTACTAATACTGCAATCATTGATGGTAAGGAAGTAGCAAGGGACAACTGCGTTACTACCGATATGGTTGATTTGACAAGCATCATCAACTGGGATCCTGATTATGACTATGTATATATCGGCCACCCAGGCGGCTACAGAGGCGTCCTTGGTGAATCTCCAGTTATCTATGTGTCTTTCTACGATTCAAATAAGAACTTTATGCAGACCATAACTGGCTACCAGTATCGTAAGATGGAAATCCCAAGCGGCGCAAAATATGTGCGTGCAACTTTCCTTGGTGACAGTAGTTTGTTCTCAACATCAGAACTTAATAAGATGATTTCTGTCTATGCGAAAAGCTTTGGTGAATATAATGCGTTTACAGATATTGATTTTATCGATACCAGAACAACTGCATTTGCGCCAACCACATGTAGTAATCTCTTAATCGACAGCTGTACCTATACAAGATGTGGTGACAGCATAACTCCAAGTGCTGTCGACTTTGAGGACGGCTGGGAGGAGTGCCAGGATCTTTACTATCGCAATAATGTCATGATAGAAAGAGCACCAAATACAACCGCAACACTCATCGATAACAGTGGTTATAATCACGTTTTTGAGAATAATAGTAACCACATGTATGATATTCGTAACCGTGTTAAGGGAAGTGTAATACGAGGCATCAACGATGGCTGTTCCACAATTAATTATGGACTTGGCAGCATGAGAAGTTCAGGTTATATAAGAGTCTATAATAACAATTGCGGAAATGTTATTTTCCCAGCTGTTATGGCAAACTCCGACTGCCTTAATGTCAAAGTCAAAGACTGTACAATCATAAATGGTGATTCCAAAAACTTCTGGATTGATTCAATCGCTGACAAGGTAATTTATGAGAACTGCGTATTCCCTAAGTTTGCGGGCTACAATGCGACCTTCGTGGATTGTGAGATCCATCCAGCAAATGTAATACGAGATAATTTGTATTTCTATAACTGTACTTTCGAGGTTTATGAAGGCGGCGGCTATAATTTCAGCGGCATAAATAATGCTAACAGATACTTCGAGGACTGCACCTTCAAGGGCAGAACCAGCTTCTCAAATTATGGTTTCTATTCAGGAACATTTAAGGGATGCGTATTCGAGAACCTCGAGATGATTCTCTGTATGTCCTCGAAAGCGGAAGAGACTATTCTCTTTGAAGACTGCATTATAAATTCTTCAAGTGATAAATTCATTAATCTTGGACCATATGCTTATACAAGAGCCTACATGAGTCTGGTATTCCGCGGCTGTCAGATTAACTACACAGGCAACAATTTCATCTATCTTAGCGGTTTACCAACCACAGGAAGTCAGATTGTATTTGAGGATTGTTCAATCACCGCAACAAATTACAATCTAACATCATATGGTAGCAGCTACAGCCTTGGTGACTGGGCAGGTAAGGTCGAGTTGAATGTTCTCTTCAATTCAACGACATCCAATAAGACGCTCAGCATCGATACCAAAGTTATCGATACAAGCATCATCAAGGTAACGTATCAGAATTAAAGATTCTCAGGTTTAAAGATTCCGCCCCAGGCCGCATAGCGGTCTGGGACGGTTTGTTTGCTCAGTTTTGCAGTTTGTTCGTGTGATGTTTACGTGGATGGGTAGGATTTGTTTGTGTGGATTTAAGTTGGACTTGCCATTCACTCAAAACAGTCATTCAATTCACTGAAGAGTGAATGAAACCGCCATTCTGAGTGAGATTCACTTAAAACAGGCATTCCATTCACTGAAGAGTGAATAAAACTGCCATTTCAAGTGAATGGACCATCATTCACAATCCTTAACCAGACTTCCAAGTGTTGCGCCGCCAGATTTAGCAACATAGACGCGATCTCCTATGCTAATTCTGTTATATACAGAGGCGGTAACTGGTATGTCTTTGGCAATTTTGCGTTCTAAAGCCTGTGAACGTCCCAACGTGCCAACCGCTTCTCCAACCACTTCTCCAACCGCATCACCAGTCACGTCTTCAGCTGCTCCTCTATTCAAACTTCCATCCATCTCGCCATCCTGAACAACTGTCAGATAATAAGCGGTATAAGAACGATGGGCATCCATTTTTACCTGGCGCGTCTCTCTATGAACAACCGTGCAGCATGCAACCTGGCATTTGCCAAGGATACGCATTAACGGGAAAATCATGACTGGGATGAGACAAATAATAAATGCGATTGGAAGAATGATCTGCATATTATCTGCGTCGCCTTTAATGAGAAAGAATATAAGCGTTATAACTAACAAACCAATGACAAAGAGTATAGGATATAACTTGTTTAAATGAACTTTTCTCAGTGCCTTGGCGGCTTTGGCCTCAGCCTCATTTGATATTGGGTGATATGTGAGGTTCTTTTTATCTACTTTCGTGTAATTTTGATAGATGCTTAAATCTTGATGGTCAATCATATAACGCTCCTTTTTCCTTTTCGCGAAGATTATACCACATTATCAAAAGCGAAAAATTGGTGTAAAATACTCGAGGAGTAAATAAGAAATGGATATCAATTATGAGAGAATTTAGATGGAAAAAGTTCCCGACATTGGCCATGCCACTTGCCACGAATCTAGACAGGCCGCGCGCCTTGTCAATTACTCTGACACTTGCCCTGACACTTGTTATGGCGGGAAGTTTTGTGTCGTGTAGCAGGGCTAAAAACGATATTTTTACGCATAAAGCAATCGTCAAAATGGCGCAGGATCTGGACGTTGACGAGTATGAATATTTTAAGTCGATTTACGACGACGTGTCTTCTATGTCTACAGATGCCAACGGCTACTTCAGTGTGACGGGGCATAAGGCGCAGCAGTATTATGACTTGCTCGTGAATCGTATGAGAAATTTTGGCGACTATGAGATTAGCGAATTCACGGTTATCGCGAAGGGTGAGAAAGGGCAAAATTATGTGTTCTTCATGACTTTCGCTGATGAGGATGATGCAGGAGAATGTTTTGAGGAATACCTCTCTTACGGCGAATGGGATGACGACGGAACAACCGACGACTATTCCTATGCGGTAAGGTATAACGAGATAAGTTCCGATAGAAAAAATATCATGGGAGTCTACCTCCGTGGAGATAAACTTCTCATCACTATCTCAATCACCAAGGATCTGGCGGTTGCTGAGAGTATTTATGAGTATCTTGGTGTCGAGTCACCGCTTGATTAATAGGAGGCGTCAATGCGAGTTCTAGTTGTTTATTGTCATCCAAGTTCGGACAGCTTTACCCATCAGGTAAAGGAGGCTTTCGTGAAGGCTCTCGAGAGTAACGGTCATCAGTATGATGTATCCGACCTGTATGCCGAGGGCTTCAATCCTGTCATGTCCGAGAGCGAATATCTTCGCGAAGGTTACTATCAGTGCGATACTCCCGTTCAAGAAGATGTTCTTCGCGAGCAAAAGCGCATAAATGAGGCAGACGCCATCGTCTTCATCTATCCAGTATTCTGGACCTCTTCTCCAGCCATGCTTGAGGGGTGGTTTCAGCGCGTCTGGACCTACGGCTATGCCTATGGCGACAACCGCACAATGAAGACTCTCGACAAAGCCCTCTTCCTCATCACAATGGGCGGCTCACTTACCGAAGACCTAAGGCAAATGCAGGTTGAAGCCATGAAAACAGTCATGATCGGCGACCGAATCAGCGACCGCGCCCGCCACGCAAAATTTCATGTATTCGACGAGATGAGCCGTGGCGAAGGAAATGGCGAGAACCGCTCCAGACGTGAAGTCGGTTTTCTTGATAAATGTGATGAGATTGCAAGTTCGTTTTAAGTGTGTGTTTGATTTTTTCTGATGTCTGGATGGTGAAAAAATGAAGAAGACAATTATTCTTATGATTGGATCAGCTCTCGCGTTTGTTGGAATGCTCTTATTTTTTAACGGTTCTCTGGAGCAGTTTCCTACTGATGAACAAATTGGCAAAGTTCGTATTGCTGGCGCGATATTTTTATGCCTGGGATTAATCATTAACGGTTCTCAGATTTTGAAGAGAAGATAGGGTGGGTTTAAATGCAACGCACAAGGCCTCACACAAGAATCCAACAATCTTGATACACTGATGGCGAGAATCTAATATATTTAGTCTCCACAGTTTGATATCCTTATCACATAACTAATTTTCAAAGGAGACTCAAAATGAACGAGACACTTAAGGTTTTGGAAACAAGAAGAAGCTGCCGTAACTTTGATCCATCAAAGATGCCTTCAAACGAGGATATCGAAGCAATCATCAAAGCTGGTACATATGCCGCAACAGGTATGGGCAAGCAGAGCCCAATCATCATCGCAGTAACAAATAAGGAAATGCGCGATAAGATTTCTAAGGCAAATGCGCAAGTAATGGGCGCAGACATGGATCCATTCTATGGCGCACCTGTAATCCTCATCGTCCTTGCAAATAAGGAAGTTCCAACATATATCTATGACGGTTCACTTGTATTAGGTAACCTCATGAATGCTGCTGAGAGCCTTGGCATCTCAAGCATCTGGATCCACCGTGCCAAAGAGGAGTTCGAGTCTGATTTTGGTAAGGCAATTCTTAAGAATCTCGGCATCGAGGGTGACTTCGAGGGAATCGGCCACTGCGCACTCGGCTATGCTGCAGTTCCAGTGAATGCAGCTGCTCCTCGTAAGGATTCTTATGTTCATTATATAAAGTAATATTCTGCAAAATTGCTGCCCGAGGTAGCAAATATCTAATAAGTAGTTTTCATCCTGTCTCGAAAAGCTCGGCGCAGGATGTTTTTATGCCCCCAAATCCGCGCGATAACTCGCGCATCCATTTCACTCTCAGGTGCATTGGGTTCTGTCGGATATTCTGCCAATCAAAAACGCGATTTCTGCCAATCACTGATTGGAACATTTGGCCATCAACCCTTCATCTGCCAATCAAAATCGCGATTTCTGCCAATCACTGATTGGAACATTTGGCCATCAACCCTATATCTGCCAATCAAAAACGCGATTTCTGCCAATCAACGATTGGAACATTTGGCCTCAAACCTTCATCTGCCAATCAAAAACGCGATTTCTGCCAATCAACGATTGGAACATTTGGCCTCAAACCTTCATCTGCCAATCAAAAACGCGATTTCTGCCAATCACTGATTGGAACATTTGGCTTCAAACCTTCGTTTGTCACCCAAAATCGTGATTTCTGTCACCGCGACGGTGACACATTACCCTGAATATCTTCACACGTCACCTGATTCAAGCATTTCTGTCACCGCGACGGTGACACATTTGCCTGCATATCTTCGTGCGTCACCGGATTTAAGCATTTCTGTCACCTCGACGGTGACACATTACCCTGAATATCTTCACACGTCACCTGATTCAA
>JAKSRE010000052.1 GCA_024403775.1 Clostridia bacterium | reverse complement strand
TCAGATTACGTTCTCGCTCCTTGAAGTAGGGGAATTCTTGCTTGATTTAGTTAAAGGCCCAGCTGCTCTCTTGTATAATAGCCAGAATCTATAAGAATTGTCTCATAGTTATATGCATCAACCAAAGTAGGCTCGCAAAGATATGCTGGCACTGTTTTGACGCCGTTATATGCAGAATCATAGTCATTAACCGGAACTTCTTCGCCTCTGAAAATAGCTGCAGTCATTGCTACTACCTGCGATACAAGCACTCTGGTATCCTTAAAAACAGACATGCTCTGGTAGCCTTCGCGCATAAATCCAACATTTACAATATCACAGTCCTGACCAGTAATAACCGGCCATGTGCCACCATAGTTAGTCTTGAGAGACTGAATTACGCCATAGGCAGTTGAATCATTTGGACAAAGAACCGCGTCAATCGTCAAAATATCTGCATAGTAGTTCGCAAGTATGCTGTCCATTCTAAGCTGAGCCTGCTCGGAAGACCAAGCTGGTATAGCTACATCTGCAAAATTCTCCTGGTTAGATGAAATATTGAGCTTTCCTGACTCAATATAAGGGCTGAGGACATCCATTGCGCCCATATAGAAATAATTTGCATGGCTATCACCTGAATCCCCAGCGAAAATCTCAATATTATAAACTCCCTCTTCCTTATCGAGCTCAAGCGCATCCACAATATACTCAGCCTGCATTGTGCCAACGCGATAGTAGTCGAAAGTAACATAAAAATCGACATTATCCGAATTCATAATAAGACGGTCATATGAGATGATCTCAGTATCATATTCTTCAGCGAGCTCAAGAACATCCGCCATAGACGCTGGATCAATAGGCATAATAATGACTACTTCGCATCCGCCAACAATCATATTTCTAACCTGATCTACCTGCGTTTCAACATCATTATTTGCATACTGAAGGCTAGTTGTATAGCCAAGATCAGTAAATGACTCTACCATGAAGTCGCCATCGTATGCATATCTCCTGAGATCTTTGGTAGGAAGTGCAATACCAATATCAGTATCTCTTACAATCATTGGCTGGATTGTCTCTTCAGGCTCTGTTGGCTCAGTCATTGCATCTGGCACTTTCGCAGTTGTGTTTACTGGTCTTTTGGAATCGGTACCCAATACCTCTGCAATACTCTTGTTGGATTTTTTATCTGAATCCTTGTCTTTCTTGGATGAAGAGCATCCACCCAAAACAAAAGTCGCCATAAGTGTCATAGCCATAAAAAGTGCTGGCAGCTTTTTTAAATTAATCATACTCGTTTCTCTTTTCCCTTGTTTTTTGTAGCCTTATTATATCGCATTTGGCTCTCCGCTAGTTCAGAATTTTGTGCGAAATTTTTGCGGGAGAGGATTAATGATTGGCGAATAGTCCAGTTCCTTGGCCTGCCTGCTACCCGAACACCTAAACCCGAAGCAGCGTTTGTAAAATCCGTCGTTACGCCTCAATTTTACAAATCCAGCTTTCCATGTTTGTAAAATCGGCCCCTACCTCTCATTTTTACAAACATTATTCCTCCTAATTTGTAAAAAACTCGCATTCTACTAATTTTTACAAACACCTCTAATCCCAATCCTCCTACAGAATGCAATCTCAAGCAGATTTCTTCTTCGAAAAGCACCTTTTTACAAACATAGTCCACAAGAGTTTTGGTATTCACTTAAAACAGGCGTTTCATTCACTGAAGAGTGAATGGATTGGGCATTTAAAGTGAGATTCTTGTAAAAATCAGTCTTCAGCCAATATTTTACAAACGCGCACCCGCGTCCTCCTAACAGCTATTACTAGAAAGTATAAATCGAGAGAAAAAGCTTTAATCTCAGCGCACCCAAGAATATCCGCCACCGCCTACAACCACCTGATACCTTGGCCGCCACCCAGCAAAAATCTACATCCAAGCATAAAAAACCATCTCAAAAGTAATCAACAAATCACTTTTGAGATGGCCTCATTAACATCACTATTTTTTAACTCAGAATACCGTGTTAAATCTCAATTCCATAAGAAGCACAAAGGTTACTAAACTCTTCTGAAGCTAAGAAGCAATAGAATATATCTGTATAAGTTCCAATACCATTAAGTGTCTCTACCCATGCTTTAAAACCTGCTTCATCTGGTTCACGGCCGAGTAATGCACGATACATGCTCGCAACGAACTCTTCGTTTGTCATTCCCTGTCCCATAAACTCAGGACTAAATACAAAACCATATGCGCAAGTTGTTCCTGATGCTTCTCCAGCAATAAGCTTTTGTACCCATCCACTCTGACCAACCTGATCTGGTCTTCTTGTAAGACAGATATTATAAAGTCTTGCTACAAATGCGTTTACTCCACCCTGCTGTGCTACTGGTACTCCTACAAGATATGCTCCTGTTACTACGCCATAATCTGCGCAAAGATTATCGAATTCAGTTGAATTTGCAAAACCTGCAAATACTTCTTCTCTTGAAGCTCCGCTATTAAGTAATCCTACCCAGTAATTGAAGCCTTCGCTATCAGGTGTACGTCCAAAATACATGCTATAGAGGTCTGTTACGAATTCTTCATTTGTTGTCTCTTTGTTTGTGTACTCAGCACTAAAGATAAATCCGAAGCCAGCCTGAGCTCCACAAATCTCTCCATTGTTAAGAGCCTCAAGCCAGTAGTTATATCCCTCTTCGTCAGCCTTACGACCAAGAGCTACGCTATAACAACGATCTACGAATGAACCAACGCTCTTCGAAGCTTCTGGAGTAGGTGCTACAGTTGGGATTGGACCTGCTGTTGGAACAGGTGTTGTAGTTGGCAGATCTGCCGGTGAATATAAAACATCTCCATTAGCAACTAATGTTGTCTTAAGATCAATGTTAACCTGTCCAAGATAATTAGCAGGATTGTACCAAGCTACAGCATCCGTCTTAATATCGCCACTAACAGTGAGATATTCAGTTGCATAAACAATGTTTCTTGCAAGCTGAGACAGATTCGGATTATTACTAATATCAAGCTCTTCTATAGGATTGTTTTCACAAAACAGATTATTTAAGTTCTTAACTGCACTCAAATCAAGACTTGTCAGATTATTATTAGCACAATACAATGAATCCAACTTGATATTCTTGCTTACATCCAAACTTGTTAACTGGTTAGATGTGCAATCTAATACAACTAATTTAAGGTTATTACTTACATCCAAACTAGTTAGCATATTGTATGCACAAACTAATGTTTCTAATTCAGTATTCTTACTTACATCAAGACTTGTTAACTGATTATCTTCACAATATAAAACTTCTAACTTAGTATTCTTGCTTATATCAAGATTTGTGATTTTATTATGAGCGCAATGTAAACTTGTCAGATTAGTATTATTACTTACATCAAGGCTTGTCAGCTGGCTACTCTCACATGATAAGAATGTTAAATTAACATTCTTACTAACATCCAAATTTGTTAGTGGATTCTCGCCACACATTATACCTTTTAACTTAGTGTTATTACTTATATCAAGACTTGTTAAATTGTTAGCATGACAACCCAATTCAACTAAATTTACATTCTTACTTAAGTCTAAACTTGTTAACTTGTTATCAAAGCACTCCAAGTCCTCTAACTTAGTATTATTGCTTACATCAAGACTTGTCAATTCATTACCAGAACAACCCAATTCAACGAGATTAATATTCTTGCTTACATCAAGACTTACCAAATCATTTTCGCTACAATGCAATTGTGTAAGATTAATATTTTTACTTAAATCCAGAGTTGTTAACTGATTATCAAAGCACACTAATGTATCCAGATTAGTAAAATATCCAATTCCGGTTAAATCCTTTACTATCTCCCAGTTATCCCAATTACAGTCGTCAATATAAATTGAATGAACGGCATCAGTCTCACTTTGCGACAATTGTCCATCACCATCTGCGTCGATATATTCAGATATATACTTTCTGAATACAGCATCTGGGAAATTGCTTGCATTTACAGCTACTCCAGAAGCCTCGACAGTCGAATTGACATAAAATGGATTACTACTCAGCAAAAGTCCCAAACTAAGAACAGTAGAAATCATTCTCTTTCCTAAACTCATTTTTCTTTCCTCCAAATCTTTTCTATTAGTCGAAAATGGGTTCTTAGTCTTTCCCAGATATCAAACCCACATCTTCTAATTTTCGTTAATATTATGCACTATTTTTGTATTAAACGCAAAAAATCTTTAAAAATAGCATTTTTAAAGATTATAAAGTTACCAAGTAGAACTTTAATCTCATGCGTCACAAAGAATGTCTCAATACGTCACAATTTTTGTGACGTATACGCTTATTTTTTGTGACAGGCAAAAAACTTCTAACAAAATAGAGGCCATCTTCTACTAGAAGACGACCTCCATCGTTAAAACTTAATCTTAAGCCTGAATTCCATAGCCTGCCTGTGCTCCACAAATCTCGCCATTGTTAAGTGCATCCAGCCAATAGTCAAAACCGGAATCATCCACTTTTCGATTAAGGGCTACTTCATAGCAGCGGTCTACGAATGAGCCTACACTCTGTGAAGCTTCAGGAGTAGGAGCGACTGTTGGAATTAAACCTACTGTTGGAATTGGAGTAGGAACTGTTGAAGGCTGATTTGTTGGTACATATATAATTTGTCCATTTGCTGTAAGAGTTGTTTGTAGAATGAGCCTACACTCTGTGAAGTTTCAGGAGTAGGAATAACTGTTGGCTGACCTGTAGGAGCATACAATATTTCTCCATTTGCTGTAAGAGTTGTTTGTGAATCGATAATAAGCATTCCGTAATATTCTACAAAATCACTCCAACTCACTAGATTTATATAACCGAAAGATTCGGTTACATAAGTAATATTCTTAGAAAGATTATAGAGAACCTCATTATTACTTACATCAAGACTTGTTAGTTGGTTACCAGCACAGAGCAATTCACATAAATAAACATTATTACTAACGTCCAGACTAGTTAGTTGGTTATTATCACAATACAAATACTGTAAATTTGTATTGTTGCTTACGTCAAGACTTGTTAGTTGGTTATCAGAACAATCCAACTCATATAATTCAGTGTGCTTACTTACGTCTAGACTAGTTAGTTGGTTATTAGAACACAGTAAATCAACTAAATAAACATTATTACTAACGTCCAGACTTGTTAATTGGTTAGAAGAACAAAATAAGGTATCCAAATTAACATTCTTACTTACATCTAGACTAGTTAGTTGGTTATCATAACAACTTAAATAACGTAATACAGTATTCTTACTAACATCCAAACTAGATATTTGGTTAGAACTACAATCTAAAATCTGCAGATTTGTATTCTTACTTAAATCTAGACTTGTTATTTCATTAGAATCACACGTCAATTCTTCTAGTGCAGTAAAAAACTCTACTCCTTTAAGAGAACTAATATATTGACGGTCCAATGATATGAGACGTGTAGCATCAATCTCATTCTGAGATAAAACACTATCACCACTTGTATCACAATTCTCCTTTACATACTTTCTAAAATTCTCATCTGGAAAATTCGTGCTATCAATCGCCACACCACCAGCAGCCATAACAACTGGGCTAGTTGCAAACAAGCCGCTACTTAACACCATTCCAGCGCACAGGGCAGTAGCTATTACTTTCAAAATACTTCTCATCTCTAATCTCCTATAAAAGCTTTGTTCAGCTAATATCTATTATAAATTATTGCCTTTCTTTACCAGGCTTATCGAAGTAAACTTTCTATTAATTCTGACAAAAAAAGAGCATCCAACCTGAACGCTCTTTAATGTTTATTTTTGAATCAAAAATGTGGAGATAACCCTTTCGAGAAGGAGAGATTAACTAAAAGCAAAAAGAACTAGAACCTTCAACTCGCCATTCTCAACGATACATGTCTCTCTACCAATGCCAGAAATATTATTATCCAGATAATAATAGCCGAAGCCCTCGTTTTTGATTAGGCCTGAGTCCTCATCAGCTGCCTTCGCGTCAAGATAAGTAAGGAAGTCGCCTTCCAAAGTCTCATATGAATTTGGCTTTATCACAGTATCCTCTGTTATAGAGAGCTTAACTACGCTAAAGTCAGTGAAATAGTTATAACCAAAAGCATCCCAGATTCTTGTATTAACAGGATTACCATCCTCATCAAGATCCACAAGAATATAGCCGCAAATGTCATCCATCTCTGGCTCTACTTCAGCATCTAAGTCGCGGAGAGTAAATCTCAGACAGGAAGGGTCATCAGCAAAAATATCTGTTACTTCGCAGTCACCCCAAAGTGATACTACAACCTTATCCCCAACTTCAAGGTTCATGCACTGTTCAGAAGTCAAATTAGACACCTTCAGCATCGGGCCCATGCAGGCATATAAATATTTGCCATCTTCTGAAAACCCGATAAGTGTTCCGCCATACTGGCCATCAGTCAAATCAACATCAGAATATGCAATGCCAAGATAATCAAATGGACCTGGCAATTCTGCGAAAACATCATAAGGAATCAGATTGGTCTCTGGCTCGATATATCTGAACTGGCCGCTCTCATTTTTAACTACAGCAGTTCCATCATATTCATAATAACTAACCTCACCATCGTAGACAGTAAGAAAAACTGGCGCATCACTATATAAAGTCTGGTTATAGTAACCATAAAGCTTTGTGTCGCCATCTTCATGCAAAGTCTCAGCAAAGTTACGTAGCTCTGTGAATTCTTCAAGGCGATCTATAGCCTCAATAACAGTCTCTTCTGTCTCTTCAGAAGAAAGCTCCTCTTCTGACTCATCTGTCTCCTCCGCTGTAACTTCAGCAGAAGTCGCCTCAGCCTCGGTTTCCTTTGTAGTCTCTTCAGACGCTTCTGTTGTGGCAGAAGTTTTTTCCTTTGTGTCCCCATTATCATTACATGCTGCAACTGACATCAGCATAGAAGCTGCCAGTACAACACTTAGTGCTTTGAATCTTTTCATTTTTTTAACTTCCCTATTAATAATTTAGTTTGGAAAACCCATTTTTCTAACAAACTTATCGCACCAGCCGCTCAATAAGTAGTCAGTTGTTGATACAACAACAATCTTATTACCGCTAAAATAAACTGCGCCGACATCACCCATATAATAGCCATTTGTGATATAGCCGCATTCGTTTGGTGAATAGCTGGAATTCATATCATCAGCATTCGCCACATCATGGCTTACATAGAGGGCATTAAAGTATGCATCTGCCTGCTCAACCGTCGCAAATTCATAGTAGTAAATTGTTGCCGCCTCATATTCGCCCCTAACCATGGTCTTAACTATGTATTCAGCATCACCATAGGATGGATTCTCGAGATTTGGACCCAACAAAACATAGTCCTCGAAAGTGGTGGTTGCATCGCCATCAAATTCAAAAACTTCATTTGCTACTTCGAAAACCTGTTCTCTACTGAACTCTTTGATTTTTGCTTTCGAGCTGCATCCAGCCATACTTAAAATCATGACACCAGCCAAAATAGCTGATAATAGCTTTTTCGTTCCTTTCATATTGATACCTCTTTTCTTTTTTGTACATATATTATAACAAATTTTTATGATTATTTTGAATGAGAGGGTTAGAAGACTTTAAGATTTGAGAGCCCATTCTCGATAAGGGGAAGCCTTGCCAGAACATTAACTGGGCTGCACATGACATAAACTGGCTTATTGATGAATTTATAGTCGACATGGACGAACATCGAGCCGTCGAGGTTCACCGCATATTTGATGCTGTCGGATTTGAGTGCCGCCGCCACACCGTACTGCGCTGTACTGCGTAGTACTACGCTTCAGGACAATACCAGGACTATCATGATATTTTGTAGACTAGATTTTGTATTTTTACGCGACTGGTTAATTGCTGACAGGTTAATCGCTGGCAGTTTGATTACTGGCAGCTTGATAGCGACTGCCCCTAATATTATAGTTCTGCTTACTGTCTTCGGCGCATTAAAAAGTGTACAAATAATCCTCCTAAGAATTGTCGTTTTTGTTAGCACTCTCCTATTGAGAGTGCTAATTATTGTACTATAATGTACTCAGAACAAAGGAACGAAGATCGATAGATTAGACCTCCGCTTCAATGCTCGGATACAACAACAAAGGAGATGATATTATGTTGATGTCCGGTATTTTTGGAGAAGATTTGTTTAATGATTTTTGGGGTTTCCCAGCACGTGAGCTCGCTAATATTGATGCGCTTTGGGAAGGCAATGAGCCCCGTCACAGAGGTTTACTAACACGTGAGTTTGCCAATATTGACAAGCACCTCTATGGTAAGAATGCCCAGCACCTGATGAAAACCGATGTCCACGAGACTGATGACGTTTATGAGCTTGAGGTTGATCTCCCAGGCTTCAAAAAAGATCAGATTGATGTGGAACTAACCGATGGCTATATAACCATCAGCGCCGCCAAGGACCATGACGCCTCAAAGAAAGACCACAATGGCAAAATCATCCGCCAGGAACGCTATTCTGGCGCCATGCAGCGAAGCTTCTATGTAGGCGATGCGGTCAAGAAAGAAGATGTCAAAGCAAAGTTTGAGAATGGAGTCTTAAAGCTCTCCCTCCCGAAAAGCGAACTGACATATCTAACCACTAATAATAAAATTGCAATCGAAAGCTAACAAATTCACACACTCCCTCCAATACATATAAGAGCTCAGGCGGTAAAACCGCCTGGGCTCTTTGTTTATAAGTTCTCATGTTGTGATGTCCCAATCATCGATTGGGACAAATGTGCAGACTTTTTTGGGGCCACACTCACCTGGATTGCCTGTTTTATACACCTAACAGTTGAATGAAAATGCCATTTTAAGTGATATTGGGGTCCAGATGTTCCAATCATCGATTGGCAGAATCATGCAAATTAAGTAGCATTCACTTGAAATGCCCAATCTATTCACTCTACAGTGAATGAAACGCCGTTTTTAAGTGAATCTCACTCAGAATGCCCAATCCATTCACTCTACAGTGAATGAAATGCCGTTTTTAAGTGAATCTCACTTGAAATGCCCAATCCATTCACTCTTCAGTGAATGAAACGCCGTTTTTAAGTGAATCTCACTCAGAAAGCCCAATCTATTCACTCTACAGTGAATGAAACGCCACTTTTAAGTGAATCACACAGATCAAGAAGAATCCGCTGATTTTAGTAGCGCATTAAGTGATATAATTACCACACGAGGTGACGTAATATGTTTAAAAAATTATCTGCTAAATTAATAAGTTTAATCACAATTCTGGCAATGCTCTTTACTATCGCTGGCTGCTCAGATGAATCGATTCAAGAAATCGTATCACTTGGAAGCGAGATCTTGGAAGCTGTAGATGAAGAATCATCTGATGAAGGCCAGATTATTGAGGAAGAACTCGAAGAGACAACCACTCAGACAACCAAGGAATCGGACGTAACAACTGAAGCTGAGCAATCGGAAAAAGCCGAAGAATCTGAGGCTACCGAGGAGGCCACCGAGGAGACTTCCGAGACAACTTCTGAGTCAGCTACCGAGACAGTAGCTGAGACAACCACAGAAGAGACAACCGTGGCTGCAACTACCGAGATCACAGAAACAACAAAAACCACTGAGGCCACAACAGCTGCAACTACAACGGAAGCTGTAGCCGAGACCACAATCGCGCTTCTTGATCCAGACGGATCTTACACATCAAAGGACGATGTCGCTTTATATATCTATCAGTATGGAGAGCTCCCAAATAATTTCATAACCAAAAAGGAAGCTCGTAACCTTGGATGGGAAGGCGGCTCACTTGAGCCTTATGCATCAGGTATGTCTATTGGTGGCGACTATTTTGGTAACTATGAAGGTCTTCTCCCAGAGGCTAATGGCCGTGAATATCATGAGTGTGATATCGACACAATGGGCGCATCTTCAAGAGGCGCCAAGCGCATAATCTACTCAAATGATGGCCTTATCTACTACACATCTGACCACTATGAGTCATTCACTTTACTTTATGGAGAAGAATAAAATGCAGAATATTATTATAGATTTTTCGAATGTGACAGACAGAGATGACATTCATGAGATTCTCATCGAGGCTCTAAACCTCCCTTCATACTATGGAAAGACGCTCGATGCCCTCTATGATCTGGCATCGACAATGTTTATCGCCAAGGAGACGGAGATTACTCTTCGCGGCTTTAATAATCTTCCTGAAGATCTTCGAAAATATGGTCGCAAAATCCAAACCATTTTCGTACGTGTTGCACACGAACTTGCACACGGCCAGGATGGCTCAATGATGATCTTAAACATTGATTGACGAATCGGTGCCGCTCGCACGCCGCTTGACGCGTGCGTCGCATGCGTCGCGCGGGGCGCTCGCTCGCGCATCGCGCGTCTGGCGGCGCGGCCGCGCCGCGGCCACTAATTAACCTCTCTCATCAATCACAGTCTGAACGCGATTCTCAATAATCGAGATAACCTCATCGAGACTCTTTTGGTCTGCAAAATAACTTTGGATCTCTTCATTTATAATAATGAGAATATTGGAGTCGACTGAATTTGAGCAGTTGGCAGACTTAAGAAGCTCAATATATTTATCAATAACACTCATATCATAGTGATAGAATCCAACTGAATTAAGGAACACCTCAGCTTCCTTATCTCCAGGATTTCTGTCAATCTCACGTTGATAGTAGTTATTATAAAATTCAACGAGCATTGTCGCATAATTCTTTGTTGCCTCAACAAGGAGGGGATTCTCATTTACCTCGGCATAGATGTCGATATCAGTGAAGAGATTTTTAACAAAAGCCTTGGCGCCATCTAAGTCGCAGCAGGCGCTTGAGATTGCAACTGAGTTTGTTGAACTTATGGATGGACCGCGTCCATCAACTGATGGAATTCCCATGAGTGTGATGTCTCTTGTAACTGGATTTGAGAACAGATACTGGGAAATAAAAGGAACTGTAATATAAGAATTTGAAGGTATCTTTGGCGAATTCATAAATGGATCCAAATTCTCATCAAGTTCAATTCTATCTCCAATATTATTAAGGCAGTAAGTTGCAATTCTACTAAATGCCTCATTATTCATATCAACATTTCCATTCTTGTCATACATGAGATCTGACATTGGACCATATAAAGTATCGAAAGTCTCAACCTGACCGCCGTATGGGGCGATTGGATTTTTGCCATTGCAGGTTTTACGAACATATTCATCATATTCATCAAATGTGAAGCCAGTACGACCGTTTGAGACCACACTTTCGACAATGATGCCATTTACACAGAAAGTTACTGGCACCTGATATAGTTTTCCTTCTACGGCCATTGCCTCAAGGACATTATCAAAGAGGACGCCGTCCTCGAAGTTCTCATCCATGAATGACGCCAGGTCGATAAGATAATCGTCATTATTAAGCTGCAGGAAATTAGCAGTATTAAGGAGGATGTCAGGGCCGTCGCCATTAAGAAGATCCATCATGAGTTTATTGGTGACGAGCGCCTCTGTGGTAAGCCTTGAATTCACTCCAGAACCAAGATTCATCTCCTCCTCTGTCGCATTATATGAGACTGCCTTAACATAATATTCGCTGTTTGAAGCGTTAAATTTGGATATAGCTGTTCCGATCGCGTAGTCGATGTCGCCCATGAAACCAACTGTCAAAATAGTCTTTCCAGCATTAGGATTTGAAGAAGCTTTGTCAAAGGTCATAACCTGAACGCAGCCCTTAAGCGAATGCACTTCAGTAAAGGGAACAACAATCACAAAGTGATCAGGTGTAGCATCGATGAGGCAGCCGCTTCTGGCTCTGTAAGGATTACAATAAGTATCGCTAAAATCAAAAACTAATTCATCCTCCATATAAACTCCATCGGACTTTACAGCGTATTCACGGCCCTCACTGTCAACATAGGAGATCATCCAGGAATTATTTATAGACACCATATAGTAGACAAACTCTCTGTCGCTGTCCTCAATGGTATGAGAGAGGTTATCGAGGTTAATAATATAGTTAACATATCTGGAACCTGAATCGTCATCTACGCGGCATTCTGCGATTATGGAAGATCCGTTTAGAATCAGATTATCGACATGTGAATAGCCTGGGATTTCCTTTTCGATATTGAATGCAAAGAGCTCCTCCTCGCCCTCGAAAAGGACAAGAGTTGCAGGTGTATAATAGCCATCATTTACTGCGACAACATAGGAATCGAGGAATTTAATCTTGCTAAGTGGCGCCTCCTCAGGGAAAGAGCTCTCATAAGCGGAAGTATCAACAAGCTCCTTTTGAGTAAAATTATAGACAAAATCCTTGGAATCATACTGATATGTCTCCATATCCATATAGTCCGCATAAACTGTACAAATAATCTCCCCGTCCCTATAAAAAACATCGCTTATGGTGCAGTTATATTCTTTGTCAAAGCCGAGATCCTTGGAAGTAATAACATCAATATTTTTGATCGTTCCATCTCTGTTAAGCTCCACCACGCCCTCGTGATTAGTGCCGTTTCCACCATTCCCGCCGTCATCTCTATAGGCATCAAAAGCCGCCGCATAGCCGTCATCCGTATGGATGAAGCTTCTCATGATATTAATGCTCTCATATCCATCGAGCGTGATCTCAGTCGTGGTGCAATCGAACCAGTTCGAATCCGCCTCGACCTTGTTAATGGCATTTGGGGTGATTTTTTGCTTCGAACTACAGGAAGTAAATCCCAGAACGCTGGTAACAAGCAGCGCACCCGTCAAAAAAACTGATAAAAACTTTTGCATCTTCATTTTCTCCATCTCTTTTTATCAATGATTATAAATCATTTTTGACATTAAAGGATTAAGGTTTCATAAAGAAGATTAAGATTCGTATTATTGTCCCTTTTCGAAAAGGGATTAAAAGCCAGCCATAAATCCCCCCCGTTATGAGTGCCAAAGTTCTCAGGATTTATGGTTGTGCAGGCGCGGTAGACTTCTATGTGTTGCCATTCACTCAGAATGCCCGTTTCATTCACTCGTCAGTGAATGAAATGCTTGTTTTAAGTGAATCTCACAAAAAACATCGATTTTATACACTTAACAGTTGAATGAAAACGCCATTTCAAGTGAACGCCAAGCTTCGCCTGCCAAAGTCCACAAAACCCCTCCACAAGATTGTGGACTTTTAAGCCTCTTTTTGTGGAGTTTATGCCAAAGTCCACAAAACCCCTCCACAAGATTGTGGACTTTTAAGCCTGTTTTTGTGGAGTTCACGCCAAAGTCCACAAAACCCCTCCACAAGATTGTGGACTTTTAAGCCTCTTTTTGTGGAGTTCACGCCAAAGTCCACAAAACCCCTCCACAAGATTGTGGACTTTTAAGCCTCTTTTTGT
>JAKSRE010000051.1 GCA_024403775.1 Clostridia bacterium | reverse complement strand
AGTAAGAAGCCCCCACTTCAAGCATGAAATGCTAAGTGGTGGGAGCATGTCACTGAATTACTGGAGATATATGAAGCTGGTTATTTACCTTGCGGCTGGAAAGGGAAAAAGGCGGAAGGACAGTTTGTTATATACTAACAGGTAAAAATTTTAGATAGGTTGTTGCTAGGAAAATAGAGGAATATAAATGAATAGGAGAATTATTGCTGGTTTAGTTGTTTTATCGTTGGCTTTCAGCGCTGTAGCATGCTCTTCAAAAACAACTGAGACTATCGTAACTACAACAGAAGCTTTAGAAACTACAACGGTAACATCAGAGACTACAACTAGCGTGGAAACAACAGAGGAAATATCTGAAGTTTCAGAAACTACAATAGAAATTCCTGAATTCGATTATGAAAGTCTTCCTACATTTGAGGTAACTTCAGCTAATCTTAACGATGGTGTTTGGGATGTTGTTATTTCTAATACGAGTTTAGGTGAGAATCAGTCGCCTGAACTTTCATGGGAAGAAGTTGAAGGTGCTACAACTTATGCTGTCTATATGGTCGACGTTACTGCAGGAAACTGGCTTCACCTTAAGGCTGGGGATATCACTACAACAACTCTTGAAGCAGGCAGCCTCTCTTCAACACAGTATGTTGGCCCATATCCACCTTCAGGAACTCATGACTATGTGGTATACGTATTTGCTTTAAAATCTGGTCCAACAAAGGTTAGAGGCGTTCTGGATAATAGTAACGCAGAACTTGATTTCTTATTTGCATCTCTTGATGTAAATGAGTCTGGTGAAACAGGAAATGTTATTTCCTACGGAGTTCTTCCTGGGACTTATTCAGCAGAGTAATTTGAAATATGATTGTGATATATATAAGATAACGACTGAAGTATGTTAATAATGAATCCATTTTATATAATTTAATGGTACCGACTTTCGGCAGGAGGTGAAAAGAATGCTGTGTCCTGTTTGTGGGAATAATACATTTAAAGATAATGACTATGAATATGACATATGCCCAGAATGCTTTTGGGAATATGATTTTATTCAGGTAGACAATCCAGATTTGGCAGGAGGAGCGAACAAGCATTCTCTTAATGACTATAGAAAGATATATCAGAAGTTAAAGGCAGATAATCCGAATTTTAGCTGCAAAAATGATTCGGATAGGAAACTGATAATTAAGTTGGATAACGAGAATTGCTAATGTATAACCTGAAGTTATTAGTAAACTGAAGAGGAAATAAAATGCCGTTAGTTAAAATCAATATGTTAAAAGGAAAGAGCCCTGAATACAAAAAGAGTGTATTAAAGTCTGTCCATAATGGACTAGTAGCATCTCTTGGTATAGAAGACTGGGACAAATTTCAACGAATCATTGAATTTGATAAATGTGATTTTGAGACCGCTCCTGAGAAGACAGATGACTTTATGATTATTGAGTTGTCGCTGTTTCCAGGCAGAACCAGAGAACAGAAGAAGATGGCTATCGAGATGATCACTTCTAATCTGGCAACCAATCTGGGCATTAAGCCAACCGATGTATTTATCGTGATTAATGAACCGCCTCTGGAAAACTGGGGTATGGGCGGAAAACAAAAGGGCTGACTTACCTTTGCCATTATTTGTAAGAAGGAGAATTGATATGAAAAAAATCATAGCTATTAATGCTGGACCAAGAACAGGGTGGAATACAGATCTTCTAATCAAATCTGCAGCGAAAGGCGCCGAATCCTCAGGCTATGAGACAGAATATATTGATCTTTTCAAGTTAGAAAAATACACAGGATGCATATCTTGCCAGAGCATATGAGCTTGGCAAAAATATGTAATTTAGAGAAGTGTAGTAAGCTGCACTTCTTTTAGTTTTTTCACGAATCAGATTACATTTCTGCTTCTTCAAAGGCAAACTGATTAAAGGGGTACTTACATGAGTAATATTAATGAAACTAACATTGTAAAACAGCAATACAAAAGTTCTGGTAATCTAAATACACGAATCTCGATACATGAGAAATATTCGACTAATAAATTGGGATTTGGTAACTGGATTTTCGCGAATTATGTTATAGAAAACGGTATGAAGGTGCTGGAACTTGGTTGTGGCACTGGAGATATGTGGATTAATAAAAAAAGAGAGATAGATAAATGTGACAGACTGATTCTATCTGATTTCTCGGAGGGAATGTTAGAGACTGCAAAGAAAAATCTAAGTAGCTATAAGGATATTGAATACCAGGTAATAGATATCCAGAACATTCCGTTTGAGGATGAGACTTTTGATATTGTTATAGCTAATATGATGTTATATCACGTTCCAGATATGGAGCTTGGAATAAGCGAAGTGAAGCGAGTTCTTAAGGATGATGGAGCTTTTTATTGTGCTACATTTGGTGAACATGGCATTATGGAGTATCTGTCTAATCTTTTAAGTGAATATGGTATTACTGACAGCACAAATAAGAATTTCACTCTTCAAAATGGTAATTCTATTCTGCGAAAAGCTTTCGCTGATGTACGAAGAGAAAATTATGAAGACTCACTTGTAGTTACTAATATTTCAGACATTGTTGATTACATTTATTCGCTTTCTGGTATGACCTCATTAAGTAGTGTTCCTAGAGGAAAAGTAGAGCAGATTCTTCTTAAACATACAAAGAATGGTGCGCTAAATATTCCAAAAGAGTATGGAATGTTTATATGCCATAAATAATAAGAGGATAGTTCAAAAGACTATCCTCTTTTATTGTATAATGGTTGTTGTATAAAATTTTGTTTTTACCAGTAAAAAGGAATAGTAAATATCAATGAGACGAGTAAATGAACAATGCGCTGCCTGCCTTTATGAGAAGCAGGAAAACAGCATGAAGGAAACTACAGATAAGGACAAAGTAAAAGCATATTTGGATGATGTAAAAAGCATAATAGAATGTAGAGATGATAAAGACTCTGCACCATATCTGGTATCGCTTTTCAAAGAGAAATATAAGAAGCATTTTGGAGAGACAGCAACAAACTTTGCTGAGAAAAAACGTAAGTATAATGACCTGGTTATGGATATGCTGCCAGCTCTTGCAGACAGAATATATGGGGCAGAAGATCCGCTTAAGGAATCTATGTTTCTTGCACGTATAGGAAACTATATTGATTTTGGTGCAATGAATCAGGTAGACGAAAAGAAATTTATGAAGCTGTTTGATGACCTTAGTATATCTCCAAAAGATGAAGAGGTTTATAAGCAGTTTATAAAGGAATGCGAAGAGGCAAAGAGTTTTCTGCTTCTTGCAGATAACTGTGGAGAGATTGTACTTGATGTATTATTTCTTGAACAGATGGCAGCAAGATTTAAGGATCTGGCACTTTATGTAATGGTGCGAGGTGAGGAAGTTTTAAATGATGTAACCATGGAAGATGCCATGTATACAGGCGTACACAATGTGGCTATGGTTATAGGAAACGGAAATGCCGTAGCGGGAACTGTTTATGATTTATGCTCTGATGACGCGAAGAAACTGATAGATAATGTTGATGTTATTCTCTCCAAAGGTCAGGGTAATTATGAGAGTTTTAGCGGTATGGGAAGACATGCGTTCTACTCATTTTTATGTAAGTGTGATTTGTTCATAAATCGCTTTAATGTGCCAAAACTTACTGGTATGTTTATTTGTGAATAAGTGAGAAGTAAATGAGAGCATTAAGCAGCTGGATACTTTTTTGTATTTGGCTGTTTTGTTTTTCGATAAAAAAATACTTATGGAAGAATATTACAAAGCTTATTTGAGAATGCAAAATCCATTTGTAGATAAGGATTGATAAGTGCCGTATTACATGTTAATATCAATTTGTGTTGAGAAATGGAGAAAGATTATGGAGAATTCTTACAAAACAAAAAGATATAACTTAACCTTCTATTCGATGATTGTTGAGATATTTAACTCGATTTTATTTGGTGCAGTGATTCTGAAAATATTTTATGCAAAAATAGTAACTACTGCTTTCAATGCTTTTCCTCATTGTTGTTTTGGAGGTTGCCATCACACAAAGTTTTCTGGGCCAAAATTCTGGACATATGAGGTAGATATGATACTAGGTTCAAAGGGTTATTCACTTGATAGAGTTCGTTCAGGTGATTTAAATTCATTAATAGGCATGTTTCTATTTATTTCACTGCTAGCTCTTATTTCTTTTTTGATTAGCAAGCATTATCTAAATCGCGCTAAGTGGGTAGTAGATTCTTTTAAAAAGGATGCGGTTATAAAAATTGTGATAAACTCTCTGTCACTTTGTATTATTATAGCAATGATGACTGAATATCCGACATTTTTATTTATTGTATTTATGCTTCCGTTAATTTTTGCTATTGTCCTGGCTATACGTGTTCTTTTGAATAAAGATTCGTTAGTTGGCGAATTCACTAAAGAAAAAAACCTTGTACTTGAATGAGAATATAAGACACCTCATACCTTCACTGGTTTCTGAGGTGTTTTTTATTTTTGTTAGTCAACTTTATAAATAGAATAGTAAATACTCTAAAATAATAATTATAGTGCTACTGTTTCCTGGATGTGAAAATGTATAATTAAAAAGAATTCTATAAAAGTTCTGGGGGATAAATATGAGATATGATGAATGGATTCATGTTTTTGTGGGTTATATTGGGAGTCGAAAATGGATACAAAAATTACAGATGAAATGATAGAAGAAGCTTCAAAATGGATTGTTGTTCATACTGTATCAAAGACTTATCTGGTAAGAAATACGGATATAATAGATGACACAAGCGAGACTAAACATATTTATGAGCTTAATACAAATAATTTTGTTATCGAGAACGGTAAACTTGTTGGGTTTAAGCTATATGGATGCGAAGATGTAATAAGAATTCCGGATGGCAGGGTTGAATATTCTGATAGTTATAGTTCCCACGACTGGATGTATGAAGTATATGAGGACGAGACCTATGAGCTGAGATTAAAACAAAATCTCAAGGACTAAGGCTTCGTTAATTGGAATGCTTGAAGTAGTTAATATTGGCAAAGAGAGGTAAAGCATGGCTGGTGGTATGGGTAGTGGTCGTAATTCGCTTGGGCCAAGAGGATTTTTGACTGAGGAAGAGAAGAAAAATATGCCAAAAGTAACGAAGAAACTTTTGGGAAGAATTTTATCATATATGAAGCCGTATCGACTTCAGTTTGCTTTCGTTTTTATAGCGATAATTTTGTCTTCTACAGTTGGCCTTTTCCCATCGATTATTACAGGAAAGATTGTTGATCAGGCGCTGGTCGGAAATGATATGAAGCTTCTGATTCAGCTTCTTATAATTGCTTTTTGTACGCTTTTCGTAAGTCAGCTTATAGGAGTTCTTGAGAGCTATATTAATTCATGGATATCTGGCCGCATTATCTTTGATATGAAAAATCAAATGTATAACCACCTCCAGTATATGCCTCATTCTTTTTTTACCACTGAGAAACAGGGTGACATCATTACCCGAATGAATACTGACATTAGTGGTGTAAGTACGGTCATAAGTGGAACATTATCAAGTATCGTAAGTAATGTTGCGACGGTTATAACCACACTGGTTGCGCTTTTTTCCATGAACTGGAAACTCGCACTGGTTGGAATAGCAATCATCCCGCTTCTTATACTGCCAACCAAGAGCGCAGGCAAAAAAAGATGGGAACTTCTATCTGAGAGCCAGGCCAAAAACGATGAATTAAATCAGGTAATAAACGAGACGCTCTCAGTAAGTGGTTCCATGCTGGTAAAGATTTTTACCAGAGAAGAAAAAGAATATCAGAACTTTGTAAAAGTGAATGAAGAGGCAACTGATATTGCACTTAAGGAGAAACGTTCAGGTAAGTGGTTCGGCGTTGTTATGGGAATGTTTGGCCAGATTGGTCCGCTCCTTATTTACTTTGTCGGTGGACTTCTTATCATAAATAAAATCGATACAACTCTTACTGTTGGTGCAATTACTGCAACGGTAGCTCTTGTAAACAGACTATATAGACCAGTTGAATCCCTTCTTAATATTCAGGTTGATTTTACCCGTTCGCTTGCTTTATTCACTCGTATTTTTGATTATTTTGATCGTGAGAATACAATCGTATCGCCTAAGGATGGCAAGAAGCCAGATGTTGAGATGCAGCCTATTGAATATGAGCATGTTGAGTTTAGCTACAACAAAGAAACTGAACTTCTTAAGGATGTTAATTTTAAAGTTCCTGGTGGCAAAATGTTTGCTATTGTCGGCCCATCTGGTTCAGGTAAATCAACGGTAGTAAATCTTGTTCCACGTCTGTATGATGTGCTCGGAGGTTCCGTCAAAATTGCTGGGGTTGACGTTCGTGACTTTGATATAAAGTACTTAAGAAGTCAGATAGGTGTGGTAACACAGGAATCTTATCTTTTTAACGGCACAATCCTGGATAATTTAAGATATGCCAAGGAAGACGCAACTCAGGAGGAGATCGAGGCAGCTTGTCGTGTGGCTAATATTCATGACTTCATAGTAAGTCAGCCAGATGGATATAACACGGAAGTTGGTAACCGCGGACTTAAATTGTCTGGTGGTGAGAAGCAGCGTATTTCCATTGCCAGAGTTATTCTTAAAGATCCTAAAATATTAATTCTTGATGAGGCCACAAGCGCCCTGGATTCTATCTCAGAGAACTCCATTCAGGATGCTCTGGAAGCAATGATGAAGGGCAGAACCAGCATCGTTATCGCGCATCGACTCTCAACAATTCTTAAAGCAGATTCAATTCTGGTAGTAAAGGACGGGGTTATTGCCGAGCAGGGCACCCACGAAGAGCTTCTGGCTCTTGGCGGAACTTACCGCATGCTTTATGAGACACAGTTTAGACAGGCCATCGAAAGTGAGAAGGAAAAATCTTCCAATATTGATATCAAGGCCTTCTCAAGTGAGTATGATGTCCGCTTAATTCACGAAAGTGATATCTCAAGCGTTTATAGACTTTGTAAATCCAATAAGCGCTATTACCGCTACCTTGGTCGTGTTCCAACCAAGGAAAGTCTTACAGAAGTCATAAGTAACGTACCAGAAATCCCAGAAGGAAGCGATTTGGAGAAACTATTTTTAGGCTTTTATAAGGATGACAGCCTGATTGCAATAAGTGATCTCATTATCGGATATCCTGATAACAATTGTGCATTTATAGGCTGGTTCGTTGTAGACGGAGAACTTCAGGGTCAGGGAATTGGATCACAGATTTTCGCGGATATAAGAGCAAATCTTAAGACTATAGGAATTAATAAAGTAGCACTTGGCTGTGTAAAAGAGAATGAAGTTGCAGTAAAATTCTGGGAAGGCTTGGAATTTGTAGCGACAGGCGAAGAGAAGCAGGTCGGAAAACATACTGTATTAACCTATGAGAGGGAAATCTGATAATTATGCCAAAAAAATCTAAATTTGCAGAACGATATCAGGAACTAGGACTTCCATATCGTAAGAAAGAAACATTCTATAGAAACATTGCAAAGGTGTTTTTTCTTTTGATTCCTTTGTTTTTTGCACTGATTATATTCTTAAGAGAATATGCCATCTATGAGGAGATCGGATTAGTAGCTGTAATAGTAATACTTAGTGTGGTTTTTTCTCGCATGGAAAGCGAGGCAAAGAAAGCCAAAAAGTATCTTATTACCTCGGAGAGTATTCAGGAATATATAGATTACTATGAATTGAACGATATTGAAGTAGATGAGCTTGATAAAATTTTAGAAGAAATCAATCAGGGAATATATACCATTAAGATTGGAGATACAAAGGTTACTTTTGCTTCGAATTTAATTGTTAAAAGTATAAATATAGATGATATTCAATATATTGAAGCCTGTAAAGTGTCAACGGTTACAGAGGTATCTGTAAATGAATATGAGACAGAGGTAATATTTAATTTTGAGGATAACAAAGAGTCTATTTTCTGCTTCGATTATAACTATTCAGACCTTCCAGATGGAAAAGAAGGATTTATAAAACTCATTGAGAGCTACTATCCAGACTTAAAGTTTGTTTTTAATGGCTAAATTCTATATGGGGTGAGGAGTATATATTATGGATTGTGTATTTTGCCATAGAGAAATGATTGTTACGGATATCGTATATGAAGATGAATTGGTTTACGCTTTTATGGATATGGAACCAATTAATGAAGGGCATGTGCTTCTGGTACCTAAGGAACACTATCTTGATGCTGATGAGATTCCTGATGAGGTGCTGTCTCATCTGATGCTGGTATCTAAAAAAATCATTGGAGCAATTAAGGAAATCTACAAGTGCGATGGCTACAGCATCATGCAAAATGGTGGCAAGTTTAATGATGTAGGTCATTATCACATGCATATTTTTCCACGCTATGAAGGTGATGGATTTGGCTGGACTTATGGAAGTGAGCCTAAGGCTGTTAATTCTGAGATAGCAAGTGCGATAAAAGAAAATATCGTTGGTTTATAAAGGAGTAGTAATTATGATTTTGTCAGGGCGGTGAATAAAAATGGATAAGAAGAGTAAATTATTTGTAGGTCTTAATTTTCTGTTTGCGCTATATGTAGCAATCATATCATTAGTGTCATACTATGTTCAGTTTATAGGTGCAAATAAAAGAGGAACAAGTGTCTCATGGGCTTTTGATGCTAATTCTCTTAAAGTACCTAGATATAATCTGTCATCATATGTCTTAGGATTTTTGGTATTTGTTTTTTTGCTTTTTGTAGGATATAAGTTTATTTTAAATAAACAAATGAAAAATCTAAATAAAATCCATGGCACGGCCTGGCTTTGGTATTGGATAATTGGAATTATTCTAGTAATAACAGAAGTAGTTGAATATGTTTTGTTTACTGGCTCTATTACTTCGATAGTGAGTTTGTTATTAGCTAAGAATTTATTACTCTTATTAGCCTGCTTTGGACGCTCCATAATAGTATTCGTATTTTTGATTGTAGCTTTTAATAAGAACACCAGTTCATAACACTAAATCGGATTCACTATGTGATAATTTACTAATTTGTTCGGCATACGCCTTGTTAAATGCGCATTTTTGAGCATATAAGAAGCTGAACTTTAGTGATATCATTTGAGTTGTTTGATTAAACAAATTTTATTTTGAAGGGAATTTGGAAATGAAAAAGACTACTAAGTTATCAGCTGTGTCATTGTTAGTTGTTTTCGCTGCATCAATGTTTACTGGTTGTGATTCTTTTGGCGGTGGCAAGAAGAGTAATGACGCTATTATTGAGGCTTGTGAAGCTGTATGTGAGGCAGTAAAGAGCAATAATTATAAGAAGTTTACAAAGCTTATTTCAGAAGATGAAGCTGATGAAGATGCTTTGGAAGAACTTGAAGTTTACTGTGAAGATCATGGTGAATTTTCTGAGTTTGTTGAAGCAGTTCTTGATGGAATCGAATATGAGATTGATGAGAAGTCTATCAGCGAGAAGAAGGATACAACTTCTGTTACAGTAGAATTTACATATATAGATGTAGATGAGTTTAATAAGGGTGGTCCTTACGATGACGAAGACGATATTCTTGATGCAATCGAGGATTGCGATACAACTACAGAGGAATATACATTCCAATTCATAAATGATGATGATGAGTGGCTCCTTGTAAATGTTGAAGAGGTAAATGAGATTTATTCTGTTCTCAATGACATTGAGATTGATATTAGTGGATCAAGTACTGTTGAAGTAGATCCTGCTGGTAATATAGGTGAAGTACAGGTTGGCGATATTACTTGTGAGTGGTTCTTCGTTGATGACAATGGCAATTACGTGAATGCTACAGATATTGATTGTGATTTGATGTATTCTGGAAATAATGTTACATGGGAATGTTCTTATAATGGTTCTGTGATAGCTAGTGGAATGGGAACTGATGCCTGGGTATTTGCTTATGCATGTGAAGGTATATCTCTAGTTAATGGAGATTATTTACCAGAAGGTGATTATACAATTACTTTCTATGAGAATGATAAGAAGATTTTTGAAGCAACAACACCAGTTTATGTTGACGAAGCTCTTATGGAAGAGAGTGATTTGGGTGGAGGAAACCCATGGGATAATTATGGCTATGAGTATAGCTTCAATTCAGAAGAATTGCAGAAGATGGCAGATGAATTATCAGCAGAGGGTTGGCTTATTATTCAGGAAGACGAGAATGCCTTAGAGGGTACAAAGGCTTCTGAAGGATTTATGGCAACAGGCCCAGACCTTGTTTCTTTTATGCTTGTTTATGAATCAGATACACCAGATGAAGTTTTTGATAATCTCTTGGGAGATATTGCTGGTTCACCAAATGTTCAGACAGTTGATGGTGTTACTACTATTGATGTTGATGGTTTTACATATTATGTAACTATCAATGGTAATATTGTAATTCTTAGTTCTTCAATGCCATAATCAGAACAACTTATATTGATTTATCGTGACTGTCTCGAAAGTGATTGTGAAGATTACTTTTGAGACAGTTTTTTTGCTTCGTCTGTGAAGGTAGATGATAAGACGTGTCACAAAGGAAGGCTTCAAACGTCACAATTTTTGTGACAAAAACGCGTGGTTCTTTGTGACGGCAAAAATATGGTTATAAAAAAGGTCATCTTCTGCTAGAAGATGACCTCCATCGTTTATACATTAATACCGTAGTTTGCACAAAGATTAAAGAATTCAGGAGAACCAGCGAATCCATTAAATACATCTTCACGAGTAAGTCCATTACTCATATTCATTGCCCAACCGTTGATCTCTTCCTGAGCTGCTTCTCTTCCGAAGAATGCTCTGTACATATAAGCTACAAAGTTGACGTCATCCAGTTCCAGATTAGTGAACTCCTGACTCATTACAAAGCCGTAAGCTGCTGTAGTTCCTGTTACATCACCATTTATAAGTCTCATAACCCAGCCACCCTGGCCGTCCATATCTGGAAGACGATTGAGACATACTTTATATAGTCGTGATACGAAACAGTTTATTCCACCTTGCTGATCAAGGTCCATTCCGACCACATAAATGCCACAGGTAACACCATATTTACAGCACAGATTATAAAATTCAAGTGAATTTGCAAAGCCTGCAAAAACCTCTTCACGACTTAAGCCGTCAGCAAGTAATCCCATCCAGTAGTTATATCCATCATTATCTGGTTCACGGTCAAAGTACATTGAATATAAATCTCTTACAAATTCGTCGTTAGTACGGTTACGATTAATATATTCACCACTAAATATAAAACCGAATCCTACCTGAGCACCACAAGCTTCACCATTATTAAGACGATTTACCCAGTAATTGTAACCTTCCTGCTCTGGTTCACGCTGAAGAGCTACTTGATAACATCTTGCGACAAAATCATTAACATTTAGTTCTGAAGCAGGCAATGTCGGCGCTGGAACTACAGTAGACACTGGTGTTACTGAATTATTTGGTGAGGTAGTTGTAGTTGGAGTTGAAGGAGGTGGTGTGGTTCCTGAATTATTACCAGATGGTGAGGAAGAGTTACTGTTATTGTTATTAGTAGGTGTTGTAGGAGTTGCCTTATCCCACTTTGCAGTCAAGACTACATCATCATACATAACAGTATATGTATCACCAGGCTGATAAGTTTTATTTCCATCAGTCCATTCGATGAACTTATAGCCGTCTTGTCCTGTTGGAGCATTTGCGACCTTAAAAGACCCTCCATTGATTTTTACTGGCATTTGTGAAGGTGCACTTCCAGTACCAAAATCTCCCACATTATAAGTAACATCGCATAAGTCATCCCAGAAGTAACCAGGATTATTTATACCACCATCAACATGAGCAAAATTCGCATCAACATAACCACTATCAAATACTGTGCCATTCTCACCCTTAAGTGATTCGCAATTGACAAATAAGTAATTTGTAGAAAAATCATATAATGAATCGGTAGTCCAATCTTTTCCAACATATATTCTGCTTAATTTTGAGCAATTTGCAAATATTTCATCCATATGTACTACATTTGAAGTATCCCAGTTGGATAAGTTCAAATTATTTAGTGAACTACAGTTACAGAACATACACTTCATGTATTCTACATTTGAAGTATCCCAGTTGGATAAGTTTAAATTATTAATTGAACTACAGTTATAGAACACATACCCCATGTCTTTTACATTTGAAGTATTCCAGTTTGACACATCTAGAGATTTTAAAGATTTACATTCTGAGAATAATCCATTCATATTTACTACATTTGAAGTGTTCCAGTTTGACACATCTAGAGATTTTAATGATTTACAATCAGCAAATAATCCATATATATATACTACATTTGAAGTGTTCCAGTTTGATATATCCAGAGCTGTTAGTGAGTTGCAGTTAAAGAATGTATAACCCACAGCTTTGACATTGGAAACATCCCAGTTTGATACATCAAGAGATACTAATGATTCACATCCGGAGAATAATCCATTTATATTTACCATATTTGAAGTGTTCCAGTTTGACACATCTAGAGTTGTTAGTGAGTTGCAGTTAGTGAATGTTCCTGTCATATTTTCTACATTTGAAGTATTCCAGTTTGACACATCTAGAGCTGTTAGTGAGTTGCAGTTATAGAATGTAAAATCCATACTTTCGACACTGGAAATATCCCAGTTAGCTACATTCAGAGTTGTTAGTGAGTTGCAGTTAGTGAATGTTCCTATCATATTTTCTACATTTGAAGTATTCCAGTTTGACACATCTAGAGCTGTTAGTGAGTTGCAATTATAGAATGTATAATTCATACTTTCGACACTGGAAATATCCCAGTTAGCTACATTCAGAGATGTTATTGAGCGGCAGTTATAGAATGTATAATTCATATTTTCGACACTGGAAGTATTCCAATTTGAAGTATTTAGAGAAGTTAAAGTGGCACACTCATGAAACATATCTTCCATATTGGTACAACTAGACAGGTTAAGATTTTCTTCACCAATTATATCTTTGAGTTCTTTTAAATATGAAAACCAGTAGGCAGTTGAGGTAGGTTTAAAGTTTTTCATAGAAGAATCTACTTTTACATAAGTAATAATATCTTTATAAAAATCCCAAGGTATTTCTGCTGATGTGGTATATGAAGAGTTGATTTTTCCAATAACATCAGGTCGTGTAGTAAACTTGTTATCGTAATACATAGTCAGTGTGATATCTGTATTATTCTTCGCATTATTTTCGGAAGCTTTGGCAAAACTATCGAAGACACTTGATCTGGATAAAGTGTTATCTTTGAGAACTCCTATCCAGTAGTTATATCCCTGAGTATCTGGCTCTTTATTCTCGAAAAGCTTATATAAATCTGATACGAATACGGAATCAGAATAATTAGCACTAACATACTCATTGCTAAACATCATTTCTTTTGCAACATCGGATTTAGTTTTTGAATTATTTTTCAATTCCTTAACCCAGTAATCAAGTCCTGTTGTATCTGGGTCGCGCTTTAAAATAATGCGATAGCAATGTCTTACAAAATATTCATTGGTGGATTCTGAATTAAAAGGTGACATTGTAATCGTAAAATAAGCAGTATTACTGGCAGCCTCTAGATTGCTTGATAAAGAAGTGCACAATAATACTACACATAAGATTGTACTAAGACAGATTATTAATGCGTTTCTAAACTTTCTCATATATATTTCCTCCATTTCCATATGTCGATTATATCAGAGAAATTTTATGCTTGAGCTGTATTTTGGGTTTCGTCAAAAATTTTGTAAAAATGAACTAAAAAGCAACCTCTGGTTTGTGGTATAAATAAATTATTAAGAACTGATGGAGTTAAAAAATGAGAAAGTGTTTAAAGAAGACAGCAGCACTACTGATGGCATCTAGTTTATGTTCGGCCCTGGTAAGCTGCAAAGATACTAATGTACCTGAGACATCTGTTACTGAAGAGGATTATTGCTGTGAGATTGGAACATTTGCGGGGAACGATTTTGAGCCAGAAAAACTCACTATGTTTATAGCAAGTCAGGGTGAGAGTATTTATGAGGAAAATGATATCAGGGATATTATTGCAGATAAGACAGATGTTTATTTGGAGGAAGAATGGCTTCCAGAAGGACAGGATTCTGGAGATTATATAAAGTCGATTATTGAATCAGACGAGCTACCTGACTTAATCAATGGCGGTGATAGCATGAATCTTCTTTATGATGCAAATGTTCTTGTTCCTTGGGATGATTACATTGAGAAGTACCCTAATCTTAAAGAATTATATACAGAAGAAGAATGGGATATGTTCCGTCAGGATGATGGCCACATTTACTGGGCAAATGTGTTTTGTAATACATATGGTGAGTATAGAACGATAGATCATCAAGGTATGGCGTTTTGGATTCAGGCGAGAGTTCTTGAATGGGATAATTATCCAGTAATTGAGACTCTTGATGAGTATTTTGATCTTCTGGAAAGATATTATGAGGCCAATCCAACAATGCCAGATGGAATAGGAATAATTCCATATACAGTATTATGTGATGATTGGAGATATTTTTGTATAGAGTCAGCTCCGTTATATCTGGATGGCTATTACCCATGGGGATCAGTTATAGTAAATGAAGATGACCCTTCTAGTCCGTATGTCATAGATTATAATACTACGTCTACTGCTCAGGCTTATTTCAGAAAGCTTAATGAAGAATATCTTAAGGGCATAATCGATCCTGAATTTGCAGATCAGACTTATGAGGAGTATATAGCGAAGCTTAGAACTGGATGCGTACTCGGTATGTGTGATGAGTTCTGGGATTTTAATTATCAGGTTGGTCCTTCATTTATTGAGAATGGTCTATCCGACCTAGGCTGTGATTATGTTCCTCTCGGTTTGTCTCTCGAAAAGGGGCAGCCAACTCAATATATTGTTTATGGGGATACGATTAATTACCTTTCAGGAGTAGCAGTGACAACCAGCTGCGAGAATCCGGATATTGCATTTAAGTTTCTAAGTGATGTTTTGTATCAGGATATTCATGACCTGAGATTCTGGGGTGAAGAAGGAACCGACTATCTTGTAGATGATGAAGGTCACTACTATAGGACAGAAGAAATGCGTGAGAACTGGGAAGATCCTAATTATCAACTCTCTCACTGCTGTCAGTATTCATATCTGCCTCAATGGTTAGGAACATCAAGAGATGGGATGAATGCTATGCAGCCACAGGAACAGCCAAAAGAATTTTATGCTACAATCTCCAAGCCACTAGCTGATTGTTTCAAGGCATATGGTGCTGGAGGATATGCAGATATGCTGAACGCAGATAAAGAATATCGTCAGCCTGAATGGGCTATGCTTTATGAGTATTCTTCTTCTGTAAGTGACGCTGATATTGTGTGTCAGGAAATTAGTAATTGTAAACATGAATGGCTTCCTCAATTAGTTGTATCCATGAATTTTGATGCTACCTGGAAGTCTTATATGAATGCTTATGAAGCATGTAATCCACAAGTTTTCCTGGATGATGTGCAGGATATGCTTGATCGAAGAATGGAAATAATATTAAACGAATAATTATGAGAATACTATTTGAATTTGACTATAAAAACTATGATGAGAATGGAACGGTTGGATATCGTCCTTCAGTACGTGGCATCATACGTAAAGATGGGAAGTATGCTTTTGTCTATAGTTCGAAATATGACTATTACACTTTCTCGGGCGGTGGTATCGAACAAAACGAGACCAGGTCTTTGGCACTAATTCGCGAGATTAGAGAGGAACTAGGTCTTGAGATCAAACCAGATACAATTGAGGAATATGGAGCGATAATCAGAAAAGAGAAGGGCATGATAGATGAGATTTTCGTGCAGGAAAATTACTACTATACCTGTGAGGTTTTTGATACAGTTGTTCATGAGCAGAAATTAGAAAATTATGAGGCGGATGAGGGCTTTAACTAAATCAAGCAAGAATTCCCCTACTTCAAGGAGCGAGTACGTAATCTGA
>JAKSRE010000050.1 GCA_024403775.1 Clostridia bacterium | reverse complement strand
TGAACATTAAAAGAACCGCCTCAATCAGGATTTACTTCCCTTTTGAGACGGCTCCCTCTTTTTAATTCTACTTTTTTATCTTAGCTTTCTCAAAGCATCCTCAACCTGATTAATTGCGTTATTTACGCCATCCAGTGCTTTTTTGATTTTGCTTTGAACATAAATATCAGCTATAAGTCCGTCGAAAATGAAATCTGCCACGGTAGCAAATGCACCAATATCGATATGAAGATTTTCCAAATCATTAAGGTCGCTCAATTCTCTTCTGAATATCTCAAGATCCCACTTTGCCTGCTCCATGTCAGACTTTGCATCCTGGAGCTTGCTGTGCTTAATAAGACCTGTTATGGTCTTGCCTTTGAAGATATCATAAATTCCCCAACCGCGTGCACTTGATAGTGAACTCTTTGCATGGCGAAGACTCTTCAATGCATTCTCACCAGCGCTAATAGCTTCTCTTCTCTCACTGTTGTAATCATATGACATAGTAAATCCCCCCCCTTTGTAGTAACAATTATAGGAATTTTTTTGCTGCAATAAAACACTTTTTGTATTGAAATATCCTCATGGATTTTGCTTTCAGGTGCGACATAGGTGCTATAATTATTCTATCAGATGATTTATGAGGTCAATTAAATCGAATTATAATTTGTAAAAAATGAAAATCGTTGGTGGTTTTCCTTGCCAACGATTTTCTTTTTGTTCAAAATCTTAACTTACTGTCTATTTGATTTTTGATATAAACAATTCGCTCATCTCTTACACCAGCATCATTTGCGAGGTCTCCAAAGCATTTTACAGCTTCTCTAACTTCCTCAATGATTGAATTCATTGTAGAATTCTTTATTCCAAATATCTTGCCAGTGGCTTTATAATCTTCGATTGTAATATCCTGATTTTTGCCATTAATTCGCATCTGATGAACATCTGTATATCTTCCGTTTATATCATGAGCATACGTCATGTCATAAGCTGGTGACAACTTCCATATACCATCCTTATCCATAAGAAATGAAATGTTTTTAATGTGGTCATCATAGTTATATGCCATATCATTGAATACCATTCGTCTAAACATCTTTTCGCATTCTTCATATCCAAGATCAAGACGAGGAAAAACATCCGCAAGAAGTGAGTAGTCATATGCTGATTTAGCAGCAAAATCCAGATGAGTTAATCCACATAGAGACATCATGTGCAATTTTGACCCATTCTCTTTACGGTCAAATCGTCTCGTAATGAAATGATAAGCCTCGCCATCATTATATAAGCGGGACTCACTCATATCTATTCCTGCTTTTAGAGCCATCCTGTAGTATGCATATTCAGTTTGAGTAGAATCTATGTCATCTGGTTTTTCTTCTTGATCTTTGTTGTTACTAATAGCACCAAATTTTAAAATCCAATACCCATATCCCTCACCAGCATTTATCTGCCCAGAACGAATATCATTTGTCTCTTCATTCCATGCGATTATGGCTTTTGCTCTTGCTCCACCAGCTGATGAACCTATCTGATATAAAAGCTTTAATCCTTCAGCATTATCCTTGTAAAGCTGATCTTTTTTCTCAGTTAGAATACTCTCGGCCATTGCTCGTAATACTACAATATCAAGAGAATCTCTTATATCTTCTGGGCCACGTGTTGGATCAAATTCGAGAGCTCCCATTCCTCTTTTGCCTATATAGCATAACTTCTCAACAGGAGATAACTCCTTCCTGTCTGGATCAAATCTATCAAGATATTCTCTAAACATATAATGACCAAAAGATCCCGGAAGCGAGTCAGCAAGTAAGCCAGGAATTCCATAGAAAGGTTTAACTCTTTCTAAATCAGGAAAATAGTATACATCTGGACCAAGAGGCATCATCAAAGGCGACAGTTCTATTCCACTATAAAGAAAATCTGGATCATAATTAAATCTCGCTATTCCATTCTCTTCAACAACAGCCCCTATACGTCTGCCCCAAAGCATTACATTAGCAGCAATCATTATTATTCACCCCACTCCCATATTTTTGAAGCATCGGTCGGTATTTTTCTTTTTACCACTCTATATCTTCGATTCATTGTAGTTCCATTGTCTGAGACTGGGCGCATAGTTCTTCTATTACCTGGCCTTGATCTTTGCATATCCATAATCTGTGTAGGTGTTAGTCTTTGTTCTGGCATAACTGCGGATATCATTCCAAGCATATTAAGCGCTCTCAAAATTCTTATAAAACTATCCATCTGTATCGACTTTCCTTGTTCTAATCTATAAATTGAACTAGTAGATACACCTGTTTTAAGCGCTAGGTCATCCTGAGACATCATTTTATTTATTCTTGTCTCCTTAATTCTTGCTCCAATATATTTAAGAGTGTCATCTACTGATGAATAATTATTAATATATAGCATATACACATACCGATAATAATCCTTCAAATTTGAATGGTTATTACGACTTTCGTCCCCTTATCCGTCATATTTGACTGGTTAATACTGTTAATTTACACTGCAGATTTTCTTTTGTCTATAAGCTTACTAAAATATTTACACTTTATTTTTTATTCCAAACAAAAGCGTCATCTCAAAGACATGGCTTAGAAATTGAGATGACGCTTTTTGTTATAGTATTCAGCGGGGTTAAGTGTGCATTGTGTCTATTAATATTTATTCTTATTGAATACTACCTATTACAATCGCTGCCAATGTAAGTAACGCACCTAATAATATGGTACTAAGCTTACTATAGATCATATTTATCATTCTTGCTCTGCTATTCATTTGGCACCTCCTGTATCTCATTATCAGTTAGTCATTGCTAACCACTTGATAGTCTTATTATAGTTAGCATAGGCTAACTTGTCAACAGGAAATTTGTAATATTCGCTTTTCGAGAATAAAAAACGACTTATAATTCGTTATTCTTCATTAAATCTGCGATTGTTACCCCATCAAAATAGGCATTAATCATGTCTTTAAGCTTGTCCCACATTGGCTTCGTTCTGCAGAACTCAGTTCGTGGACAACTCTGCGGATTACAGTCATCACATGATATAGGACCAATCTCGCCCTCTGTAAGACGAAGAATATCGCCAACAAGATATTCTTCTGGCTTACGTGTAAGCTTATAGCCGCCACCCTTGCCGTGAACGCCCTCTATTACGCCATTTGCAACGAGCACAGGAAGAATCTTCTCGAGATATTTAAGAGATATCTCCTGTCTTGCTGCAATATCCTTCATTGGAATATATTTATCTGTATTTTGTTCGGCCAAATCAATCATTACTCTTAATGCATATCGGCCTCTGGTTGAAATCAGCATTTTCTTCCCCTTCCCTTATATTTTCCTAAACAAAACAAGGGGCCCTGTTGAAGAGCCCCCGCTTATATTTTAATTACTCTTCGAAAAGTGCAGTTGACAAGTATCTGTCGCCTGTATCAGGTAAAAGAACTACAATGTTCTTGCCCTTATTTTCTGGTCGCTTAGCGAGCTCGATAGCTGCAAATGTTGCAGCACCAGATGAGATACCAACAAGTACACCCTCACTTCTTCCAATGAGCTTGCCTGTAGCAAAAGCATCCTCATTACTTACTGTGATGATCTCGTCATATACTTTTGTATTGAGAACATCTGGTACAAAGCCTGCGCCAATACCCTGAATCTTATGTGCACCTGCTACACCTGTTGAGAGAACTGCTGAAGAAGCTGGCTCTACTGCAACAACCTTAACATCAGGATTCTTGCTCTTAAGATATTCACCAACACCTGTTACTGTTCCGCCAGTACCAACACCAGCTACAAAGATATCTACCTTACCATCAAGGTCCTCATAGATCTCAGGTCCTGTTGTCTCTCTGTGAGCCTTTGGGTTTGCCTCATTTACAAACTGTCCAGGAATGAAGCTGTTCTCAATTGAAGCGGCAAGTTCCTCGGCCTTTGCAATAGCGCCCTTCATGCCCTTGGCACCTTCTGTAAGAACTAACTCAGCACCATATGCTGCAATTAACTTACGTCTCTCGATGCTCATCGTCTCAGGCATTACAATAATAATCTTATAGCCTCTTGCTGCTGCAACTGATGCAAGACCGATACCTGTATTACCAGAAGTTGGCTCGATAAGAGTTGTGTCCTTATTAATCTTGCCCTTTGCCTCTGCATCATCGATGATTGCCTTTGCGATTCTGTCCTTTACGGAACCAGCTGGGTTAAAATATTCAAGTTTTGCGATTACCTTTGCCTCTAAGTTTTCCTTAGCTTCAATATGTGTAAGCTCAAGAAGAGGTGTTCTTCCGATAAGCTGATCTGCTGCTGTATATACGTTTGCCATATTAGTATTCTCCTTATTTTCAAGTTCTGTTTGCTTCTTTATGCTATTTATCAGATAGCGCTAAAGCCATTCTCAAGGTCAGCGATGATATCATCGATATGCTCTGTACCAATTGAGAGTCTGATTGTTGCCTTACTAATACCAACCTCAGCCAATTCCTCATCAGTAAGCTGTGAGTGTGTTGTTGTAGCTGGATGAATTACGAGTGACTTAACATCTGCAACATTAGCAAGGAGTGAGAATATCTTTAAGTTATCAATAAACTTGAATGCCTCTTCCTGACCGCCCTTAATATCGAAAGTAAAGATTGATCCACCACCGTTTGGGAAATACTTCTGATAAAGCTCATGATCAGGATGCTCCTCAAGTGAAGGATGGCTTACTGACTGTACCTTTGGATGATTCTTAAGATATTCAACTACCTTCTTTGTGTTCTCTGCGTGTCTCTCAAGTCTCAAAGACAATGTCTCTGTACCCTGGAGAAGGAGGAATGCTGCAAATGGTGATATAGCAGCGCCCTGATCTCTGAGAAGGATAGCTCTTATGTATGTAACAAATGCTGCAGGACCAACTGCATCAACAAATGATACACCGTGATAGCTTGGGTTTGGCTCAGCGATTGGTGCATACTTACCGCTCTTCTTCCAGTCGAACTTACCTGAATCTACGATTACACCACCAAGTGTTGTACCGTGACCACCGATGAACTTTGTTGCTGAATGTACAACGATATCAGCACCGTGCTCAAATGGTCTGAAGAAATATGGTGTACCAAATGTGTTATCAACTACGAGTGGCAAACCATGCTTCTTAGCAATCTCTGAAATTGCATCTACATCTGGGATATCACTTGTTGGGTTACCAAGTGTCTCAATGTAGATTGCCTTTGTGTTTGGCTTAATAGCTGCTTCCAATTCTTCCAGGTTATGTGCATCAACGAATGTTGACTCAATTCCATAAAGTGAAAGAGTGTTCTTAAGGAGGTTATATGTTCCTCCGTAAACTGTCTTCTGTGCTACGATGTGCTCACCAGCAGTTGCAAGTGCCTGAATTGTATATGTGATTGCTGCTGCGCCAGAAGCAACTGCCAAAGCTGCAACGCCACCTTCAAGTGCTGCGATTCTCTCTTCAAACACGCCCTGTGTTGAGTTTGTAAGTCTTCCGTAGATATTACCTGCGTCCTTAAGTCCAAATCTGTCAGCTGCATGCTGGGAATTGTGGAATACATAAGATGTTGTTGCATAAATAGGTACTGCTCTTGAATCTGTTGCGATGTCTGCCTGCTCCTGTCCTACGTGAAGCTGTAATGTCTCAAATTTATAATTGTTTGCCATAATCTTAATCTCCTTTAAATACGATATATTTTTGATTTAGTTTTTTTTTTTGCTTTGGTTTAGATCTATTTACCTACCTACCTCATCGGTAGGATAACGGGATTATATTCCTATCAACCTACTATGTCAAGGGGTAAATAAAAAATTTTTCTGTCACTCTTAATAACGTTGATAATCAGATATTCCCATATATATAATTGAATAGCTCGATTTTCTTATTTTCGCAAAGCAAAATGGGCTGCTATAAGAAGCAGACACACCTTGTCTACCGCCATAAATACGGCAATTCCCGCTTTGTGTCGTGTTATTTTCGAGGCAAGGCTGATAGGATGATTCTGTAAGGAGGAACAAAGATGGATCAGGTAAAAATTGGCAGTTTCCTAAAAGAACTACGTAAAGAGAAAGGTCTAACCCAAGATCAGCTTGCTGACAAATTTAACGTATCTAACAGAACCATATCACGCTGGGAGAACGGAAACAATATGCCAGACTTGGACATTCTCATAGAGATAGCTGATTTTTACGAAGTAGACTTAAGAGAATTATTAAATGGCGAAAGGAAAAATGAGAAAATGGATAAGGAAATCAAAGAGACAGTTTTACAGGCAGTAGATTACACAAACACTGAGGCAGAAAAGTATAATAAACGTGTTAGAATATGTAATTCGATTGCATTGTTGTTGATAGTGGCTTATATGTCATTAAAAGATACAGGGATTTATATGGATAATCACATTATTAGAAATGGATTAGATTTTGCACAAGGATTAGCAGTAGGAATGCTCTTATGTGGGGTAATAATGTCAAGTCGCTATGGTGCAAAGGTTAGAGCATTTAAGCAGAGATTATTTAAGAGAAACATCGCTTAATTAGTCAGGCATTATTATTCATCTGCGAAAAGCTTACTATAAATTCTTAAACTGATTGGCAGATGAAGGGTTCGCGCCCAAATGTTCCAATCACTGATTGGCAGAAATGGCATTTTTGAGTGGCAGCGGAGTTGCGAGTTTATTGGCCTGCTGGTTCATTCACTTGAAATGTCCAATCCATTCACTCGTCAGTGAATGAAATGCCTGTTTTAAGTGAATCTCACTCAGAATGATGTGTCACCGCCGAGGTGACAGAAACGCTTAAATTAGGTGACGTGTGAAGATATTCGGGGTAATGTGTCACCGCCGAGGTGACAGAAACGCTTAAATTAGGTGACGTGAGGAGTTCGCGCCCAAATATTCCAATCCAACAACAAATTCCCCCGCTACTTGAAGATTCCTTCAGGAAAACACCCTGATAACCTTCTAATAGCGGGGGGAATTAAATAACTAATAAATTAATTAATCAATCAGTTAATAGCATCCTTGATTGAGCGTGCGAACTCGCCTACATAGGAAGCTGCATCCTCACCATATTTGGCAATAATCTTTACGATTGCTGAACCAACGATAACACCGTCAGAATTAGCTGCCATCTTGGCTGCCTGTTCTGGACCACTAATACCAAAGCCGATTGCACATGGAACATCTGTAACGGCACGGATAGCACTTGTGAGAGCTCCAATATCAGTTGTGATTGTAGAACGTGTACCTGTAACACCAAGGCTACTTACAACATAGATGAAGCCCTTTGCCTCCTTGGCGATCATTGCGATACGCTCACTTGAAGTTGGAGCAACGAGTGAGATGAGATCTACATCATATTTAGTGCAGATATCAAGGAACTCTTCCTTTTCTTCGAATGGGATATCTGGAAGGATGAGACCATCGATACCAATCTCCTGACAGCGAGAGATAAATCTTTCGGAGCCATAAGAGAAAACTACATTTGCATAGGTCATAAATACCATTGGTACTGTGATTCCCTCGAAACGGAGACGAACAACCATGTCGAAGATTTTATCTGTAGTTGTACCTGCTGTTAAAGCACGAAGTGAAGCCTCCTGAATAACTGGACCTTCTGCAGTAGGATCTGAGAAAGGAATACCAAGCTCAATTAAGTCTGCTCCATTATCCTGAAGAGCATGAACGATTTTTACTGTAGTCTCAATATTAGGGTCACCACATGTAATAAAAGGTATGAACGCTTTGCCGTTCTTAAAAGCATTTATTATATTACTCATTCTGTAATATCCTCCCCTCTGTAACGAGCTATAGCAGCACAGTCCTTGTCACCACGACCAGATACAGTAACAACGATAATCTGATCCTTTGGAAGAGTTGGTGCTAACTTACGAGCATAAGCAATAGCATGAGCTGACTCAATAGCAGGGATGATACCCTCCATCTTGGAGAGATATTCAAAAGCCTGTACAGCTTCTTCATCTGTAATAGCTACATACTCGCCTCTTCCTGTGTCATGGAGCCAAGCATGCTCAGGTCCGATACCAGGGTAGTCAAGACCAGCTGAGATTGAATAAACAGGAGCAATCTGTCCATATTCATCCTGGCAGAAATAAGACTTCATACCATGGAAGATACCAAGCTTTCCAGTATTGATTGTAGCGGCTGTCTCCCATGTATCAATACCACGGCCAGCTGCCTCAACACCGATTAATCTTACGTCCTTATCTTCAATGAAATTATAGAAAGTTCCGATGGCATTTGAACCACCACCGCAGCAGGCGATAACTGCATCAGGAAGTCTGCCTTCCTTCTCCATAATCTGCTCTTTAATCTCCTTTGAGATAACTGCCTGAAAATCACGAACGATTGTTGGGAATGGGTGTGGACCCATAACAGAACCCAAGCAGTAATGTGTATCTGAGATACGTGAAGTCCACTCTCTCATAGCCTCCGATACGGCATCCTTAAGAGTAGCTGTACCAGACTTAACTGGGATAACCTCAGCACCAAGAAGTCTCATTCTATATACATTGAGAGCCTGTCTCTTGGTGTCTTCTTCACCCATGAAAACAACGCATTCCATACCAAAAAGAGCTGCAGCAGTTGCAGTTGCAACACCATGCTGACCAGCACCTGTCTCAGCGATAAGACGTGTCTTACCCATTTTCTTGGCAAGGAGAGCCTGTCCCAATACATTATTAATCTTATGTGCACCTGTGTGATTTAAGTCCTCTCTCTTGAGGTAAATCTTGGCACCACCCAAGTCCTTTGTCATTTTCTCTGCATAATAAAGGCGACTTGGTCTGTTTGCATATTCGTTAAATAAAGTCTCGAGTTCTTTATTAAACTCTGGATCATTCTTGTAGTGGTTATATGCCTCTTCGAGCTCTATAACCGCATTCATCAAGGTCTCCGGGATATACTGTCCGCCATGGACACCAAATCTTCCGTTAACGTTTGTCATAGTCATCCTCCGTATTATAACTTAGGCCTTCGTATTGCTACGCACAGCCTGCGCGAAAAGCTTAATCTTCTCACTATCTTTAACTTTCTCAGTCTCAACGCCTGAGCTAACATCAACCGCGAACGGATGATATTTTAATACTGCCTCACCTACATTTGAAGGATTAAGTCCTCCAGCGAGAAAATAATCTCTTCCAATATCTCTAATGATGGTCCAGTCAAAGGTATTTCCTGTTCCCGTACCCGAATCCAAAAGCACATAATCAGCTGAAGAGGCTTTGGCCTTTTTTATATCCTCATCTGATTTAATTATAAATACTTTTGTTATGACAGCCCTATCAGAAGTTAAAAGACGAAGCTTTCTTATATAATCCTCATTCTCACTTCCATGAAGCTGCGCAATGTCTATTGTACCATCATTTATGAGAGATGCCACATAATTAATGTCTTCATCAACAACAACACCAACTATTTTTGTAGAAGAAGGCACATTTTTCCTTAATATCTTAACCTGTTCTGGCGCTATATAGCGCCAAAATTTTGGTGACAGGATGAAGCCAGCAAAGTCTGCTTTAACTTCATTTACATATTCGATGTCTTCTGGTCTTCGAAGACCGCAAATCTTAATTTTGGTCATAGAGCCTGCTCGCCCTCCTTTCACTTATTTATTTTTCCCTCATAAGGGAAATTAACAGATTAAATCAATTCCTTTAGATGATTTAAGAATGCCACCTTATCAGTCGCTCTCATCATGGATTCACCAATAAGAACGGCATCAACTCCGTTATCAAGAAGAGTTTTAATATCTTCTGGTGTCTTAACACCACTCTCGCCTACAAAGAGGATATCTGAAGGAACCTTGGCACGAAGTCTTAAGCAGTTTGTTGGATCTACAGTAAATGTCTTAAGGTCACGGTTATTTACACCAATAATACGTGCACCAGCCTTAACTGCCATATCAACTTCCATCTCATCGTGAGCTTCAACAAGTGCTGATAAACCAAGCTCATCACAAATATCAATATATGCCTTGAGCGAAGAAGCATCAAGAATTGAACAAATCAGAAGAACTGCGCCTGCGCCTGAGAGTTTTGCTTCATAAATTATGTATTCATCTACAGTAAAATCCTTTCGAAGAGTAGGGATTTTTACTGAAGAAGAGATCTCCTCAAGGAACTTAAGTTCTCCCTTAAACCACTGTGGCTCAGTGAGAACTGAGATTGCTGAAGCACCTGCCTCCTCATAAGACTTGGCGATCTCAAGATAAGGAAAGTCCTCTGCGATTATTCCTTTACTAGGAGAAGCTTTTTTGCACTCACAGATAAAGGACATGCCCTTTGAAGCTAATGCTTTCTCAAAGCTAAAATCGCCCTTAGGCATACTTAAAGCCTCGCTTTTAATGTCTTCAAGTGAACGAACCTTCTTGGATTCATTAACTCTGATTTTTGTAGCTTCAGCTATTGTCTCGAGAATATTACTCATTTATTTGACTCCTCAATAAATGCATTCATAGCAGCAAGTGCCTTACCGCTGTCAATCATCTCAGAAGCAAGTTTAATACCATCAGCAAGTGAATCTGCCTTGCCGCCAACATAGATAGCTGCACCAGCATTTAAGAGAACAACATCTCTTTTTGCACCAGTAATCTTACCTGAAAGAATATCTCTTGTAATCTGAGCATTCTCCTCTGGTGTACCACCAATCAAGTCTTCCTTTGAGCACTTATTAAAACCAAATACTTCTGGTGAGATAACATAAGAAGAGATCTCGCCATCCTTAAGCTCACATACAGATGTATTTGCAGAAAGAGAAATCTCATCGAGCTTATCCTGGCCATAAACAACCATTGCTCTCTTTGCACCAAGCTTCTTAAGAACCTCAGCAACTGGCTTTACAAGATACTCGTCATATACACCGAGAAGGAAGAAGTCTGGTGAAGCTGGGTTTGTAAGAGGTCCAAGAATGTTAAAAACTGTTCTAAAACCAAGCTCCTTACGGATAGGTCCAACATACTTCATTGCTGAATGATACTTCTGGGCAAAGAAGAAGCAGAAGCCTGCATTACGTAAAAGCTCAGGAACCTTCTCTGGCTCAATTGAGATATTAGCACCGAGAGCCTCGAGACAGTCAGCTGTACCTGACTTTGAAGAAGCTGCTCTGTTACCATGCTTGGCTACCTTAATCCCTGTAGCAGCAATAACGAAAGCAGATGTTGTAGAAATATTAAATGAATGAGCATTGTCTCCGCCTGTTCCTACGATCTCAAGAACCTCCATGCCCTCAGTATCAACCTTTGTAGCATGCTCTCTCATAGCAGCAGCACAGCCTGAGATCTCATCTGTTGTCTCAGCCTTTGCGCTCTTTGTTGAAAGTGCTGCAAGGAAAGCAGCGTTCTGAGTAGGAGTAGTCTCACCATCCATAATCTCATTCATAATTGTGTATGCTTCATCATAAGTAAGATCTTCCTTGTTTACGATCTTGATAATACCTTCTTTAATCATTTGTTTGTCCTCCTTAATAATAAGAATATATATTTATTAATTACTTCTTTGAACGTGCTATCTCAACAAAGTTAGAGAGCATCTTCTTGCCATCTGGTGTCATTATTGACTCTGGATGGAACTGAACTCCGTAAATCTCATAATCTCTATGCTTTACGGCCATTATCTCGCCATCCTCTGTCTTGGCAGTAACCTTAAGGCAGTCTGGCATTGTAGCTTCATCTGCAGCAAGAGAATGATATCTTGCAACTGGAATCTTGGACTCAAGTTCGTCAAAAAGCTTACAGGAAGTATCAACCTCTGTCACTGACTGCTTACCGTGCATAAGTTCCTTTGCATAAGTAACAGTTGCACCAAAGGCAGCGCAGATAGACTGATGTCCGAGACATACACCAAGGATTACATACTTACTTCCAAGCTCCTTAATGATGTCGATACATACGCCAGCATCCTCAGGACGTCCTGGGCCTGGTGAGATGATGATTGCCTCTGGATTTAATTCATCTATCTCTTTAACAGTCAATTCGTCATTTCTTATTACCTTTATATCTGGCTCAACTGAACCGATAAGCTGATAGAGGTTATAAGAGAAACTATCATAGTTATCAACAAGTAAAAGCATTCTTTATTTCCTCCCAACCTTATAATTCTTCGTCATTAGCAGTCTCAATTGCCTTGATTACTGCTGCTGCTTTATTAATACATTCCTGATATTCATTCTCAGGTACAGAATCTGCAACGATTCCAGCGCCTGATCTTGCAAATACCTTATTGCCCTTCTTATATGCAATTCTGATTGCAATACAAGTATCAAGGTTACCTGTAAAATCGATATATCCGATTGCACCGCCATAGATACCACGCTTATTGTTCTCAAGGTCATTAATAAGCTGGCAGGCTCTGATCTTAGGAGCACCAGATAAAGTACCTGCAGGAAGAATTGAATATACTGCATCAAATGCATCCTTATCTGATCTGATTGTTCCCTTAACAGTAGAACCAATGTGCATAACGTGTGAATATCTCTCAATTGAGTGGTATTTCATAACCTCTACTGAACCAAATTCAGATATCTTACCAATGTCATTACGGCCCAAGTCTACGAGCATATTGTGCTCAGCAAGTTCCTTTGGATCCTGAAGCAAATCTTCCTCCAAGGCCTTATCCTCTTCCTCAGTCTTACCTCTAGGTCTTGTGCCAGCAAGAGGGAATGTATAAAGGGAACCATCCTCCAGCTTAACAAGTGTCTCTGGAGAAGCACCAGCAACCTCTACATCCGTTCCAGAAAAATAGAACATATATGGAGAAGGATTAATTGTTCTTAATACTCTGTAGACATTAAGAAGGCTGCCTTCATATTCAGCCTCAAGTCTGTTAGAGAGAACTATCTGGAAGATATCACCCTCCTTAATGTGGTGCTGAGCCTTTCTTACCATATTGCAGTACTGCTCTTTATCGAAAAGCGCCTTTACCTCGCCCTTAAGCTTGCCACGCTTCTCATTAACAGGCTCTCCAAACTTAATAAGTTCAATGAGCTTCTTAAGCTCCAGAATTGCACGATTATATTCAGTCTCATAATTCTCAAGACTAATATTCACGATAAGAATAATCTTCTGAGTAAGATTATCAAATGCAATAACCTTATCAAATAACATAAGGTCAACATCCTTAAACTGCTCGTTATCCTCAGCGTCAAGCTTAAGTGTTGGCTCTGCATACTTTATATAGTCATAAGAGAAATATCCAACAAGTCCGCCTGTAAATGTAGGAAGATATGGAAGTCTTGGAGCCTTGTTATCCTCGATAAGCTGTCTCAAGAACTGTCCAGGATTATTTGTCTTAACCTCAAGAGAGCCAGCCTTCATAACACCATTCATGCAGGTAATTTCCATCTTAGGGTCAAATCCCATGAATGTGTAACGTCCCCACTTCTCATTATTCTCAACTGACTCAAGCATATATGTATGAGATGATACATTCTTAAGTATCTTAAGAACCTCAATAGGTGTCTTGATGTCAGAAAGAATAGAGGTGCTGACAGGAATAGTCTTATATTCCTTCATGTCGGCATATGCCTTAACTTCGCTTAATTCTGGTTTTAATATCATTTGTGTCTTCCTTTCTTATCGGCAGGCAGTTTCTTTTTTGAAGTTCCTAACTTTTACTCTTTCAGACCAACAAAAAAGTCCCTGACAAACCGATCTTACGATCTATTTGTCAAGGACGAATGTACTAATAAATAATAATCCGTGGTGCCACCTTGATTCACCAGATGTGGTGCACTTAGCAGAATACTAACATATTCCCGGCAACTGACGTATGCCATACGTTACAGAATACTCAAACTTAAAAAGTTCTTTGACTGTACCCTCAGCGGTCCATTTGATGATTTGTTTTCCGCCGGATTCTCAGCATCGCCGGCTCTCTGTGGGAGCATCATCACCGTTATCTCCGCGTCAACGGTTTGATGATATTTAGTTGTAAAACTACGTTCAATAGCGTGATTTTATTCCACTAAAGACAATTAGTCAAGAAGTTTTTTAATTCCGTCTACATCTGGAATATCAACTTTAACCTTCTTCTCTACTGCATCAATAGCACTATTAATCTTTGATTTTACTTCCTTGTTGTTAGCAACTTCATCGATTGCCTTAGAAGCCTGCTTCTTGATATCGTCAACATTAGCATTCTTAATGTTCTTCTCAATCATATCTTTAACGTCCATGGTGTAGACCTCCCCCAAATAATGAATTTATTAGATTATAACAATGTTAAATCACTTCTTGAAGTAGATATTAGGATTGTTTTCAATCTCTTTACTAACAACCTGATCCACCCAGTCTTCCTTGTTAACATCGTCTACTGCAACTGTTACGTCAGATAATTTGCATCCGAGGTCATCAGCGATTGTCTGTGCAACTTTTTCTGATAATCTGGTCTTGATCTCGTCTGAACGGCCAGTCCACATTTTGATTGTTACGTGTGGCATTTTGTGAGTTACTCCTTTCGAGAATTAAATATTTTATCAAAGCCTTTATTATAGAGCTTGATTATATTTCCTATAAAAATCGCAGCGATAATGCTTCCCTCGCGCACCCCCTGGAGTCCGCCAAGAAAGATAAATCCAAGAATAGCGGCCACCACGATATATAAAACATCAAATAAAATCTTTATATTCTCATACTTTTTGCCAGTTACAGTGGCAATCGCACGATTCATCGCCTCCCCTGGAAGCATGGCAACGCGGCCCTTAAACTGAAGCCAGATACCAAAACCCAGAACAAAACAGCTGGCTATCATAAGAAAAATCTGAATCACATAAGTATCCGCCTTTATTCCATTAAGAAGCGAACACGAGAAGTCGGTCATCTTACCATAGGCAAATGCCAGAATCGTCTGAATCACAATCTCAATAGGATTACATTTACTTCTAAGAAGAACGACCTCTGTTCCAATCTGAATCACACTCCAGACATTAAGCCACCAGCCAAATGTCAAAATCGGAAGCATAAGAGATACCGTATATGGAACTGACGCTACAGGCGACGTACCAAGTCCCGCCTTTGTCGACAGTGCCACCCCAAGAGACGCAATGAAAAGTCCCACAATAAAGAGCAAATATCTACTAATAAGCCTCTCGTCTTTTATCTTATTCCACATTGATAGCTGCTCCACAGTAAGGGCATCTGGATACATAGCCCTTGGCACCAGTAAAACTTGCACCACAGCCCTGACATGAGATACCAACCATATTTATCTTGCCAGGCTCCAATGGCTTATCATCCATGAGTTCCTCTTCTCTATAAATCTGCTCATATCTGACAGAGCCCTTAACCCAGGTATATTTTCCATCAAATTCGCAGATATCAATTGTCGCACCAATAGGGAAATCGCCAGTTCCTCTGATAAATTTTGTAGGCACAAGCGCCTCACGCTCAACACCATTTTTATCAAAATATCTAACCTTGATATTCACGCGATACTGCCCATTAACAAGAAGCGATGTGTCATCTGTATAAGAATAAATCTTTCCTGTATATTTCGTGCCCTTCTCCTGAATTCTATCCGCCTTACGCTTGGCATTAATCACGCTCATAATAAAGCCAACACCAATACCAATAAAAACGAGCGCCAGCGGCACTGTAATAAGAAGGCCAAGCGTATCACCAGTCGCAATTGTCAGTATTATGCCTATACAAAGTGCAAAAAATCCTGCCCCAGCGAAAATCGAACCAAAAAGCATACTAAACTTATCCATATTCATTATCATATCCCTCACATTTCTCAAGTGTCCTAATTATATCACAGAGTTTTTGTGTAGCCGAGAGAGGTAGAGGAATTCTAAATGGGCATTCACTTAAAAGTGGCATTTCATTCACTGACGAGTGAATGAAACAGGCATTCTGAGTGAGATTCACTTAAAACTGGCATTTCATTCACTGACGAGTGAATGAAACAGGCATTCTGAGTGAGATTCACTTAAAACTGGCATTTCATTCACTGACGAGTGAATGAAACAGGCATTCTGAGTGAGATTCACTTAAAACTGGCATTTCATTCACTG
>JAKSRE010000005.1 GCA_024403775.1 Clostridia bacterium | reverse complement strand
GAACCATTTTGTACACTGTCTTTTATACTGTCCGATTTATAGGGACCAGTTTAAAAATCCGATACAGCCGCTTTTAATTTCTAATCTACTGATTAAATCAGAGAGCTTTTGCAACTAATCCAATCAAACCAATAATTCCAAGAACCAGAATTATTGGAAAAGCAAAGATTGCAAGTCCAACAACTACAATTGCAAAAACACCAATAAGTGAGAAGCCAATAAGGCCGAGAACAAATCCCAAAAGTCTACCTGTTAATTTAATGATAAACCAGGTAACTTTTAAAACAAGAAGCATTAAAGCAATAATAATAAAAATACCTAATAGAATTGTCATCTTATCTCCCCCCTCTACCTAAACAACTTTTCATCACAAAGTATACTCATAAATGATAAGAACAAACACTCACAAAAGTGCAAATTATAGAAGGTTAATCCGTAAATGTAAGCAATAATCAGCCTGCTAATGACGTTGAAGATGTACTAACTTCAGTACTGGTGACTTCCTCTGTTGGTGTTTTAAGAAGTTCCTGATATTCAGTAAGTGTCAGAGCGTGGTCAGATCCCTTCATAATAGTTTCCATGATTACAAAGGCCACGTTATTTATTCTTAACTCAAGTCTGTCAACATCATTTTTATTTAGTACGTCATCAAGAATCTCAGAAGAATCAAGATAAGTTTTGGAAATCTTTCCATCAAATTCCTGCAAATGGAGGTTCTTGGTCTCTTTAAAATCATCCATATCCTGGAAGAAATAATCACCACTGTCAAAGAAAACAACAGGAATATTAGCCTCATCAAAAACAACGTAATCTGACTTAACAGTAGTAACTTCACGATAAACATCGTCTACTCCATCACCATTAAGATCAGTAATTATTCCACACTCATTATAGTAAAGATAAAATCCGTTAATTGAACCAAGCATATAATCATAGGCAACATCATATGCCTGATAGAGTTTACGTCTCATTGAATACTTCTGTGATAAATCAAGTGAATTAAAACCAGATGAAGCATATACCTTGTCACCAGCATAAATGCTGTCAATACAAAACATTACTTCAATCGAATTTCTTATATCACTTGTAAGCTGAGAATAAAAAAATCTAGAACCTGCCTGATTATCACTTTCGGCACCAAAAGCTACAAGGTAAACATCAAAGTCCAAATCGTAATCTTTGATATTCTTCGCAACTGTCATAAGGCATCCAATTCCAGAGGCATTATCAGAAATACCATCAAAAGAATAGGAATCATCTTTGTCACCACTTGAAAAAGCCGTGTCATAATGAGCTCCAACAATAACGCTTCTTCGAACATCAGTAGCTACGCCCTTTGAATCAACGTCTTTAAATCCCTTGCCCTCAATCTTTACATAGTAATTATATGAAGGCTGGCCTGAACTGCCAGAGAAAACCTGAGAAGTTACAGTATATCCCAAAGCCTCAAACTCGTCTTTAATCATTATTCCAGTTGCAGCTTCGTCTGTGGAATAAGCGCCTCTGTATGAGTGCTTATCAGCAATTAAGCGTGCAAAATCAGCACCATATGTTCCAAAATCAGCTGGAAGAACCTTCTCAGTCTCATCATCACCACAGGAACAAAAAACTGATAAAAGCAGGCTTAACATCAAAATAAGAGAGGTAAGCTTTGCTTTATATGTACTTTTATAATCAGTTACTTTCATTATCGTCTCTCACACTTATATTCTTTATTCTTTGCTCACAAAGCTTAAGTAAACCTTCCCTGTTAAGCTTGCGCACGGTCCATTTGCCGTTATATAAATCAACAACTGATACAAATTCATTGTTGTTCTTATCAAATTTATCGCTAACCATCTTAAGAATAAGCTTCGAATTAGCACCTTCAAGAACTGTAGGAAGACCAAGATTTTTATAGAAAACCTTAAGGACCTCTCTTCTTTTATCATCAACTGTAGCAAGAATACTTAAAGCAAGAATCTCACCTTCAGTATAATTCAAAAATCTGAAATAAGACTCTACTGCCTCAGCAAGCTCATTACCCATAGTAAGAAGGAAAGGATTTACCTTCTCCACTTCACTTCTAATATTGTAGCACTTATTTAAAAACTCACGAAGATTATTTGGCTTTTTAAGATCATTCAGAAGAGAACCATCAAATAAAACGGCAAGTCTTATTATTGGCGCATAACCATTACTTCTAAGTTTAACTGGAACAGTCTCAAGAAAAGACGGATCAACAATAAGAGCATCCGCATAGCTAGGCAAAGCCAGATGATTCTTATTTCCCATTGAATTAAGGTAACAATAATCACTTAATGCACCTTCCTCCATACCATTAAGCGTAGTAGGAACCAGCATAAGCTTTATATCAAATTCAATTATTCTCGCAGCGAAAGTGACAATGTCCAAAACTCCACCACCGCCTAATGCAATGAACCAGTCATCAGATCCAAAACCAAAATCATTAAGATGCTTGATTAATCTGTCGACACTAATAAGGCTTTTCTCCTTATCTGTACTATCTACAGATATAAACACCGGCTCAACATCATTCTCAAGAAATTGCTGAACAAAACGGTTATAGTAATAACCGCTTACTTCTCTGTCTGATATGATGGCAATCTTAACCTTATCCTTGGTCTTATTCTCTTCGATATACTCATAAGCATAATCAAAAGCAATACCAGTACCACAGAAAGCATCAAAATCCCTATTTATAAGAAGTCTGTCCATTTTATCAACTCCATAATGATTATGAATTTAGGTTAATGATAACATTTAATTAAATATATAACAAACAAATATATTCATGCACATATTATTCCAAAGTGTGTTAAAATACCTAGGTTATATAATTATATTATTAATAAAGGAAGTATTTTATGAAGATCAGAACTCGTTTTGCACCTTCTCCAACAGGTTTTATGCACGTTGGTAATCTGCGTACAGCTTTGTATGAATTTCTTACAGCAAAGCATGGTGGCGGAGATTTTGTATTAAGAATTGAGGATACAGATCAAGAGCGTTACGTTGAGGGCGCCACTGATGTAATTTATAACACACTTAAGATTGCTGGTTTGACACATGATGAAGGACCAGATATCGGCGGTGATTTTGGTCCATATGTCCAAAGTGAACGTGTTGGACTTTATAAACCATATGCTGAACAGCTTGTTAAGGAAGGCAAAGCATACTACTGTTTCTGTACAAAAGAGAGACTTGAGAAGCTCCACGAAGATGGCGTTATTGGTTACGACAGACACTGCCGTGATTTATCAGCTGACGAGATTCAGAAGTTATTAGATAGCAATACACCTTATGTAATCAGACAAAAACTCCCACTAACTGGTGAGACAACATATCATGACTGCGTTTATGGTGATATTACAATCTCAAATGAGGAACTTGATGATCAGGTACTTATCAAGGCAGACAGCTTCCCTACTTATAATTTTGCTAATGTTATTGATGACCATACAATGGGCATCACTCATGTTGTAAGAGGAAGTGAGTATCTTTCTTCAACACCTAAATATAATGCTTTATATGATGCTTTTGGCTGGGATATTCCAACATATATTCATCTCCCACTTATTATGGGTAAGTCAGTAGACGAAGATGGAAATGAAGTTATCTCAAAGCTCTCAAAGAGACATGGCTCAACAGGCTTCATGGATCTTATTAATGAGGGTTATCTCCCAGAAGCAATTATTAACTACATCGCACTTCTTGGATGGGCTCCTACTACTAATCAGGAAATTTTCTCTATGGAAGAGCTTATCGCTAACTTTGATATTAATGGCATTTCAAAGTCACCTAGTGTATTTGACTACAATAAGCTCGAGTGGGTTAATGCTGAATATATAAAGGCAATGGATTTTGAGAGTTTCACAAACTATGCTAAGCCATACTACGACCAGTATGGTCTTACAGAAGACAAATACCAGTTATTATCTGAGATTTTACAACCACGTATCACACGTTTCACTCAGATTGCTGAGAAGCTCACATTCCTTAAGGAATTTTCAGATTTTGACTTATCACTTTTCGAGCATAAGAAGAGTAAATCCAATAAGGAGACTTCAATTGCAGCTCTTACTGATATGATTCCTGCATTAGAAGCTCTTGACTGGAATTCTGAAGCTATTTCTAATCTTCTCACTGGTTATGCTACAGAAAAGGAAATCAAAAATTCTGTTGTTATGTGGCCAGTAAGAATTGGTGCCGCTGGTGTTGCAGTAACACCTGGTGGATGTGCAGAGGTTCTTATCCTTCTTGGTAAGGAAGAATCACTTAAGAGATTAAAAACAAGTCTTGACAGACTTACAAAGGAGTAATATATGGCTGACGGTAAAAGCTTTATACATGAGGTTTTTGATGAAGAATTAAAAGAAGGCGGTAGATGTTACGGTAAGACTGTACATACCCGTTTCCCACCTGAGCCAAACGGCTACCTTCATATCGGTCACGCAAAGGCATTAGAGATTGACTTTGGTATGGCTGAACTTTACGGTGGTCTTTGTAACCTCAGAATGGATGATACTAACCCTACTAAGGAAGATGTAGAGTACGTTGAAGCAATTAAGGAAGATATTCACTGGCTCGGACACGACTGGGATGACAGATTCTTCTATGCTTCTGAGTATTTTGACCAGATGTATGAATTCGCAGTTGAGCTCATTAAGAAGGGCTTAGCTTATGTTTGTGAACTTACAGCTGAAGAGATGAGTGCTAACCGCGGTGACACTAAGACTCCTGCAGTAAGCCCATTCCGTGACAGACCTATCGAGGAAAGCCTTGATTTGTTTGAGCGTATGAGAAATGGTGAGTTCGAAGATGGTAAGATGACTTTAAGAGCAAAGATTGATCTTGCTTCTGGTAACTTCAATATGAGAGATCCAGTTATCTATCGAATTAACCGTATTCCACACCACAGAACTGGTGATAAGTGGTGCATCTACCCTATGTACGACTTTGCTCATCCTATCGAGGATGCTCTTGAAGGAATCACACATTCTATGTGTTCACTTGAGTTCGAGGCACACAGACCTCTTTATGACTGGGTAGTAAATAACGTATCTGTTCCTTGTAAGCCACGTCAGATTGAGTTCGCTCGTCTTGGTATTACACATACAGTATTAAGTAAGAGAAAGCTTCGTAACTTGGTTGAGAATAATCTCGTATCTGGCTGGGATGATCCACGTATGCCTACTCTTTGCGGTCTCCGTCGTAGAGGTTTTACACCAGAGTCAATCAGAGCTTTCCATGAGCGTAATGGTATCTCTAAGGTTAATTCTGTTGTTGATTACGCATTCCTTGAATACTGTCTTCGTGAGGATTTGAATAAGAATGCTAAGCGTGCTATGGCTGTTGTTGATCCAGTTAAGCTTATTCTTGATAACTATCCTGAGGATCAGTCTGAAGTATTCGTTACAGAGAACAATCCAGAAAAGCCAGAAGACGGAACAAGAGAGATGTCTTTCTCAAGAGAGCTTTGGATTGAGAGAGAAGACTTCATGGAAGTACCTGAGAAAAAGTATTTCCGTCTCTTCCCTGGTAACGAAGTTCGTCTTAAGTCAGCATATGTTATTAAGTGCGTAGGCTGCGATAAGGATGAGAATGGTAACGTTATTACTGTTCATGCTACATTTGATGAGGCTAGCCGTGGTGGTAACACTGCTGACGGACGTAAGATTAAGTCAACAATTCACTGGGTAGATGCTAAGACAGCAGTTGATGCTGAGGTTCGTCTCTATGACAGACTCTTCACTGTTGAATCACCTGATCTTGCTGACTGTAATTACCTTGATTTCTTAAATCCAGATTCACTTAAGGTTATTACTGGTGCTAAGCTTGAGGCTTCTCTTGCTAACACACAGCCAGCTGACAGATTCCAGTTCTTAAGACTTGGTTACTTCTGTGCTGATAACAAGGATTCTAAGCCTGGTCACCTTGTATTTAACAAGGCTGTATCACTTAAGGACAGTTATAAGCCTGGTACTTAATGATTAAGATATAAGTTGAATTATAAAGCCTGCTTCATTTATTAATCTGAAGCAGGCTTTTTATATGTCTGTTTTATTAGTAATAAGAGAATGATTAATAAGAAATCTCTATTCTTAGTAAACTGCCTTAATACAACAGTTATTAGTCACATAATCTATTCCTAATAACTCTCTGGTACTGTCTAAAGACAAGTCATACCACTCATCATCTATAAGAACAAAAGACTCATTCTCATTAGAAAAGGCATAGTAGTGAAGCTTATCCCCTATTTCATTATCACTTTCCCAGGTATCCCCTTCTACTGGTGCCATTTCCTGATAAGTAATAGCAACATTATAGTCTGTAACCTCTATAGGAGAATCAAAATCTATAACATGATATCCAGGAAATCTAGAAGTAGCTTCCTGTGTATAAATAACATCAGTAAAGTCCTCATTATAGATAGTAATTGTTATGGTCTCATCAAAATTTATAAAATAAGTGCCTATAGCTCTTAATAATCCCTCTTCATGAAATCTGTTAGCAGTAGTAATTGGATTTCCAGTAGATATAACTTCTTCAAAGCCAGCATCATATGAGAGAACATGCTCATAGTCAGATGATACACTGAATGTACATTCTGGATCAATTATAGTGTCGTAAGATAACCAGAAATATCCTTTGTCTCCAAAGTTTTCTCCAAAAGAATTAAGTATGAGCCATGCACCATCCTGTGTAGCTTCTACACCAAATATTTCTTTTGGGAAGGTATCGTCCCAGCCAACAATTGTAACTGCATGATTTATCTCAGTAGAATCAGGATCATTCCAGGCGTAAAAGCCATGATATCTACCAACACTTGAGTAATGTATACCACACGTAAATGCACCATAATTCTGAATAATATACTTAATATCTTCCCTACTGTAATTCTGACTTTCAGGTCTTACATTAAGTGGTTCAGAAGGAGAAGGATATTCACTTACATCAAATATTGCCTGTATATTTGAGCTTACAAAATATGCGTCAGTCAAAATATAATCCATATATCCATTTGACATAGAACTAATTATATATGGACAGGATCCTCCTGCACTTTTATTAGAAGTAACACTATCACCAAAATAGTAGCCGCCTACTACCTTTTCTGGTGATAATATAGCATCAAGAAGCGCTGTGTCATTTACATCATTGTATGTTATATCAAGTTCAGTCGAATTCAAAAGTAAATAATTAGATTCCAAAGAGGATAACCCAGCATGTAGCCAGCATGTACCAAAAACCTGCTTACGAACAGGCGTCACTATACCTTCATCCATAAGACTAAAATAGCCTTCTTCTCCTGGATTATATTCCTCAAGAGAAGTTGGTTCTGTTTCAGTTATAGTCTCTACCAAGGTAGTTGTCTCAGAAACATAAGTATTCTCATCTGTAATCTTATTTTGAGTACAGCCAGTCAAATTAATGCTCGAAAGTAATAACGCACAAGCTGATACTACTAATAAAATCTTCTTATTATTCATTCCCATACCCTCAAACCGTCTTTAAATTAAGTATAGGAATAAACATAAAATAACTCAATAAGATGAATTCAAGATTCACAGGTGATAAAGTTAAGTAAAAGATAGTAAAAAAGAAGCTGCCTTATGGCAAAGGCAGCTTCTAACTATTTTACTAATAACAAATCAGTAGCTATTACTTACTAAATCTATATCCAGTAATATGATACTTTGTCTCTCCTACCTTAAGGATTGGAGAGTCAAACTCTGGGATATTAATAGCATTTGGATAAAGCTGTGTCTCAAGACAGATTGCGTAATAAGCCTCATAAGGAATATCGCCCTTCTGGTCATTTGTTCCACCAAGGTTATTACCACAGTAAATCTGCATACCTGGAAGATCTGTGAATACTTCCATCTTACGGCCTGTCTTCTCATCACATACATATGCCACATTATTAAATGTATTGCCATCCTTAATATTAAGGCAGAAGTTCTGATCCAATCCCTTTGAAGTATTATTCTGTGGGTGATCAGCTACCATACACTTTTTAACTGGAGCTGGTGTTCTGAAGTCAAAACATGTACCCTCAACATTAATATATTCACCATTTGGAGTATTATATGGATCCTTTGTTGTAATCTTATCACTATTTACATAGAGGATCTGCTCATCAATTCTTCCTGCATCGTGACCAGCAATATTAAAGTATGCATGATTTGTTGGAGCAAAGATTGTATCCTTATCAGTCTTAGCAATATAAAGCATAATAAGTGTGCAGTCTGTAAGCCAAGCATAAAGAACCTTTGTATCTACATTTCCTGGGAAACCACAGCAGCCATCTGGTGATACTGTGCTTAAAAGAAGGCTCTCGCCATATACTTCTGGTACACCTTCAATAGCTGATGCCTTGATAAGAGCCTCAGCCTCTTCCTTAGAGATAGCTTCTGCATCCCAAAGAACATCCTGAAGACATCCTGGACCACCGTGAAGATTATTAGGACCATCATTCATTGGTGCTTCATACTTAACACCATTAATTACATAAGAAGCTCCTGCAATTCTATTTGCTGATCTTCCTACTACAGCACCATGGTTAGCACCATTAGCCATATATTCATCAAGGCCCTTTAAGCCGAGCATTACATCTCCAAGAACGCCATTCTTGTCTGGTACCCAGAGTTCTGCAATTACTGCACCATAGTTGATAATCTTGGCATAAGCATTATCTGGTCCCTGAAGTGTATAACAAAAAGACTTACCCTGGTATTTTTCTGGATTTGATGCTGAAAGATAATCGATTTTTTCCATATAACCCTCCGAATTGTTTTTATTTATATTTCTGTAATTATATCATTTTTATGCTTTGGTTAATTGATTTGAAATCAACTTTCGAACAGGAAATTACAAACCTACTGTATTTGGAAGAGAGATATTATAATTACAAGCAACTGGTGCAATAAGAACTCTTCCTGTACCACGATATACATTAACCAAACCTTCTTTTGAAGCAGCTGATCCAATCAAAGTCTTGGTTGATCTCTCTACTGTAAACTTCAAAGAATTAGACCAGGCAATTGCCATATTTCCATCAATCTTAAGAACATCATTCTCAAGATCAACTACAAACAACTCCTCAATAGGTACTGGACTCTCGAGAGCTACAATACCCTGACCTGTAAGGTTGGTATTAAATAGTCCTTCACCACCAAGCACCGCAGAAGAAAGTGTACTTCTTGCAGTTACAGTAAGATTAACTGTATCATCACATGCCAGGAACAAACCATCTTCAATTACCATTGAACCATTCCAGGCTGCCAAGTCCTGAAGAATAATATAGCGGTATGTTGGCTCAAGAACCAACTGACCTGATCCTACATACTTAGGCTTAATGGTTGTTTCCTTTGTTACTGCTGAACCAACCATCTTCTTTAATAAATCTCCTGCACCCTTAATATTAGTTGCAGCTGTAATATTACCAGCCATAATCTGCATTGCTCCAGCCTGAACAATTACACCACTATTATCCAAAGTAGCAATAATCTGACGCTTCTTTACATTCATTTTCGAAGCAAAATATGCCAATTCAGCATCTCTTGCTGATACAGATAAATCTTTATCAAATTCTATAACTGCAAACTTTCCAGCCTGAGTTACAATTCTATGTAATGATGATTCTGACAAAAAATTAGTAGCTATCATTCTTCTATCTCCTTATTCTTCTGTTAAATCACTAGATAAGCAAGGTTCAAAACTATTAACAGTATTTGTCTCTTCCTTACTAGCTTCTGCCTCACGAGCGAGTCTGATTAGAGTATCCTGGCTGTCTACCTTTGCCTTTCCTCTTAAGTCAAGTTTATGATAAGAACCATCAGAACTCAAGAAATGTGCTCTAACAGTATCATTTAATTCTACATCAAGAACTTCCATTACACGACGTCTGCAGTCAGGATCTTCGATTGGGAATAAGAGCTCTACTCTTCTATAGAGATTACGTGGCATCCAGTCAGCTGAAGCCATATAGATATCATCATGACCTTCGTTACAGAAATAGAATATTCTTGAATGTTCAAGGAATCTTCCTGTAATAGATCTAACTGTAATATTCTCAGACATTCCTGGAACTCCTGGCTTAAGGCAGCAGATACCTCTTACAATAAGATCAATCTTAACTCCAGCATTTGAGGCCTTATAAAGCTCCTTAATAATAGCTGGATCAACAAGAGAGTTAATCTTGGCAATAATTCTTGCCGACTTACCTTCCTTGGCATTATTAGCTTCTCTCTTAATCTTCTTTACAAAGTAATCCTTCATCCAAAGTGGAGCTGGAATAAGTCTTCTCCAGTTATCTGGAATAGAATAACCAGAAAGCATATTAAAGAACTCAGAAGCATCTTCACCCATAGCCTCCGATGCAGTAAAAAGACCAAGGTCAGTATAAATCTTTGCGGTAATATCGTTATAGTTTCCTGTAGCGAGATGGAGATATCTTCTGATACCGTCCTCTTCTCTTCTTACTACAAGAGTTATCTTACTATGTGTCTTAAGTCCTACGAGACCATAGATAACATGGCAGCCTGCTTTCTCAAGTTTCTTCGCCCAGTTAATATTATTCTCTTCATCAAATCTTGCCTTAAGCTCAACGAGTACCATTACCTGCTTACCATTCTTTGCAGCTTCAAGAAGTGATGCAATGATTGGAGAATCTGAAGATACACGGTAAAGAGTCTGCTTAATTGCAAGAACATTAGGATCTACAGATGCCTGTCTTACGAGTTCAAGAACTGGCTGGAAAGATTCATATGGATGATGAACTATTCTGTCTTTCTGGCGAATCTGAGTAAAGATATCTGTCTCATCAAAGTCATCAAACATCGCAGGCTTTGCTGGAGACTGCTTCTCATAACATAAATCAGGATGCAGATCTGATGTCTTTGAGTAAAGCTTCATAAGGAAAGTAAGATCAATAGGACCATTTACACTAAAGACATCAGTATTAGATATCTCAAGTTCTGACATAAGGAATTCAAGGATATCTGGATCTATATCTTCCTCTACTTCCATTCGGATAATCTCACCAAATCTTCTCTTTCTTACCTGCTCCTCAATCTCTTTAAGAAGGTCTTCTGCCTCATCCTCGTCAATATCAAGGTCAGCATTACGCATGATTCTGTAGCATGCAGAAGACAATACCTTCTGTCCAAGGAACAATTCATCAAGGTTAGCCTTAATAATCTGCTCAATAGGAACAAAAATCATATTTCCATTTTCATCCTGAATGGAGAACATTCTAAACACAACATTAGGAATCTGTAAAGTTACATACTGAACACTTGCTTCATTACTCTTCTCACCTTCAGCGCTATCTTTCTTAACTTTGTTAAGTGAGAGACTAGGGCTTCCACCATCAAGCATTACACAGAGGTTAAGCATTCTGTTATAGATGAGTGGGAATGGTCTTGATGAGTCTACAGCCATAGGAGTAAGTATTGGATACAAAACATTTTTAAAATACAAATCACATACATCCTGCTGATTATCATTCAGCTCATCATAGTCATATACAAAGATATTGTTATGAGCAAGAGAAGGTACAAGAGAGCGATTATATGTTGAATACATAATAGACATTGATTCTCTTGTCTTAGCATCTATTCTCTCGAGCTGGTCATTTACAGTTAATCCAGCTATATCAATCTCATCATAATTCATACTTCTCATATCACGAAGAGAAGCTACTCTAACAATATAGAATTCATCCAAGTTAGATGCAGTAATAGACAAGAACTTGAGTCTCTCAAGAAGCGGATTTTTGGTATCTCTTGCCTCATGAAGAATTCTGTCATTGAACTCGAGCCATGAAAGTTCTCTGTTAAAGAACTCCTTTGATTCAACTGGCTTTTGAACCTTCTTAGTAGTACTCTTTTTATTAGTTTTACTGCTTTTATCATTTTTCTTAGTTGCCATAAATATTGTTCCTTCTGTCTTTTCCTGTCAGTATTTGTTAGATTCCTTTAACCTTATCACAAACGTCTCTTAAGTTTTAAGTGAGGTGTGATTCCAAGAACCTCTTCAAAAATTAAAGCTCTATGTTCAAATGACCATTCCTCGAAAGACATATCAGATGTCACATCGCAAGAAACAGTTAAAACTGAATGCATGAGCTGTGCTGAACAACTCTTAACCTTCTGCTTGTGAGAAGCGTCAAGCGCATCAGCAAGTCTTAACATAGAAGTAAGCTTTGATATTACTACTTTCTTATCAGATGGAAGACTTGAATAATAGTTATCAGAATATGGATCTTCTGTAGGATAAAGTCGTACAACAAGACCTATAATATTAAGCTCATCATTACTTAAACCAATTAAATCTGTATATCTGATTAGGGCGTATGATGCATTATTATGGTTCTTTGCATCAACAAACTTTCCGACCTCATGAAGAATTGATGCAAGTCTTAAATATAATCTGTGTCTGTCATTAAGGCCACTAATTGACTTTGATGCATCAAATATCTCAAGTGACATTCTCTCAACAAACTCAATATGCTTCTTATCTACTTTATATCTCTTCGCAATATTACGAGCAGCACAAATAAGATCATTCTCGATCTTAATTGTTGGCTTCAAATTCATCTCATTAAAACAGTAATTATAGATTACACCGTCTGAGAGACTTGCTGTAGGAAGATAAATCATATCAAGTCCAGTATATTCAAGCATATTACGAATAATAAGTGCTGATGGCAAAAGAAGTGGTGCCACACTAGCTGGTATCGAATTATTAAGAGTTAAATCTGAAGCTCTGGTCTTAAGAAGGTACTCATAGACATTCATGAACTCCTGCTTCGTCATTATAGTATTTGAATTACGGTCTTTGCCTGAGAGCGTCTTAAGGAAACCTATCTCACCACCAAAGGCAATAAGACTTTTATATACAATACCCTTTGGCTCTACATTATGATAATCATTTAGATCCTGAGAGATAAATTCCTCGAGTACATCCTCATAGTGAGTTGTTCTGTTAATAATATCAGAAAGCAAATCAGATACTCTTAATGAACCAAGAACTGTATTCTGACTAAAAACAAATTCAGAATTATCATAAACCGTCGCCTGCATTGAGCCAGCTCCAATATCAAGAATCATTGTTCCTGATTTAATAAGTTCGACAAAGTCAGGCATTGTCTCCTTAATTGCTGTATTGTGATAATGACGTTCAATTGAATTATCCAAAACATTTATATCAAAGCCAGTTCTTACCTTAATCTGGTCTAATACAACGTCTCTGTTTCCTGCCTCTCTAAAGGCACTTGTAGCCATACAGAATACCTTTGATACGTGATATTCCTTGCACTTAACATCAAACATATTAAGGCATGTACAAAGTTCGGTTACCTGAGCTTGCTGAATCATTCCAGAAGTATATCCCTGTGCACCAAGAGAGATGAATCTTGAACAGGATTCTACCTCCTTAGGCTTACCCTTTGCCCCTATCTCAAAGATTTTAAGTCTGGCATTAATAGAACCAATATCAATAACTGCTACTAATTTTTTTGACATAAAAAAACCTCATCTAAATTTATACTTTAAGTATATATCAAATGAGGTAAAACTTCTTCAAAATCTAAGTAAAACTTCTTTAAATTATGAGATTTTTTATATTAATTTTCTTCTTCCTCTTCTGAGAGCAAGAGATATTCATCGTAGTAAGAATTAAGTTCTTCACAGACGACAGCATATCTTTGATAATCATCTGGTGTAGCATCTGAAGAGAATCTCTCTTCAAGTTCTTTTTGCTCACTTTCGTGCTGCTCAATTAGACGTTCCAGCTCTCTAATGCGTTCTCTTCTTTTTGCAACAAGTTTACGTTCATGAGCTCGATTCTTAGATTCAATCTTACCAGAAGTCTCTCTTTTATCTTTTTCTTCTGTATTTGTAAAAGAAACCTCCTCTTCAGCTACAGCCTCAGAAATTACAGAACTTTCTACAGAAGAATTACAGTTCTTACGATACTGCTCATAGTTATCGAATTCTATAACTTTCTTTCCAACAAAGCCAAAAATCTTATCTGCACACTTATCTATAAAATATCGGTCATGGCTTACGCAAATAATCGCACCATTATATTCACACAAAGCTTCCTCCAATATCTCTCTGGAATTAATATCCAAGTGGTTTGTTGGCTCATCCAGAAACAGAATATCAGGGCTAGATGTAAGAAGACAACAAAGGTAAAGTCTGGATCTCTCTCCACCAGACAAAACATTAATCTTCTTATATACATCTATATCTCTAAAACCAAATCTTGCAAGAAGGTTTCTTGCTCCTGTCTCACCTAGATCAGTCTTATTAAATACTTCATCAAGAGCAGTTATCTCCTCATCATCGAAAGGCACAAACTGCCCCATATAACCACATTCACATGCTCCACTTATGAATACCTTACCGTCAAACCCTCCCTGACGACCAAGAAGCATTGTAAGAAGTGTTGATTTACCACATCCATTTGGTCCGCAAAGGAAAACCTTCTGAGATGCCTTAATATCAAAAGAAACATCTGTAAATAAAAATGGCATATCGTCAAAGCGCTTGGATACTTCTCTTACAGACAATAAGATTTTGTCTTCATCACCTTCAATAACTCTAGGCATTACAGTGAAGCTCATCTGACCTACACCGTGTGAGAGTTTGGCACGCTCGTTCTCGAGAATAACACTTAACTTCTCAACCATCTTCTCTCTTTGATGATATCCACTTATATTACGATGCGAAAGCATTGTCTGCTTAACATCAAGCTGATGCTCAAGTTCATTTGTAAGGTTATCTACAAGAGCCTGCTGAGACTTCATAAACTCCTTATACTGACGCTTATAATCAGTATAATTGCCCTTATATTCCTTTATTCGGCCATCAGTAAGTTCAATTACACGATTAGCAATTCGATCGATAAAATAACGATCATGAGATATTACAAATACGCTTCCGCCATAAGATCTAAGGAAATTCTCAAGCCAGGTTACCGCCTCAACATCCAGATGGTTTGTAGGCTCGTCAAGAAGAAGAATATCAGGTCTTGCAACAATTAACTGAGCAAGACAAACTCGCATCTTCTCACCTCCAGAAAGAGTCGTAAAATCATCTCTGTCTGTAATGTCCTCTTTTACACCAAGACCTGCCAAAGCTTCTTTAATTCTATAGTCATAATCATAACCACCAAGAGCCTCAAATGAAGCTACTGCGGTAGAATACTCGTTCATTAGTGACTTATATTCTGTTGATTCACTATCATAGGTATTAGTTGCAATCTTCTGCTCGATTTCTTTTATATCTAACTCAAGATCGATTAATTTCTGTGGCTTAAGTGTAGTACCACTCAAATCCTGCTCGTCCATATTCTGGGACAGATAACCAATAATTGTATTTCCGTGAACAATTACCTTACCGCTATCCTGCTTTATTGTGCCCTTAATAATCTTAAAAAGTGTGGATTTTCCAGCACCATTATTACCAATGAAAGCAATCTTATCACCTTCATTTATCTTAAAAGTAACGCCATCAAGAAGCTGGCGTGCATGAAAATTAACATATAAATCTTCAACAGTTAAAAGTGGCATACTTATCCCTAAAAATAATTAAATCAACGCAAAAGGAAAAACATTCCCATTATCTCCAAAACAATAAGAAGAATGAACACCAATAGTAATACTGTTAATACAACAGGACTATATAAAAAGTCAGGTAAAGAACTACTTGAAGGCTTATTTACTACAATAGTATCTCCACCAAGAATATCAAATTCATCTCTTGGTATGGAAGAATTCTCCTCAGCCAAAATCTCTTTATTTTGTACAGCTGGTTCTACAGAAGTATTTCCTCTCTTAGAGACAGGCTTAACCTTACCTGATAAGATATTCTCATCTTCTTCAGCCGCCATGAAATTAAAAGAGTTATCAGAAAACTCAATAGAATCGTAATTCTGGTAAGCCTTCAAATCCCCTCTTTCCTCTCGAAAATGGGTATTAAGCTTTAAATACTCAGGAATCTCCTTAGTATTTAACACATTACGATTATCACTATTCTTATAATTAGTTGTTATTCTGAAACCTGAATCTTTATCCATAGCCGAAGTATTATAACACAATTAATTATTAGCAAACATAAAATACTTCATAAGAAGCGTAACCATATCGTTGAAGCACAGATAAACGCGGTTAATTGCTGTATATAATGCTCTCATCTTGATTACTTCAAGAATATCATCGGGATCACTGAATAGAACCTTCATATTCTCATCATAACGGTTCGAATTAATAAAATACAGTTTTCTTAATTCAAGAATCTTAGGAATACTGTTCTTCTTGTCCACACCATTCTTTAAGTGAACAAAAATATCCATAAGAATCTTATTTGACTTATCGATATCTGTGATTGGTCCGTAAATTTCTTCCTTTACACCATGAATGTTATATCTAATGAAAGCTCTTCCAACATAATCAATATTCTTACTGATATCGAGCATCAAATTATAAAAATCAAACAGGTAAATTGCCTGTGGATCATTCTTAAGATCCATATCATATTCAATAATAGACTGCTGCATAACAAGAGAATCTATCTCTTCAGCAACTGAACTAACACGTCTTGTTGCCATCTCATCTTCATTTGAATCTAATAACTCACATAAAATAGAGGACTGCTTAATTAAAAGGGATGTAATCTCAATAGCATTTGAAAAAACATGAAGTATAGCTTCGTTATTCATAGTCTGCCTCCAATAATCATATACTTGATTATACTAGATTAGGCAGAAAAAAACGACACAAATATTATTTGTGTCGTTTCTATTTTACCAAATTAAATTAGGCAATTATTAGATCTTGTTGTCTGAACCAAGAACGTTAACGATCTTGTGAGCAACCATATCCTTAACAGCCTGACGAGCTGGCTTCAAGTACTGACGTGGATCGAAGTGAGCTGGGTTCTCAGCGAAGTACTTACGGATGTTACCTGTCATAGCAAGACGGATATCTGAGTCGATGTTAATCTTACATACTGCAAGCTTAGCTGCCTCACGGAGCTGTGACTCTGGGATACCTACTGCATCTGGCATGTTACCACCAAACTCGTTAACCATCTTAACGAACTCCTGTGGAACTGATGATGAACCGTGAAGAACGATTGGGAAACCTGGAAGTCTCTTCATGCACTCCTCAAGAACGTCGAAACGAAGTGGAGGTGGAACAAGGATACCGTCAGCGTTACGTGTGCACTGATCAGCTGTAAACTTGTAAGCACCGTGTGATGTACCGATAGCGATTGCAAGAGAATCACAACCTGTTCTTGTTACGAACTCCTCAACCTCTTCTGGCTTTGTATATGACTCCTTACCAGCCTCAACAACAACCTCGTCCTCGATACCAGCAAGTGTACCAAGCTCAGCCTCTACTACTACACCGTGAGCGTGAGCGTACTCTACAACCTGCTTTGTAAGAGCGATGTTATCCTCGAAAGACTTAGAAGATGCATCAATCATTACTGATGTGAAACCACCGTCGATACATGACTTACAAAGCTCGAAAGAATCACCATGATCAAGGTGAAGAGCGATAGGAATCTGTGGGTTCTCAGCAACAGCAGCTTCTACAAGCTTTACCAAGTATGTGTGATTAGCATAAGCACGAGCTCCCTTTGATACCTGAAGGATAACTGGGCTGTTGAGCTCACCAGCTGCCTCTGTGATACCCTGTACGATTTCCATGTTGTTTACGTTAAAAGCACCAACAGCATAACCGCCGTCGTATGCCTTCTTAAACATTTCTGTAGTTGTTACTAATGGCATAATATAGCACTCCTTAGAAAAATTATTTATATGATAGCTAAATGCATCACAATCAATAGAAATTATACTACTTTTTAAGCAAAAAAGATTCCCAAAAAACAAAAAAATCTCTATTTGTCTGCTATTTTTTTCTAAAATATGCAAACGACTCCGATTTTTTTATAATCGAAGTCGTTATGATTTTCATATTATATGCTGCTTATAGAAGTAATCAGTTCTCCTCTGACGCATTTTCTGCATCAGCTGTAAGCTCCTTAACAGTCTCTGTATCAACGTCCAAAGCATCAGCGATAATAGAATCGATATCGTTATCATCAAGTTCCTTGGCATCGATTTTAACATCACGATAGTTAAGTGATGGATCAGGCTTAATTACACCTTCACAGTTTTTTGCACCATAAGCCTCTGCAATTGCAAAAGCCTCAGAAGAAAGCTTCTCAAAATCTTCAATTGAATCCAAATCCTTTGTAGATGTCTGATAACAAGCATCCTCAAACACATCATCAAGTACGAGATACTTAACAACAGTATGCTGAACAGCTGAGATAATCTCTTCCTTCTTATCAGGAGCACCATGATGAGCATCAAAGTTCTCAAAAGGAATAGTGATAAGAGAGAATCTGTAGCGAAGAACAATACGTTTCTCATTATAGTCAACTGCTACACGATAATTTGCAATCAAGAATGACTGAATAAATACCAAAACAGTAATCAATAATGCAAACAAAGAGCATCCTGCTGTTACATAACTTTTAGTACAAAGCATATAAATTCCTAAAGCAAGAAAAACCAACATCAAAGGGATAGTAATAACTCTTCTTGTTGTAACCTGCTTACTATTAGCAGCAAAGCAATGCACACCTTCCTGTGGTAACTGCGCTATCTTTTCCTGATTTTCAAAACCTGTAGACATAAAAACCTCCTATATCTCAAAGCTTTAATCTATTATAACTCAGTCTTAAGTGATTCGATACGATCGATAACACCCTTATACATTTCCATGTACTTAGTTCTCTTCTCTCTCTCCTGATTGATAACCTTTTCTGGAGCCTTGCTTACAAAAGATTCATTTGAAAGCTTGCCATCTACTCTCTTAAGCTCACCTTCAAGATTCTTCTTCTCATTCTCAAGACGCTCAATCTCCTTGGCAATATCAATAAGCTCTCCAAGTGGCATATAAATCTCACCGCCATCAAATACTGCAGTAACAGCAGTTGCTGGTACGTTAGACTTATCAGCAGAAGTCTCAAGACTACTTACAGAAGCAAGTCTCTGGAGGAATGCTTCACCATCAGTAAACATCTTAGCAATAGAATCATCAGAAGTTACTACAATGATATGAGCCTTACGTGAAGGAACAACGCCCATCTCTGAACGGATGTTACGGATAGAGCGGATTGCATCCATAAGAACTGACATCTTACGAGCGTCTTCTGGGTAGCTGCCAAACTTTGTTGTTGTTGGCCAGTCAGAAATCATAATTGACTCTGCCTTATCCTCCAAGATGAGGTTAAGATATACTTCCTCTGTTACGAAAGGCATAAATGGATGTAACAACTTCATTGAATCCGCAAGGATTGTATTGAGGAGATACTGAGCCTCAAGTCTTGTCTCACAATTCTCATCAAAGAGACGGCTCTTCGCAATCTCAATGTACCAAGCGCAGTAATTCTCCCAGATGAAGTCAACAATCTTAGAAAGTGCAACACCGAGCTCATACTTGTCAACGTTATATGTTACTTCCTCAACAAGCTTATTAAATTCTGTGATAATCCACTTATCCTCCAAAGTAAACTTAGAAGCATCTACCTTAGAATAATCAGCATTCTCATCAGAATTCATAAGAACGAATCTCATAGCATTCCAAATCTTATTAGAAAGGTTACGTCCATTCTCAATCTTACCAGGGATAAATCTCTGATCGTTACCTGGAGCATTACCAGTTACAAGAGCATATCTCAATGCATCTGCACCAGACTCAGCGATTACCTCGAGTGGATCAATACCATTTCCTAATGACTTACTCATCTTTCTGCCCTGCTCATCTCTAACAAGACCATGGATAAGTACTGTATCAAATGGAACATCATTCATGTGTGCCATACCAGCAACAATCATTCTTGATACCCAGAATGTAATAATGTCATAACCAGTGACAAGTGTATTTGTTGGATAGAACTTCTTCAAATCCTCTGTTGAATCTGGCCAGCCCAATGTAGAGAAAGGCCAAAGTGCTGATGAGAACCATGTATCAAGAGTATCTGGATCCTGACGCATCTTCTTACCACACTTAGGACAAACAGCCTCATTTTCCTTTGTAACTACAATCTCACCACAGTCATCACAGTAGAATGCAGGAATCTGATGACCCCACCAGAGCTGTCTTGAGATACACCAGTCACGGATATCTTCCATCCAGTTATAGTAGTTCTTATCAAATCTCTCAGGAACGAACTTAATATTACCATCTCTTACAGCCTTAATAGCTGGCTCAGCGAGAGTCTGCATCTTAACGAACCACTGAAGTGATACACGTGGCTCAATTGTTGTTCCACAACGGTAGCAAGTACCAACATTATGGTTATATGGCTCAACCTTGATGAGGAATCCACCCTCTTCCAAGTCCTTAACCATAGCCTTACGAGCCTCAAATCTGTCCATACCAGCGTACTTAGGATAATCATCAACAATCTTAGCATCGTCTGTCATTACGTTGATTACCTCTAAGTTATGACGAAGTCCAACTTCAAAGTCGTTAGGATCGTGTGCTGGAGTAATCTTAACTACACCAGTACCGAACTCGATATCTACATAGTTATCTGCAACTACAGGAATCTTACGACCAACAAGTGGAAGAATAAGATTCTTACCAACGATATCCTTATATCTCTCATCCTTAGGGTTTACAGCTACAGCTGTATCACCAAGCAAAGTCTCAGGTCTTGTTGTAGCGAGCTCAACATATCCTGAACCATCCTCAAGTGGATATCTCAAGTGCCAGAAAGCACCAGCCTGATCTTCGTACTCAACCTCTGCATTTGAGATAGATGTAAGACAGTGAGGACACCAGTTAATGATTCTCTCACCTCTGTAAATCAAGCCCTGATTATAGTACTTAACAAATACTTCCTTTACTGCTTCAGTACAGCCTTCATCCATTGTAAATCTCTCATGTGACCAGTCACATGATGAACCCATCTTCTTAAGCTGCTCAACAATACGTCCGCCGTACTGCTCCTTCCAAGCCCAAGCTCTCTCAAGGAACTTCTCACGACCGATATCTTCCTTAAAGATGCCTTCCTTACGCATCTGCTCAACAATCTTAGCCTCTGTAGCAATAGAAGCATGGTCAGTACCAGGTACCCAAAGTGTTGAGTAACCTTTCATTCTCTTATATCTAATCAAAATGTCCTGCAATGTATTATCAAGTGCATGACCCATGTGGAGCTGACCAGTGATGTTTGGAGGTGGCATGACCACGCAGAAAGGTTCCTTGCCCTCTGTCATGTCAGGCTTAAAATATCCCTTTTCTGTCCAGCCGCTGTATAATCTCGGCTCTGCTTCATTTGGTTCAAATGCTTTATTGATATGCTCAATATTCATACAGAACACCTTCCTTATCTTAATCTAAAATATAACAACATATTATCACCCATTTATGGCAAAAATGCAAATGTATAAAATATCCATATTTTAAATAAAAAATACCGTATCAGATATGAATGTTCTAATACGGTATGATTGAAAATAAAAAAACTATTAATTATCTTTTTCGAGAATCATCGAGAGAGCTCCATATAAGATAGAATCATCACCTAAGGCAGCATTTCTTATCTCAACTGTATCTCTGATTGATGGCATACAGTACTTATCAACATCTTTTAGGATAAGTGGCAGGAATGAATTACCGCAGGCTTCTACAACTCCGCCGCCATAGATAACTACTTCAGGACTAAAGATATTAATAAGATTTCCTGTCGCAACTGCAAGATAATGACATGCTCTCTCAACTGCCTCTACAGAAACTTTATCATTCGCCTCAAGAGCAGCTTTAAGAAGCTTGGATTTAAATATTCCACCCTTTACTGCTTCCGCCATCAAAGACTCTCTTCCACGCTCTGTCTGCTGTCTTATATAATCACTAATTCCCTGCTTACTGGAAAAAGCTTCAAGGCATCCTCTCTGGCCGCAGTTACAACGAGGGCCTTCAGAATTTAAAACCATGTGACCAAGTTCCGCCCCCTTAAACTGATGTCCAGTATAAAGCTTTCCATCCAGGATAAGTCCGCCGCCCATACCTGTTCCAACAAAAAGACCAACTACATTCTTGTAGCCCTTTCCTGCACCGTACTTATACTCACCAAGAACACCTACATTTACATCATTTCCAATATAGAAAGGAACTCCAAACTTCTCCTCTATTGGCTTTTTGATATTATAGTTGCGCCAAGGAAGATTAGGTGAGAATAAAACAATCCCCTCTTCCTGATTAATAACACCTGGTGCCCCAGCTGCAATAGCTACTACCTGCTTTTTGTTAATCTCTGCACCAACAATCATCTCATCAACAACGCTTATAATGAGATCTTCGATATTCTGAGAAGAATCGCCTGCTGACTTAGTTTTTTTCTTAAGTCTGTATACTATTTCTTTCTTGGAATTAAAAATCGCTCCAAGAACCTTAGTTCCGCCAATATCCAAACAAATATAAAAAGATTCTGCCATAAAATCCTCCTTATGCTTTTGCCTCAAAATAAAAGGGTTGAACTTAAAGTACAACCCTTAAAAAATCAGTTTAATTAACTTGCAGAGATATCAGTATCTTTCTTTCTAGGTGTCTTAGTAATACTGTCATCATCTACTGTCTTAACTTCCTTTGTCTTATACAAAAGTGTTGGCTGCTTGTTATCATTAATACATTCAGCATCAACAATACACTTGTATACATCCTTATGAGAAGGAACGTTAAACATTGTATCTCTCATTGTAGCTTCAACAATTGATCTTAATCCACGAGCACCAGTCTTCTGCTCAATAGCCTTTGCTGCAATTGCCTCAATAGCATCATCAGTGAATTCAAGTTCAACGCCATCCATACTAAGAAGTTTAACATACTGCTTAATAAGAGCGTTCTTTGGCTGTGTAAGAATAACCTTCAAAGCTTCTTCATCAAGCTTATCAAGTGATACTGTTACAGGTACACGACCAATAAATTCTGGAATAAGTCCAAATTTTGTAAGATCCTGAGGTGTAACCTTGCTAAAGTTTGCACCACTATATTTCTCAATCTTAGATGGGATATCTGCACCAAATCCATACTGCTTATTAGCAATACGAGAACTAATAATATCCTCAAGACCATCAAAAGCACCACCACAGATAAAGAGGATATTTGATGTATCAATAGTGATACATTCCTCATTTGGATGCTTACGTCCACCCTTAGGAGGAACAGAAGCAACTGTACCTTCAATAATCTTAAGAAGTGCCTGCTGTACGCCCTCACCACTTACATCACGTGTAATTGATACGTTCTCGCCCTTCTTTGTAATCTTATCAATCTCATCAATATAGATAATACCCTGCTCAGCTGCATCAATATTGTAATCAGCAGCAATAATCAGTTTTAAGAGAATATTCTCAACATCCTCACCTACATAACCAGCTTCAGTAAGTGATGTAGCATCTGCAACTGCGAATGGAACATCAAGAATTCTAGCCAATGTCTGTGCAAGAAGAGTCTTACCAGAACCAGTAGGTCCAAGAAGAAGAATGTTACTCTTATTGAGCTCTAAATCATCTGAGTCATCTGCGTAAATTCTCTTATAGTGATTATATACAGCAACTGACAAAGCAATCTTTGCCTCATCCTGTCCTATAACATACTCATCAAGTGACTCTTTTATCTTATGAGGAGTAATAAGCTTATTACGCTTACCACTTCTTATACTCTCCGCCTTATGAAGTCTAGTCTCTTCATTAACGATATTGTAAGCTGTACGAATGCATTCAATACAGATATAGCAATTTACACCACCAAACAAGCGTGGTACATCATACTCACTTTTACCGCAAAAAGAACATGACAAAACTGAATTGTTCCTAATATTTGCCATATAATACTCCTAAATAAACTTAAATATACGAGATATTTCAAGATGAATTATAAACATAATTATAAAAAAAATAAACCGCCCAGTTAAAATTTAACAAAACTGGGCGATTAATTTAACATAAATAAAATAAACTAAATAAGTGAATTACTCAGCTGGAGCCTCTTCAGTCTTCTTTGTAGACTTCTTTGTTGTCTTCTTAGCTGGCTTCTTCTCTTCTGTAGCATCCTCAGCTGGAGCCTCTTCAGCCTTCTTTGTAGACTTCTTTGTTGTCTTCTTAGCTGGCTTCTTCTCCTCAGCAGCCTCACTACCGTACTCAACTTCCTTCTTAACAGCCTTTGATGTAAGGTACTCAACTGTCTTACGGCCAATGATTGACTCCTTAACGAATGAATTATCTTCACCAAGAGCCTTAGCGATATCTTCCTTGCTCATCTTGTAAGCATCAGCCATTGTCTGAAGTTCCTTATCATAATCCTCAGCTGTAGCCTCAATCTTAAGGTCCTCAGAAACAGCCTTGATAACAAGATTTGATCTTACTCTCATTGAAGCCATTGGTCTCATTGAATCAGCAAACTCTTCTCTTGTCTGACCAAGATACTTAAGATACATATCAAGCTCAATACCCTGCTGGCTCATTCTTGAAGCCTGATCCTGAACCATGTTCTCAACTTCTGTATCAATCATGCACTCTGGGATATCAATCTCAGCGTTCTCACCAACAACACGGATAACCTCATTCTGGAATACGTTCTCTGCATTTGAAGCAGCCTTCTCTTCCTGGCTTCTTCTGATATCAGCCTTGAGCTCATCAAGTGTATCAAACTCAGATACATCCTTAGCGAACTCATCATCGATAGCTGGCATATTCTCAGCCTTTACTGTATGAATCTTAATGTTGAATGTAACCTCAGCGCCCTTGAGCTCCTCAGCGTGATACTCCTCTGGGAATGTTACATTGATTGGGAACTCTTCACCAGCACTGTGACCAATGAGCTGCTCCTCAAAACCTGGGATAAAACTGTTTGAACCAATCTTGAGTGAGTAAGCCTCGCCCTTACCGCCTTCAAAAGCTACGCCATCCTTAAATCCTTCGTAATCGATAACTGCTGTATCACCATTCTCAACTGGACGATCAACCTCTTCAATTGAAGAATTTCTCTTAGCCATTCTTGTAAGCTCTTCCTGAACTGACTCGTCAGTAATCTTCTTAACAGAATAAGGAACCTCAACGCCCTCATACTGACCAAGCTTAACCTCTGGAGCTACTGTAACTTCGATTGTGTACTTCATACCCTCATCGTCAATTGACTGGATATCAAGGCTAGGTCTTGATACTACTTCAAGGTTATGCTCCTTAACTGCCTCAACGTATGACTTGTTTGCAATTGCATCGATTGCATCATCATACAAAACGCCTTCACCGTAGTACTTAACAACTAACTGATAAGGAACCTTACCCTTTCTGAATCCAGGAACCTGGAACTTATTCTTGTTCTTCTCATAAGAAGCCTTCAAAGCAGTATTGAACTCTTCTTTTGTAGCTGTTAAAGAAATAACAACCTGGTTTTTGTCTTTCTTCTCGATTGTAGACATTTTGTATTCCTCCAAAAAATGTATTTATACGTAAATTTATATACAATAATTATATACAATTAACCGAAAATGAATTGTATCACAAAACGTCTAGTTTTTGCAATACATATCTAGTTCAGTCAAGTTTTTTACAAATGAAAAGGTCTGATAAACTTTATCAGACCTTGTTGGCGCGCCTGGCAGAGATCGAATCCACAACCTTCTGATCCGTAGTCAGACACTCTATCCAGTTGAGCTACAGGCGCATATTACTCGTTTCCGAGTGCTCAAATATAATATTACTGTTTTTATTGGTTGTCAACACTATTTTTTCATTTTGTCTTTAATTTATTCTTCGATAAATATATAATCGTATCTGTATTCTAATTAAACGAGGGAAAACATGAGTAATTATAATCCAGATGATCAGAGAATTTTTTTTGACGGACTAGACAATAGTAGAGATCTTGGTGGTATGCCATTAAAGGATGGCCACACATTTAAAAGAAATGTTTTTCTAAGAACTGATTCTCTTTCTGATTTAACTACTCTTCAGGTTGATGCCCTGATTAATTATGGAGTTAAGTGTGTTATCGATTTAAGATCCGATGAAGAAATCAGTAATTATGGTAATCCAATGATTAATAGGCCAGAAGTTAATTTTCACCCTTGTTCTCTTTTTGTAGGAGACCCTGATTCTCTTGAGAATGAGACTATGGTTTTCTTAAAAACACATTTCCTTGGTGATTTCTACATTACACTTCTTCAGAAGCTCCCTCACAAGATTGTTGAAATTCTCAGAATCCTTAAAGATGAACCTGCTATTGGCCTTTTTCACTGCGCTCATGGTAAAGACAGAACAGGTGTAATAGCAGCTATTCTATACCTTATTGCTGGTGCTTCAAGAGAAGATATTATAACTAACTACAAAGTATCCTATGAATATAAATATGATTTCCTTCACGCTCTTGAATTAACTAAGCCAGATGATCTTAAACATACTATGCGTTCGGATAAGATAAATATGGAAATCTTTCTGGACTATATAGATCGTACTTATTCCGGAGATATAAAAAACTTCCTCACTCAGAATGGAATGAGCGAGGAAGAAATTGATGAACTTAAAAACAAATGCATTGAATAATTAAATCTTATTATCAGTCTATCTGAGCTACAATTGACTCGACGTGTGAATCGCTGTCCAATGTAAAATCAATTGTATAGTTAGCATTTAATGACGAATAAGAAATGTGATAGTCATATAGTTCAAGGAAAGGATAAATCGTTAAAAGTTCCTCTTCTGACATTCCATATCTGATGCCATTTCCTAATACAAAATCACATTCATCAGTAATCTTTATCGCACAAAGTTCGCCATCCCATACCCAGTTATCAACATCAGTAAAGTAACCCTCGAAGATAAGTCTCAAGCCATGGTAGTTATAAATTATTTTGTGCTTCTCTTCTATCTCACCATTGCTATTCACTCTTGTATCAAGCACCTCATCAGAATAGGTTTTATGCATTGGTCTTCCGATCTGATTTACTACGCTGTTTGATGTATAGTTATTTCCAATTCTTAATAAAGGTGAACTTACAGTTGGCTTAAACAAAATAAACTGAGTAATATCTGTCTCTACTGGAACAATATCATTATTTTTAATTACTTCATCACGCTGAGTAAATACAACTAGTCTGTCAACAGATACATCATTGTCTTTTACGAGAAAATCCGGGAATGAGACTTTAGCACATACAGGAGAAATAGATACAAGGTCATACGCCTTTAACACATCTCTTACATTAACAAAGTAATAATCAATGATTCTCTCTGCGCGTGAAGAAATAACGCGGTGACTTGAAATCTCATCACTATATCCAACCTCAATAGAAGACTCAAACCCCTCGATATTTCTCTTTGAAATCTCGTTATAATACAAATTGATATAAGAATACAGACGATTGGTCTGCTTAATCCAATCAGCAGAAAGATATGCTCTTTTATCTTCATCAGTATTTACGAAGATATAATTAATGTCTTCAGAATCATCATACATTAATTCAATGATGTCGATATCGCCATAGGCTCTGAGTTGTTCAGAAGTTAATCCACTGTCAGCAAGTAACTGCTGATAAAATGCAGTCTTTTCCTCTCCACGCAAAAATCTATAAGAAGAAACTTCTCCTACACGCTTTGACATAGAAGATAAAGCCTCAATATACAAAGCATAATCAGAATAAGATACTCCACTTCTCTGATGTTCAGGAATATCAAAATATAATTCAGAAGAAGACGATGGAGAATTAATTGAATTTACCAGAAGTCTTACTAATTCTGCTTCAGAAACTATAGAATTATCAGGCTCAATACTTGTTGTAAAACTATTAAAGACAGAACAAGAAGAAAGCACAAGTAACATACTTATTGCTATTAACAAAGTAAATATTGATTTTGGCGTTCTTATGTTATGTGTCATTACTTACCTGTCTTCTATAAATTAACCTTTGCTTCTGCGCTGTCTTACCGCTTCATATACAATAATACCACCAGCAACAGCTGCATTAAGACTATTAACATGTCCAACCATTGGAATAGAGATAAGATAGTCACAACAATTCTTAATTGTATTACGCATTCCCTCTCCTTCACTGCCAATGATTATCGCTAGAGCTCCTGAATAATCTGCCTTATCATAATCAACTTCAGCTTCTGCATCAGTACCCATTACCCAGAACCCCTGTTCTTTCAGTTCATTAAGAGTCTGCGTAAGATTAGTTACTCTTGCAACAGGAACATACTCTATTGCACCAGCAGATGCCTTTGCAACCACGGAATCAAGACCGATTGATCTGTGCTTTGGTATAAGTATACCATCTACACCAGCACTATCTGCTATTCTTAAAATTGAACCAAGATTATATGAATCTTTAAGTTCATCAAGAACGATAAATAAAGGCTCATGCCCCTTAACTCTGGCATTATTAATCATATCGGTAACATCTGAATATTCATGACTTGCAACCTGTGCAATAATACCCTGGTGATTATGTGTCTGACTCATTCTGTCAAGAGTCTGTCTTGGAACGTGATTTACAACAATCTTCTTTTCCTGAGCCATACACAAAAGCTTATAAAGACCATGCTCAAGCTTCGAATTATCACTAGGCTTTAATATCCATATTTTATTAATCTCTCTTCCAGCATTAAATGCTTCAGTAACAGCATTTTTACCTTCAAGTCTGTCATTTGTTGGTTGATTATCTGAAATAGAAGCATTCTCATCGTAGTTGTCACTATCGATTCGCTCGTCTTTATTATCAACACGAACGGCACGAGCTCTGGTCTTTCTGTCATCTCTAGAAAAACTTCTGCCGTTTCTGTTACCTGAAAAAGAACGATCTCCATTCTTCTTAAATTCTCTCTTGGAGTTTCCTCTTCCGTGTCCGTTATCCATAATTAATCTCCGTTATACTAACTCTTCTGGAAGGATATCGTCAAAATTCCATGTCTCATCGTCCAGAATAGCAAAAGCTTTATTCATAATGAATTCCATACGTTCTGTTTTATTGTCCAGAAACAAAAAGCCTATCAGTGCTTCAAAACCAGTAGCACATCTGTAATCATCTGGCGAAGCATTCTTTGCCATGGAACCAGGATTAGAATTTCTGCCTCTTTTATAATATGACATTTCTTCGGTCGTTAATTCATCCTGAAGAAGTCTTACTACTTTTGCCTGTGCTCCAGCACTTACATACTTAACAGCCATACGATGCATAAGTCCAGACTTACTTATACACTTTGAAGCTACATGGCAGCGGGCATAAAGTTCATATACCGCATCACCTATATAAGCAAGCGTAGAAGTAGATATCTCTCTTAAATCAGAATTAACAAAAGGTATTATCATATCTTACTTACCTGAGGACCATTAGGTGTATCCTTAATAGCATAACCTAACTCGGTTACTTTGTTACGGAGTGCATCAGCTGTTGCAAAATCTTTATTCTTCTTTGCTTCCACTCTCTCGTTTACGAGCTTCATTACTTCCTCTGGAATATCATCCTTTGCATAATCCAAGTCGATACCAAGAACATCTGTAAGCTCAACAAGCATATCGTAAGCCTTCTTAAGTGTCTCTTCTGAAACATTAAGATTCTTAACTGCAACATTAATATCCTTAACAAGATTAAAGATATCTGTAATAGCATCAGCAGTATTAAGGTCATCATCCATGTGATTAACAAAGCTTGTATGAGCATTCTCTACTGACTTCTTCAATGCTTCATCAGCTTCAGAATCTATTTTAGATGCATCAAGAGTCTTCTTCTCAAGAGTAAGTTTTGCTGTATCAGCACAAGTTGCAATTCTCTCAAGACCATTTTGAGCTGACTTAAGAAGTGTATCTGAGAAGTTGATTGGCATTCTGTAGTGACCAGAAAGAATAAAGAATCTGATTACTGCATATGGGAAATGCTCAGCAATATCTCTGATTGTAAAGAAATTACCGAGTGACTTACTCATCTTCTCACCATCAACATTTACAAATGCATTATGAACCCAGTAATTTGCAAAGCAGCAACCATTTGCAGCCTCACTCTGAGCAATCTCATTCTCATGATGTGGGAAAATCAAATCCTGTCCACCACCGTGAATATCAATAGTATCTCCAAGATACTGCTTATTCATGGCAGAGCACTCAATATGCCAGCCTGGTCTTCCATCTCCCCATGGAGATGGCCAGAATGGCTCTCCTTCTTTCTTGAACTTCCAGATTGCAAAATCACCTGGATTCTTCTTACCTTCATATGAAGCCTTACGCTCACCACCGCCAGCTACAAGATCCTCAAGCTTATAGTGTGAAAGCTTACCGTAATCCTTAAATTTTGTAACGTCATAATAAACGCCATCACCTTCAATTACATAAGCATAACCCTTATCCATAAGAGTACTTACGAGATCAACGATAGCATCAATACTCTTTGTAGCACGTGGCTGATATGTAGGTCTCTTTACATTAAGACCATCAGCATCAACGTAGTATTCTTTAATATATCTGTCAGCAATCTCTTCTACTGTAACGCCTTCTTCATTAGCACGATTAATCATCTTATCGTCAATATCAGTAAAGTTCTGGCAGAATTCAACCTCATAACCAATGTACTCAAGATATCTTCTTAAAGTATCAAAAGTAACGAACGGTCTTGCATTACCAAGGTGGAAATAGTTATATACTGTAGGACCGCAGGCATACATCTTTACGTGACCTTCAGTAATTGATTTAAAGTCTTCTTTATATCTTGTCATTGTGTTAAAAATCTTCATAATAATCTCCTAATCAAAATTAAATTAATGTCTTATTTTAAGGTTTCTTCTGAAGTTTTGTCACAACATCGATCGTCTTTCTGATCCTCAAGAGTTAACTTCATAAGTTTCTCAAGTTCATGTACACGCTTATTAAGCATGCATACTTCCTGTTCAAGAGGGTCTGGGATAGCCGCATGATCAAGTTCAACTGCATGAGACTTATCTGGCTTTTGTCCATCCTTCTTAACAACCTTACCTGGAACACCAACTACCGTAGAATTCTTTGGAACATCATAAAGTATTACTGCATTTGCACCAATATTTGAGTTCTCACCTATTACGACATTACCAAGAATCTTGGCACCAGCACCAACAAGTACATTATCCTCCAAAGTAGGATGTCTTTTATGAGATTTATCATGTCCTCTACCTCCGAGAGTAACACCATGATAAATTGTACAGTCATTACCAATAATTGCAGTCTCACCAATAACTACGCCCATACCGTGATCAATAAAAAGCCCGTCACCAATCTGAGCACCTGGATGAATCTCAATGCCAGTCCAGAATCTAGCAATCTGTGAACTAAAGCGTGCAATTCCTTTGAGACCTAATTTATAGAAAAAGTGGCTAATCTTATGGTAAACAAGTGCATGAAAACCAGGATATAACAAAATAACACCGACTACACTTCTTGCAGCCGGATCTCTGGAAGCAATTTTCTTAGCATCACCTAATAAACCCATTTTATAACCACTCAAAATATTTAAGATAAAAGCCTAAGATGAAAAACCCCGTTTGACACCTGAACTTCGCCAGGGCGGTATTCTGCAATTAATTTCAATCTTCCAGTCGAAGCAGGCCTGATCTACGCTAACTGACCCGAATTCCTATTAATGTCATGAAGGTTCAAAATAGAGCCCTCCATCCCAGGTACACCTATTATAAATTAAATATAATATTTTTCAAACTAATATATGAAACAAAGTATACTTAAAATCTATCAGCATTTTTAATTAGTCTGTTACCTGATGCCGCACAGCAAAGAACTTTTTTGCAGCCAGAATCAAGCAAACTGGAGGCTGCCTCATGCATTGTAAACCCTGTAGTAGCAACATCATCAACTAGTAAAACTGTACTACTGGATAAGTCCCAGTCCTTATTAACCTCAAAAGCGTCTTTGATATTTGATATTCTGTCATTAACATCTCTTAATTCTGACTGTTTTGAAGTATAGACTTTTCGGGAAAGAAGATCATTTATAACAGGTTTTTCTAACATCTTACCTACTGTATATGCTATTAATTCTGCCTGATTATATCCTCTCTCCTTAAGTCTTTTTCCGTGTAGAGGAACTGGCACAATCATATCTACTTCTACCCCGTCTTCTTTGAGGCACTTACCAAGAAGAAGTCCAAGTAAAAAACCACACTCAAATTTCCCTCTGAATTTAAGATTAGTAACGATTCTTCGCATTATTCCTTCATAGGAAAAACCTATATAAAGTGGAAGTTCAGGATAAGGATCATTAGGAACAGGATTGGAAAGACAAAAATTCCATCTGTCTATATCTTCTATTCGAACTAAATCCAAAAGACATTTTCGGCACAGACTTAATCTCGAACTTCTCTGATTATAGTCTTCTCTAATCCTAACTACACTGTCATAGCATCTTGTAAGAGACTTATAAGAAGACCCTGCTGTACCAGCACCACAAATAATACATCTTTGTGGAATGATTAATTCTATTGCATCACTTAAAACTACAGAGATTTCTTTACTTATCACGCCTTATCACCGCCAGAAGCCTTACCTGTATTCAGAAAATCAAGAAGTGACGTCTTCCTTCCATAGTCCTTATCAGACATAATCATCTTATTTACACGGTCGCCAAAGTTTACTATTACCAGTTTCTTCTTCGCTCTGGTAATAGCGGTATAAAGAATCTTCCAGTTTGACAGCATATAATTAATTCTTCCCAAAACAAGAATTACTACATCAAACTCACAACCCTGAGCCTTATGTACAGTCATAGCATAGGATAATTCAATATTCTCGAGCTGAGGTTTGGTATAAGGAACAATTTTACCGTCATCGAATCTAATAAGAACATATTCTTCGTCCTCATCTGCCTCGACTACTTCTCCCAACTCACCGTTATATACACCCTTTCCAAGACCATCAGGAGAATCACTCTGCTCATATTCAATCTGATAGTCATTTTTAATCTGCATTACTCTGTCGCCTTTGTGAAGCGTCAGATTTGAACGGACTCTAAAACCTTCATCATCAGTGATAACATTACTTTGTAAATACTCATTAAGTCTCATAGTTCCAAGAAAATTTTGCTTGGTAGGAGATAAAATAACGGCATCTTCACTCTTTGTATATACCTCCATATACAAATCTCTTATATAGCACTGTGCCTGCTCTTCATCGTCAAAGTCTTTAACAATAAACTCCTTATCATCTGACTTAAGCTGCTCTTTGGCAAGAATCCTGTATGCATTGGTCGCAATCAAGGACTCCCCACTTTGTCTAAATATATATGAGAGTTCAATCTTAGGAACCTTATCGTAACTTAGCAAATCCTTCAGAATATTACCAGGTCCTACTGAAGGAAGCTGGTTTGGATCTCCTACCAGAATCAAAGACGAGCCAGAAGCTATGGCATCAAGAAGAAGTATAAAAATCTCCATATCCACCATACTCATCTCATCTACTACAACTACTCTGGCATCAATTGGATCCAAATGATTCTTGGAGCAGTATTCAACCTGAGAATCCTCATCACTTCTGTTAATTCCTAACAGACGATGAATTGTATATGCCTTGTCATCAATAGATTCAGACAGTCTTTTTGCAGCACGTCCTGTTGGAGCACAAAAAACACATTTAATATTCTCCTTCTTAAAATGCTGCGCAAGAAGTCCCATTATAGTTGTCTTACCTGTTCCTGGACCGCCTGTAATAATCGATAAAGGCTCATTCATGCACATAAGAAGAGCCTCTCTTTGCTTTGGATCAAGCTCAATATTATTAAGAGAAGACAATACATCAATCTTCTGTTCTGCTCTGTTTAAATCAAAATCAATTTTGAGTGCATTAATAAAGCCATACACCTGGCGCTTAATATCTATCTCAGTTTTGGTAAATCTTGAGAGAGCTACTCTTGCCCCTTCAACATTAATCTTGACTGGCATTACTTTATTATTTACGAAAGTGTATACTACGACCTTTTTGATATCTATAAGGCGATCAACCGCAGCGAAAAAACTCTTCAGATACTCTTCACTTTTACATTCATGTCGGTCAAATAGAAGTTTAAATACTTCATTATTGAGTTCCTGATAATCAAAATACGAATTACCCGTATCCAAATGAAGTTTAAGAAGTGTCGTCTCAATTGCACCCATAAATCTGTCAATTGAATAAACATCAAGTTCAAACTTCTCAAATATGCTCTCACATAAATCAAAACCTATTCCTTCAACCCTCATAAGAATGAAAGGATTCTTTGTTACCTGATCAAACTTTATCTCATATATTTCAGTTATCTTATCAATAGCACCAAAAGGGATCCCCAGCATTCTATACTGAAACTGCTCATAAAGAAGTTCTTCATATTCCTCGATAAAATCCTTTATCTCATTCATCTTCTTACGTGTCAGAGCCTTAGACTTTTTTATCTCCTCTTCATCGCCTCTTAAAAGAACATCAAGAACACTCTCACCATATGTCTCAGCAAGCTTCATAGCAGTCTTCTCGCCAACACCTTTGATGTAATTAACTAGAAAATCAGAAATCAATGTCAGCTTGAATTCATTATCTTTGACAGCTTCAATTCTCGTAGCAGTAAGCTGTGGAGTTCCATTATATTCACTCCACTTGCCATCCATCTCATATTTAATTCCTGGCGTAATATCCTCATTGGAATTCCCTTTTACAGAAAAACCATCTTCTGTGTAGAAGATATAGAAGTTGCCCTTATTAAAAACGACACGCTCACATCTGGATACTACTGTCTCAATTGATGCCATCTGATACTCCTTCATAAAATAGTACATACAGTTTACCAAAGTTATACCATTTTACGAAAAGAAAAAAAGATTAAAATGTACCATTTTTTGACCAGAAAAAAACTACCTTCAACATTTCTGTCAAAGGTAGTCTTCTGTGATTATCTTAAATTAAATATTAGCATCTTTACGAAGTTTGTCTGCAAGATCTGTCTTCTCCCATGGGAATCCAGCATCATCACGGCCAAAGTGACCATAAGAAGCTGTATTTGAGAAGATAGGTGTTCTAAGATTAAGATTCTCAATGATTGCAAGTGGACGCAAATCAAAGTTATTGCAAACAATCTCAGAGATTTTAGCGTCTGGGATAACACCAGTACCAAAAGTCTCTACCATTACTGATACAGGCTTAGCTACACCGATAGCGTATGCAAGCTGAATCTCGCACTCTTTTGCAAGGCCAGAGGCAACAATATTCTTAGCAAGATATCTTGCAGCATAAGCAGCAGAACGGTCAACCTTCGTTGGATCCTTTCCTGAGAAAGCTCCACCACCGTGACGGCCAAATCCACCATATGTATCAACGATAATCTTACGACCTGTAAGGCCTGAGTCACCCTGAGGACCACCAACAACGAATCTTCCTGTTGGGTTAACATAAATCTTAGTATCAGCATCGATAAGTTCAGCTGGAATAATTGGCATAATTACCTCATCAGTAATGAACTTAGCAAGCTCCTCCTGTGATACCTCAGGACTATGCTGAGTAGAAATAACGATAGCGTCAATTCTCTTTACAGTATTTCCATCATACTCAACTGTAACCTGGCTCTTACCATCTGGTCTCAAATAATCAACAAGGCCTTCCTTTCTTACATCAGCGAGCTTCTTTGTAAGCTTCTGAGCGAGTGAAATTGGAAGTGGCATAAACTCAGGAGTATCGTCGTTTGCATAACCAAACATCATACCCTGGTCACCAGCACCTATATCATAAGGATCAGCTTCACCCTTCTTTGCTTCATATGACTTATCTACACCCATTGCAATATCAGGTGACTGCTCATCAATTGAAGTAAGAACTGCACAGGTCTTATAATCAAAACCTGAATCTTTTCCATCATATCCGATATCCTTAATCTTACCTCTTACGATAGTAGGAATATCAACATAGGCAGATGTAGTAATCTCACCCATAACAAGTACCATACCTGTAGTACAGCATGTCTCACAGGCAACACGAGCCTTTGGATCCTGTGCAATAATAGCGTCCAAAATAGCGTCTGAAATCTGATCACATACCTTATCAGGATGACCCTCTGTAACTGATTCGGAAGTAAACAACCATTTTCCTTCTCTGTTTCTCATAACGGACCTCCGTATATATTTTTTTCCATTTGCGAAAAGCTAATTTACAACCAATAATTGTAGCATTCTCACTTCTAACTGTCAAAGTTATTAATGATGAACTTTGTCGTTTTATGTGTCGTTTTTGTCGTAATTTGTCGTAATTTGTCGAACTTTTGTACTTTTTTTTGAAAGCTCGAATGGCTTACAATAAAAACAGCTCCAAACGAGGCGAACAAATTACAGAAAGGAGGCCACAAAATGACATCATCAATTATTATCCTGTCACAGGATGAATACATAAAGGAAGCTTGCAAAAGCAGACTTAAATTCCTGTTTTCATCTGTATATATTGTATCTACTTCGTCACTTCAGGACATTAAGAACATGAAAGATGAGGTAATACTTTTATCAGATAATATTCATATCGTTTATGATAATACTTTTCGCGAAGAAAAATTAAAGTCTGAACTGAATCTACTACTAGGAGATAATCGCTTCTGCTCCTTTTACCCCCTAATGTCCATTAACAACGAAGATATAGTGTTATTCTCTCAGATTGTAAATCAGCTCAAGGCAAACCTCTCTCTTGTCGATAAATCAAATCCAGTTAGTAACGATATCTATAGTCCGCATAGAAGTAATCTTATAATGCTTTTTGCATATACTTCTGTTGAAAAACGCGAACAGTATATATCAGAACATAGAAGTGAATTACAAGATGAATTAACCATCAGACTTAATCTGATGTCAGATTATAAATGGCCACTTACAACTTTTTGTTCGCCCTCACTGGAAGCGTTTGATAAAAAGACTCCAGAGAATGGAAGTTTCAGTAAATTAATGCAGACAATAGATGAAAATGGGATAGATATAATTAATCCTCTTGATTACTGCATAATGGATAATCTTGGGTTTCTTAACCCTGGTCCATTTGATTCAGGGGATGAGATTTTTAACTACAAATTTGACTTGCTGCTTGATTTATTAGAGCGGATAAAGAAGCTTACGGTGACTTCCCAGATCCCACTGAAAGCTTTAGCAGTCGTTCAGGATTTTAGGCGAAGTGAAGCAAAAATGTTGGCGCAGAAAGCTACAAAAATAGTAATATTACTGCCTTCAAATAATTCACTCAATTTAAACCTGGTAAACGAAGAAATCGGGAGTATCAAAAAATCAATAAATAGCGATACAGAATTTATAATCGAACACATTTAAAATCAAGGAATAGAAAAATGAATAACGATAACTTAGATAAGATCAAAGAAAGGCTTACCTATTTTGTTTTGGATGCAATAAAAAACGAATGTGAGCCAGATGACGACAAAATTAGAAGCATAATATCTGACATAGTTAGTGAAGAACTTCGAGATTACAATCTTTCTCTGGAGTACAAAATGGAACTTGCTTCAAGCATTTTTAACAGACTTAGAAGACTAGATGTCATAGAGCCAATGATGGAAGACAGTTCAATTACTGAAATCATGGTTAATGGTCCTGATAATATCTTTTATGAACGAGCTGGAAAACTCTATCAGTCAGATATTCATTTTAGTGATGCAGAATCTCTTCAAACAGTTATTTCCTGCTTTTTTGCTAATCGTAACAGGCCATTGAACGAAGCAAATCCTATATCTGATTTAAGACTTCCTGATGGCTCAAGAGCAAATGCAGTTCTTCCACCAATAGCACCTGACGGACCTATTCTAACCATACGTAAATTCACTGGAATCTCTCACGATATTGTCTCACTAATAAGGACAGGCTTTATAAGCGAGGAAGCTGCAAGATTTCTAAGTGAATGCGTAAAAAATCGCAAAACGATATTTTTGTGCGGTGGTACTGGAAGTGGCAAAACCACATTTTTAAACACATTGTCCAGCTTCATTCCTACTGACGAACGAGTAATAACCATTGAAGATTCAGCAGAACTAAGTCTTCAGGGAATTAAAAATCTCGTCAGATTAGAGGCCAGACTTCCTGGCCCTGATGGAAGTGGTGAGATAAGTATTGGCGACATGATTAAGGCTGCCTTAAGAATGAGACCCGATCGAATAATCGTAGGAGAAGTTCGAGGAAAAGAAAGTGCTGATATGATGCACGCTCTTAATACGGGTCACCCGGGATCAATGTGTACCGGACATGCTAATTCCTGTCACGAGATGCTCGAGAGACTAACTGGAATGGTAATTGCTGGTTCCTCTCTTCCCTATGAAGCCGTTATATCTCAAATATCCATGGGTATCGATTTAATAATACATATTACAAGAAGCAGAGACGGTAAAAGATATGTAGATGAGATATCTACTGTTTTACCCAACCAGGGACTTAACTATAAACTCAAAAATCTCTACTTAAATACGGGAGGCAGTAATCTTGAAAGAAAAGTTACAATCGAAGAACTTAAAGAAATCTCGACCTACTACGGTTAAGGAATTTCTAAATAACGGAACATTTGAAGCATTCCTCGCCATCAACATCTGGCTTCTTCCAATAATGGCATTTGTTATATATAGTTTGTCATCTATGTTTATTATAAACAAAAACATCAGACTGATTCTTTGTTTTCCACTAAGTATTTTTCCATGGAAAGAACTTCTAAATAAACTATACGAAGGAAGAAGCAAGCACTTAAGAACTCAATTATTGGTTTTGTTTCAGGTATTATGCACCAGTGTGAGTAGTGGCTATTCCATGGAAAAATCACTTACTATGGCTAGACCAGTTTTGGAACACACTTTCGGAAAGAAATGTCCCCTGATAAAACCTCTTATCCAGCTCGAGAACGACTTAAGCATTCATATAGGACTCGAAAAGGCGCTTAATAATTTTGCTTTAAACATCAAATTCCCACAGACGATTCCTATATTCCATGCACTTGGAATCTCAGGGAAAATTGGAAACAGCTCACTTACAATCCTAAGAAGCAGCTGTCAGATGCTTTCTGATTTAAATGCAGTTCAAAATGAAATAAATGCAAATAATGCTGGTAAAAATGCTGAGGCTCTGATTTTATGCCTGATGCCTTTTGCGATTACTTTCTCGTTAAATCAGATGAGCGGTGAATTCATAGCCGAGGCACAACAGAACACAAAAGGAGCAATACTTCTTGGTGTGGCATTTGTAATATGCATTATTACAGTTGCCCTTCTTCTTAAGTTTATGTCCCACTCTGAAAAGAAGCTTAAAGAGAGTAGCAAGACTCAGAACATTGAAATCAAAAAATATAGACTTACATCTATCATTCAAAAAGTACTGCCTACCAGCTTTATCACTAACAGACATAATACTTTTAACGAACTGTATTTTGATGCAGGTAAAGCTTATGAGCTATACCTTCGTAAACTATTAAAAGTTTCTGTTTCTGGGTTTCTAATAGTAGCGTTGATTCTTTATTCAACAAACAGAAATGTAATGTTTGCTATTCTGGCATTTCCAGTTTTAGCCTTTCTTCTTAACAGGGATCTAAATAGCGAACTTGAACTTAAAAGAGAAAAACTTATGAGAAATCTTCCTCTTTTTATCTGCCTCATAACGACACTTCTTGAAGCTGGTTTGCAGCTTCCTAAAGCAATAAATATTTGTGCCAAAGCATTTGATAAAGACTCAGCTATTAGTGACGAGATTAATAATCTAAGAGCTCAGATACTAAGTGGCAAATCTGCCTCAGATAGCGTTGAACAAATGTCGATACATATTCAGATACCTGAAGCACAGGCGGCCTTCCTTCTTATCGCACGATATGGAAGACTTGGTTCTTCGGAAGTTCTGAACTTACTTTCAGTTCAGTCTTCATCATGCTGGAATCTGTGCCGCAATGCAGCAAGAAAAAAACAGGAAAGAGAATCTCTTGCTCTTCTCTTCCCTATGACTTTGGATTTTGTTGCTGTACTTCTGGTTGCTATAACACCTGCAATTATTTCACTTGGCTTATAACTTACGAAAGGAGGAACTCACATGAAAACACTAAAAAACAAAAAAGGCATGGGAACTGTCGAGATTGTTATCATCATCGCAGTTCTTGTAGGATTAGCTCTTCTGTTCAGAGATGGCATTATGTCATATGGAAGAAATGTCATGCAATTCTGTTTTGACTCATCCAAAGTCATTAATGCATTTGGACAATAAGATGCTTTTAACAAATTCGTTTAAATAATAAGGGATATAATATGCAATTAAAAAAAGGACCATACGGTTGTTTTCTTACAGAGACAATTACACTAGACCACTTCAGCAGATATTCAGGTGAAATAATTGAAAAATTTGTTTATTACAACACTGTAACCGTGAATGCTTATGAAGCAAATAATTCTGTTGAACTGTCTTATGATATATCTAATTTAATATCTATTTCTGATTTTGTTAAAGAAACAAAAAATCAGTCAACCGCTATTAAAATTGTAAGAAAAATGATGGGCCAGCTTTTAACAAATATTATTCAGGGATTGGATTTATTATTGTCTCCAGATAACTGGCTTATTGATGTCACTAGGATATTTTATGATGAAGAAAGTAGTACTGTTAGATTTATTTATATTCCACAAACCTCCGGAGCCTCTAACATGTATTTATCATCTTTGTCAGGAAATAACTTTGAAAACTTCATTAATGATGAGACCATAAAGCCATATCTATCTGAAGATGAGATAAATTCAATCCTGTTCTTTATAAAAGAAAACGAAGAACAAAAACTTCTTGAAGTAGCAAAAAAGTTATCTTCAGATTCAAAAAGCGAACATAGCAATACGGCATATTCCAGTAACACAAATAACCCGTTTGTACAGTTTACTTGTATATTGCTCATAACAACTCTTGGCTTATATAATTATTCCAGAATTAATAAAACTACTGGAATAATGATTTTGGCTTCTTCTTTATTAGCAGTACTTATCTCGCTACCAATAGGAAGAATCAAACCATTTTTCTCTTCGCTAATAAATAAAAAGTCCGAGACATCAGATATGCGAACAGACATTTTGTTTGGTAAAGAAAACGATAATCTTGATTTTGAATATGCAATATTGTCTTCGATATCAAAAATCGATGGAAAGTTTATTCGTAAATCTCTTATCTCAGATATCATTACTATTGGTTCTGACTGCTTTTTGTCCGATATTGTAATAGACAGTTCCGACATATCTCCACTTCATGCAAGCATATCAATAAGAGATGGAATTTATCTTCTTAAGGACCTATCAATATCAAACACAACATTTATTGAAAACAAAAAAATAATTCCCGACAAGGAGTACGAGATAAAGAATGGTCAAATACTCTCATTCGGAAATTATGATTTTGAATTTAAAACTAAAGAAATCACTTAATATTATTCTCAAGCTTAAGCTGCTTTAATGTATCCTTACGCTCCTGATCTGCAAATCTCTCTATCGCCTTCATTCGAACAAGTGAACGCTTAATACCAGCTTCAAGCTCTTTTGAATTTGGAATAGACTTAAGAAGATCAGAAAAATATAAATATGAATCTACAGTTCTATACGCTACTATGTCTTCTGGTCTCTCAGCAGAATCACAGATAATAAGAATACTATTTTTCTCAACTTGTGCATATCCTTCAGCAATAACAAAATATTTAGTCTCACCAGAAACAATATAATGTCCGATTCCAGGAACCAAACCAACAATAACAGGAGAATGACCAGCCATTATTCCCAAATCACCATCTTCAACTGGAATAACGGCACTATCAACCTCGCCATCGTAAAACTTACCATATGGCGTAACTATTGATAATTTAATTTTGTTTGTTACTACATCAGCCATTTTTATGCTCCAATATTAGTTTGAAGAATTCTTGAATGATTCGATGACATCATCAATATCACCCTTCATAAAGAAGTGCTGCTCTGGGATGTGATCAAGAGAACCACTCATAATCTCACCAAAGGCCTGAACAGTCTTCGCGATAGGAACATATCTAGGTGCAAATCCTGTAGAATCAGCTGTTACAAAGAAAGGCTGTGACAAGAATCTCTGTACCTTACGTGCTCTTGATACAGTCTGTCTATCTGCCTCTGACAACTCTTCCATACCAAGGATAGCGATAATATCCTGAAGTTCTTTATATCTCTGAAGTGTTTCCTGAACCATTCTGGCAACATGGTAGTGCTCACTTCCAACTACATTCTCTGTAAGAATTCTTGATGAAGATTCAAGTGGATCAACGGCAGGATAAATACCTAACTCTACTACACTTCTTGACAATACAATATTTGCATCAAGGTGCGCAAATGTAGTTGCAGGAGCAGGGTCTGTAAGGTCATCTGCTGGAACGTATACAGCCTGAATAGAAGTAATAGAACCATTCTTTGTTGAAGTAATTCTCTCCTGAAGCTGACCTACCTCGTTAGAAAGTGTAGGCTGATAACCTACTGCAGAAGGAATACGTCCAAGAAGCGCTGATACCTCAGAACCAGCCTGTACAAAACGGTAAATATTATCAATAAAAAGGAGTACATCCTTCTTTTTGGCATCTCTAAGATATTCTGCCATTGTAAGACCAGTAAGTGGTGCTCTCATACGTGAACCAGAAGTCTCATTCATCTGTCCAAATACCATGATAGTCTTATCAAGTACGCCAGATTCCTTCATCTCATTCCAAAGGTCATTACCTTCACGAGATCTCTCTCCTACACCAGTAAATACAGAATAACCACCGAGCTCAGACGCAATATTACGGATAAGTTCGAGAATAAGTACTGTCTTTCCTACACCAGCACCTCCGAACAAACCAATCTTACCACCCTTTGCAAAAGGAACAAGAAGGTCAATTACCTTAATACCTGTCTCAAGAACTGACTCATTTGGAGCCTGACTGGTAAAAGAAGGGGCTTCTCTATGAATAGGCCATTCATCTTCGCCCTTTATTGGACCAAGACCATCTACAGGTGTACCAGTACAATTGAAAATTCTTCCCATTATGTTCTCACCTACAGGAACCTTAATTGGAGATCCAAGTGACTCAGCATCCAGACCTCTCATAAGACCTTCAGTAGGATTAAATGAAACACAGCGAACAACTCCTCCACCTCTTTGCTGAAGGACTTCGGCAAGAACTACGTTGCTGCCCATCTTGATGCAAACTGCATCGTTTATATGTGGGACCTCACCTTTATTAAATTTACAATCGATTACTGGTCCGATTATCTGTTCTACTTTACCTATAGCCATAAAGCCACCTCTTACTGAGTTTTATTAAATATTGTTTGCCTGTTCGGCACCGTTAATTATCTCTGTCAATTCACTGGTAATCTTAGCCTGTCTGGCACGATTACTCTCAAGCTGAAGTTTCTTCATCATCTCTCTGGCATTTTCTGTAGCATTATCCATTGCCTGAAGTCTTGAAGTCTGTTCACTTGAATAGGACTCAACCATTGCGCCATAAATCATAGCGTTAATATAAGTATCTACAAGGAAATCAAAAACCAACGTTGGATTTGGATAATATTCAATCTCCGCTAATGTATCTGTATTAGGTTCCAAATCTGTATCTTCAAGAAGTGATGATACTGATTTCAAATCAACAGGTACAAGACGCTTGGTCTCTGGAATCATAACTCCACCCTTACCTGGTCTTGTATAAACCAGATAAACCAAATCAAACTCGTGATTTCTATATAAATCTCTAATAACAGCACCAACATGTCTGGCATCTACGTATTCAGGTTCATTAATCTCATATGAAAACTCTGTATCTACGTTATAGCCGTCACGAATAAGCTTCTCTCTTGCTACCTTTCCAAAAACATACATCTTGTACTTGGTGAGACAATCCTTCTTGGAATTCTCGAGAATCTTCTTTTGTATATGCTCTTCAGCAGCATGTACTATGTTATTGTTATAAGAACCTGCAAGTCCCTGATTACCACTTATTACGAAATAAGCAATACTCCATGGCTCGCCTGGTTTCTTCGGATTAATCTTATAGAATGGATTTGTAACTACAGTATTACTATTACAAATCTCAAGCATACTCTTAGCAGCAAGCGAGAAATAAGGCATAGAATTATCAAGCATTACCCTTGAACGACGCATTTTTGCAGCACTTACAAGCTGCATTGCTGACGTCATTTGTGTAATGTCATTTACACTCTTTATTCTCTTTTTTATCGCATTAATGTTTTCCATTTATACTGCCAAAATCCTTGGATATTAATCAAAGTTTTTCCTGATATTCAGGATGAGTAGCTACATAATTTGTCTTATAAGTATCAAGTAATACATCAATATTCTGTTTTGTAGTATCACTGAATACTCCGCTCTCAGAAATCTCGGTATAAACCTCACGCTTGGTAAGACGAACATATGAGAGGAATCCTGTGTAATATTCCTTAATGTCTTCTTTTGCAAGGAAATTCATACTGTCATTAGTAGCCATATACAAAAGGACTACCTGCTCTTCCATCTGAAGTGGAGAAAACTGTTCCTGCTTCAATACTTCATTAAGTACGATACCTCTCTGAAGCTGAATTCTTGTATTCTCATCAAGATCAGAACCAAACTGGGCAAATGAAGCCATCTCTCTTGCCTGAGCAAGTGCAATTCTTAATGGTCCACCAACTTTCTTTGTAGCCTTTGTCTGAGCTGCACCACCTACACGTGATACTGACAAACCTACGTTTACAGCAGGTCTCTGACCTGAGAAGAATAATTCAGGTGCAAGATAAATCTGTCCGTCTGTAATAGAAATTACATTTGTTGGAATATAAGCAGAAATATCATCTCCAAGAGTCTCAATGATTGGAAGTGCTGTAATAGAACCACCACCATGTGCCTCTGAAAGTTTAGCAGCACGCTCAAGAAGTCTTGAATGCAAATAGAATACGTCTCCAGGATAAGCTTCTCGTCCTGGTGGTCTTCTAAGGAGAAGTGAAATTGCACGATAAGCATGAGCATGTTTACTCAAGTCATCATAAACAATCAAAACATCTTTGTTATGTTCATACATAAATTCTTCTGCAATCGCACATCCTGAGAAAGGAGCGATATACTGAAGAGCAGCTGACTGTGAAGAACTAGCTGCAACAACTACTGTATAATCAAGTGCTCCATAACGCTCAAGAAGATTTACAGTAGATACAATTGTTGACATCTTCTGTCCAATAGCAACATAAACACAGATAACATTCTTATCCTTCTGGTTAAGAATAGTATCAATTGCGATTGCAGTCTTACCAGTCTGTCTGTCACCAATTATAAGTTCACGCTGACCACGTCCAATTGGAGTAAGTGCATCAATAGCAGTAATACCAGTATGAAGTGGTGTATTTACTGGAGAACGATCAACAATTGAAGGAGCAGGAGATTCAACAGGACGCTTCTTCGTAAATCTGATAATTCCTTTACCATCAATTGGATTACCAAGAGGATCTACTACTCTTCCAAGCATTCCGTGTCCAACTGGAACAGATACTGTACTTCCTGTTCGTGTACATACAGTTCCCTCATTTACCAGATTCTCACCAGTCAAAAGAACTACACCAACCTGGTCTTTCTCAAGGTTCATTGCAATACCAATTGAGCCACCAGCAAAAACAACAAGTTCAGATGCCACACAATGCTCAAGTCCGCTAACCATAGCAACACCATCGCTTAAGCTCTGTACTGTACCAACTTCTTCAATAGTCGTAATATTCTGGAAAGCAGCACTTACTTTCTGACGAACGTGTACTTTAAGTTCTTCTTCTGAATTCAAATCAGAAGACTCTGCATCCCAAAAACTATCATTATTAAGACTAGCTGCAGGAGTCTCAGTAAAATTATCAAGAACATCCTTTATGCTCTTCTTAAATTCTTCATGAGAAAAACCTGTAATATCTTCATCATTATCCAGACCGTCTTGAGAACGAGTTCTCTTAACGAAGTTTCTGATTCTGTCAAGCTGACCTTTTACACTGTAGTCATATCTCTGACCACGTGCAAAAATAACAACACCACCGATAAGAGACGAATCATGTTCCTCTTCAAAAACGTAGTCCTTTATACCATTAAGTTCAGCAAAGCTCTGAACGATTAAAGGAACTCGCTCTTTTGTGACATCATCAGCAACCAAAACACGGAGTTTAATCTGTTCTTCGTTCTGATTATTCAACGCTCTTCACCTCTGCTTCCAGAACTTCAGCTGTACGCTTCATGCTGAGTTCCTTAAGAGTCTCAGCAGATACAACATCACCAATAACTTTCTCAGAAATAATTACAGCAAGATCTGAAATCTCATCCTTCATTTCTTCCAAAGCAACTTTCTTCATACGCTTAGCTTCAACTTCTGCTCGCTCAAGTATTGCGTTTGCTTCTTCTTTTGCCTTTTTAATTACCAATTCAGCCTCTTCGTTTGAACTGGATCTAGCATCATCAATAATCTGCTGAGCTGTAACACGAGCCTCATCGATACTCTGATTACTCTTATCAAAGTTAATCTTTGCCTCTTCTTCAATCTTCTTAGCTTCATCAAGACTTCCAGCGATTATTCCCTGACGCTTCTCAATAAAACCAATAAGTTTTTTGTGTACAAATAACTTATATACAATGAAGAAAATGAGCAGATTAATAATGGTAAATAATGCAGTTGACGCATAACCACCAACCTGATCAGCGGAAAATAAAGTTGATTCTTCCTGAACTTCTGCTTCGAGAAGTAAAACATTTGCAATCAATAAATTAAACATTTTAAAATCACCTTTTCGTTAATAGAAAGATATATCTTACTTAACTGTAAAGATAAGGAGCAATGCTACTACGAGAGCATAAATAGCAATTGACTCGATAAATACGATAGAAATGAGAAGGAGTGACTGAATCTTACTGAAAATCTCTGGCTGACGTGAACCAGCTTCCAAAGCTTTACCTGCTGCAATACCCATACCAAGAGTAGCACCAAGTGCACCCAAACCAATAGCAAGACCTGCAGCAAGGCTAGCCATTGCCCTTGCATTCATCTCCAAAATCATTGGCATGTAAATCATTAATGTATCCATAAATATTCTCCTTAAAATTATTTTTTATTTAATAACATCTGTATTAAGCACTTACTTCAACAGATTTTTGTTCGCTATGTTCGTGCTCTTCCTGAAGTTCATGACCAACCTCAACGATCTCACCAATATAAGACATTGTAAGATAAGTGAAAACTACAGCCTGAAGCAATCCATCAGCTAAGTCAAACCATAGACCAAAAGTAGCTGTAATACCAATTGGGAAGATAATGTAAAGGAACTTCATAAATACAAAGGCACCAAAAACATTACCAAAAAGTCGAAGTGCCAGTGATACCGGCTTAATAAGCATATCAAGGATTTTGAAAGGAAGCATAAAACTCATTGGTTCAGTAAGTGAAGCCCATAATCCTTTAAATCCAACAAATTTAACTGACATTACGATAACGTATATAATTGCAAACAAACCCATTGCAACTGGGAAAGCAATATTTTTTGCTGGCGGTGGAAGCTCTGCATAAGAAATCATGTTACAGGCGGTAATCATAAAACCCATTGAAATAATCATTGGAGATACAGCCTTTGCTTCTTTCTCATTCATTCCAAAACCCTTACAGGTACTAAGTACAAGTCCTAAAACGAGTTCCATTACTGTCTGACGCTTAGTAGGTCTTAAAGCAGAACCACTCGCGCACCATAAACATAAAATCAAAACGATAAATAATGCTACCCATGTAACGACAATTGAATCTGTAAGAACCATTTTAAAATCCTTTACAGAGAAAAAATACTGAATCTGCATTATCTCTTCGTTTATTTTCTCACCAATATCTCCGACTTTCAATTCTTCAACAATGTGGCTTAAAAAGCTACGACAGAATTGAGTTATCCAAGAATCAGCTGCATATAATAAACCAAACATAACTATAGCCTTCCTTTAAATGAAATCTCATTTAATCAAAAAGATTACAAAATATATTATACCCCAAAAAGAAAATAAGACGAAACCAATTTTGATTATATTTGCTTAAAGAAGTAAATCTTTTCCTCTTCCCCTTATATAAAAAGTCAATTGATTTTTATTTGTAAAAATAGGTCACCTCTATAAAAAAAGAGATGACCTATCATAAAAATCAAATTATCATTCAGGATAATGGATTACTTATAAAACTTATCCTCTAACTTAATGATGTCATTAACACGCTCAGCATGTCTCTCACCTGCAAATTCCTCTGTAAGGAACGCATCTACCATAGCAAGAGCCACAGCCTGACCAACTACTCTTGCACCCATAGCAAGAACATTACCATTATTATGCTGACGAACCATTCTAGCTGTATATTCATTATTACAAAGTCCGCAACGAATACCCTTGTACTTATTTACAACGATAGAAATACCAATACCAGTACCGCAGATAGCAATACCCTTATCTGCCTTACCTGAAGTAACATCCTCAGCAAGAGCACATCCTGCCTCTACATAAGAAAATGGACTATCCCCTGTTGTAGCACCTTCTTCAATTACCTCAATACCCTTACTCTTAAGGTGAGCGATAACCTTCTGCTTTAAATCATATCCAGCGTGATCTGAACTAACTGCAATAACCATGAATTTATCCTCCAATTAAAATTAAATATCAAACTTCTTATGTGTAAACTGACGCTTCTTCTCTGCAAAATCCTTAACGATATCGCCATGTCCATATACTTTATACTTATATGAAACTAATCCTTCAAGTCCTACTGGACCTCTTGCATGAAGCTTGGATGTAGATACACCAACTTCAGCTCCAAAACCATATCTGAAGCCATCAGAAAATCTAGTTGAACAGTTATGCATTACATTACCAGAGTCTACAGAAGCCATAAACTTCTCTGCCTTCTCCAAATTCTTTGTAATGATTGACTCTGTATGACCTGAACCATAAGTATTGATGTGGTCAACAGCCTCTTCCATATTATCAACAAGCTTAACAGTTACCTTATAATCAAGATACTCATGATGCCACTCAGGAGCCTTCTCACAGCCATATCTAGCACAAATCTCATCATCACCAAAAATCTCTACATGATTTTCTTTAAGAGTATTTATAAGACGGTCAATAAAATCAAAACCAAGATTTCTGTTAACAAGGAATTTCTCTGTTGCATTACATACAGAAACATACTGTGTCTTTGCATCAACAGCAACCTTAATAGCTAAGTCTTCATCTGCCTCATCATCGATATATGTTGAGCAAACACCATCAGCATGACCAAGAACAGCTATAGTTGTATTCTTCATAATATACTGAACAAACTCATTAGAACCACGTGGAATAATAAGATCAATATACTGGTTAAGAGAGAGCATCTCTGTAACCTCAGAACGAGCCTTAATAAGATAAAGCCATCCTTCTGGAAGTCCTGCTTCAATACCAGCATCATAAATTACAGAAGCAAGAATAGTATTAGTATTAGATGCCTCAGAACCACCCTTAAGAATAACGCCATTACCACTCTTAAGTGCGAGGGACGCAATTTGTACCAGAGCATCTGGTCTAGATTCAAAAATAATACCAAGAACACCGATAGAACAGGTTACTCTGTATAACTCAAGTCCATCAGCAAGTTCAGTATGAAGCAAAACCTTATTTACAGGATCTTCAAGTCCAATAAGACTTTTTATTCCACCAACAACATCATCAAGTTTTGTCTCATCAAACTTAAGTCTCTTCTTTACAGGATCTGGAAGATTATCTTCTTCTGCTTTCTGTAAATCTTTTTTATTCGCCTCGAAAATGGATTCCTTATTCTCAAGTAATCTGGTAGCGATTAACAAAAGTGCACTGTTTTTCTTATCAGAATCAAGACAGGCAAGAATACGTGAAGCCTTCTTTGCTGATTCTGCATGAATTATTATCTCGCTCATATACACCTCAAAAATAAAATGTTTATAGGATTATAGCAAAGAAAATCCGATTTTTCTTACTTTTTGTAATTTTTTAGTAACATTTTTATCTGGTGCTATCGACAACAATTTGTCGAAGCCCAACATCTTGATATATATCAACGATATTTTATTTTTAAGGCTATTTCTCAAAAGAAATTTATTTTTGACGCATATAACGTGTAGAAAAATGTTCAAAACGTTCAAAAGTCTGTAGATAACCTTAAAACAGGCACTCTTCTCATTTGATGCCTTATAAAGCCTTATTTTATCGGATTGTCGAAAATGTCGCATTTTTTTACTGGGACACCTTGACAAATGTTACAGAACTATTACAAGCGTTAATAGTGGGCTTATTCATAAAAAGGCATGTTTGTTCACTTGGTGTTTGTCCACCACTCATGGACAGGTAAAATCACTTTTAACAACTTTTCGCTGATTTTCCATAAAAAAATCACTTTAGGAATATTTCTGTTATAATGCTAATGCAAAATAAGTATTTCGAGGTTTATATGAATATTATTATTACTGCTTTGTTCGGTCTGGAAAGCTTAGTAAGAGAAGATCTGGTCAGTATCGGTTATGATAAAGAAAACATTACTGTAACCGATGGCGTTGTTACACTTAAGGTTAGTGATACTGATTATGCTATACATGTTGCCCGTGTTAATATGTGGGTTCGACGTGGTGAACGCGTATTTATTGAAGCTGGTTCATTTAAAGCAGAGACTTTTGAAGAGTTCTTTGATGGAACAAAAAGTATAAACTGGAACGATTTTATTCCTCGAGATTATGTTTTTATTGTTAATGGTTTTTCACGCAAATCCAAACTTTTTGGAATTCCTGCCTGCCAGAGTCTTTGTAAGAAAGCTATTGTTGATTCACTCAGAATTAGTAGAAAACTTGGTATAAATGACACTATCTACGAAGATAAGGATGAAGGTGTCGTTAGAATTCAGTTCGGTATTGTTGATGATATCGTAAGAATGATGATTGATACTTCTGGAGATGGTCTTCATAAGCGTGGCTACAGACCACTTACTCATGAAGCACCTATCAAAGAGACACTCGCAAGTGCCTTCATTTCACTTGCGCACTATAAGCCATTTGGTTATGAAGCACTCGTTGATCCACTTTGTGGTTCTGGCACAATTCTTATCGAAGCTGCCATGATGGCTCTTAATGTTGCTCCTGGTAAAATGAGACACTTCGCATACGAGTCACTTCCTTATATTGGAACTGATGCTTACAAAAAAGCTCATGAAGAGGCATTAGAACTTGAAGACTTGTCTGAAATGGATGACTGCTTCTACTGGGGATCAGATATTGACGGTAAAGCAATCGATAACGCACGTAAAAATGCCCGCAATGCTGGTGTTGATAAATTCATCAGATTTGAACAGGCTGATTTCAAAACAAGAACTCCAGAATTTCTCCTTGAGAAGACTGGCTTTGACAGACAGCTTATAATTACTAATCCACCTTATGGTGGCAGACTTCTCACAGAAGAGGAAGCATTTGCAATCTATAAGGGTATTGCAAGAGTTTATCTTGATAAATACGGTCACTGTAAGAAAGGCATTCGCTTAAGCGTTATTACTCCTGATGACAGTTTTGAGGTACAGACTGGCTACAAAGCTGACAAGAGAACTAAAGTATATAATGGCAACATTAAGTGCCAGTTCAATAATTATTATAAAATGACTAAATAAAAATCTTGTGTAATTGCTTTTGACCTCATAAAAAGGTTATAATAGCTGAGCAATTTTTGGATGATATTTTGGAGGCCGATTTTGATTTACAATAACGTACTTGAAGCAATGGGAAATACTCCCCTGATTAAGTTATCACATATTGTACCTGAAGGATGTGCAGACATTCTCGTAAAGTATGAAGGTATCAATATCGGTGGTTCAATTAAAACACGTACCGCATACAACATGATTATTGAAGCTGAGAAGGCTGGCATCATTAAACCTGATACTATTATTGTAGAGCCAACTTCTGGTAATCAGGGTATTGGTTTGTCACTTGTTGGCGCTGTTCGTGGTTATAAAGTAAGAATTATTATGCCAGATTCCGTTAGCTATGAGAGACGAAAACTCATCAAAGCTTATGGTGCTGAGCTTGTATTAATCCATGATGACGGAGATATCGGAAAATGTATCGATGAGTGCCTTCAGACTGCTCTCAGAATGCAGGAAGAAGACAACAGAGTATGGGTTCCTCAGCAGTTTGCTAACCCTGCTAACCCACAGGTTCACAAAAATCATACAGCTATTGAGATTTTAAATGATGTAAATGGTCCAATCGATGGTTTTTGTGCTGGATTTGGAACAGGCGGAACAATAAGCGGAATTGGTAATGCTCTTAAAGATAAAAATCCTGATATCAAAATCTGGGTTGCAGAGCCACAGCATGCAGCTATTCTTTCTGGTGGAAGCATCGGCACTCACCTTCAGATGGGAATTGGCGATGGCTTAATTCCAGAAAATCTTGATACAAATATTTATGATGATATTGTGATTGTTACTGATGAGGAAGCAATCAATACAACAAAACGATTAATCCGTGAAGAAGGTATTCTCTGCGGAATCTCTAGTGGTACAAATGTTACTGCCGCTATTAAGCTCGCTCAAAAATTAGGTAAAGGTAAGACTGTAGTAACAATTCTTCCTGATACTGGCGAGAGATACTTTAGTACTGAACTTTTTGAAGATTAATAATCTCAGCTTTTGATACTTTCCATTTTGCTTAGGATTCGATCTCGAATCTTATACATTTCTTGTACACTATTTTCGAGAAAATAATAATGCATAACATAAGGTATAAGTAAAATCATAAACATTACACTTAATACTATTGATACCAGATTAGTATATATGCTCATAGCAGTGATTGATATTATCTCCATTACTGCAAACAAAACAGTAACTATAAGATGAATAAGTCTCTCATGCATAAAAAATGTAAGCTTGGTAGTATATTCTTCAAGGTAAGCTTTCTTACCTTCTTCATTAAGACTATCGAGACTTGTGTCTATAAATTTTACTGTCTCATTCATAAAGTCAGTTATATATGCTTTCATACTAATACCTCTTAAAAAAACTCAATTAAAGAATCTTCTGTTTATATAATTTATCACTGCTCTTTTGTTACTAGTCCATTCTGGTGCAAGAAGGATACTTTTAGGTCCGTCACCAGTAAATCTGTGAATTACTATCTTATCCCCCAGTATATTTATGGCTTCACTAACCAGATTAAAATATTCATCTATATCTAAAACCTTAATCTCACCATTATTCCAAAGCTTCTCATATTCAGTATCACGAAGAATATAAAGACAGGTAAACTTAACGCCGTCTGTTCCTTTATCCTTAACATATCTTACGGTCTCCATCATCATATCCCTACTCTCACCTGGAAGACCAAGAATAATATGAGTAATTATATTGGCACCGATTCCCTTAAGTTTGCTTACTGCCTCGTCATATACTTTTGTAGAATATCCCCTGTTAAACTCTCTTGCTACATCATCATCTATTGTTTGAAGTCCAAGTTCAACATATAAAACTGGTGCAATTCTTCCTGTTCCAAATTCAATAATAAAATCAGACAAAACTTTTAGTATCTCTTCTGGAAGACAGTCAGGTCTTGTAGCAATTGATATGGCAACTACCTTAGGATGCTTCATAGCCTCCCAAATAGCCTTTCTTAACATATCAGGCTCACAGTACGTATTAGTAAAACTCTGAAAATAAGCGATATATCCTGAATCACTCTTAGTTTTACGTGAAAGCTTACTAATTCCAGAATCAATCTGCTCAGTAACACTTAACTCAGAACTCTCACTAAATTCTCCAGAACCACCACTGGAACAGAATTTACAGCCACCAGTACCACATTTTCCATCTCTGTTTGGACAAGTAACCTTAAGACTTATTCCCACTTTATATGTCTTACTGCCATAGCATTCCTTAAAATAAGAATTGCAGTCTTTAATCCTCATCTTTATTCTCCTCAAGATAATCCACAGAATTTAGTTCGCCAAGAGTCTTAACACTTCCCTTGCCATATACGGAATTAATCCTGTCAATAACCGAATCAATTCGGCTGTCCTTCTGCTTTTTTACCAGATCCTCATCGAAAAGTGATATCTGAAGTCTCGAACTTTTTGGAATAAGTTTTGTTGCTCTTACTCCCACACTTCTTAATGCAACCCCATTCTCGTGAGATTCCTTAAATAATTCTAATGCTAAATCATAAATATGCCTACCATTATCTGTAGGTTCAAAAAGACTTCTCTGGCGCTCATATACATTTAATTTACTGTCACGAACAGTAATCTGAACTGTTGTCGCAAGCATCGATTTTCTTCTAAGCCTTGCCGCCACTTCCTCGGATAATTCTTTAAGTGTTCCTGATACTTCAACAAGTGTCACCATATCCACAGGGGTAGTAACAGAATTACCAACAGACTTAATCTCTCTGGTTGCACCAGTCTCCTTAACTGGTGACTCATCCATACCATTAGCATAAAGCCATAATACGTCACCATTTTTACCCATATAACTATTAATATATTCCCTGTTACAGTTTGCCAGATCACCGATAGTTCTTATATTTATCTTATGGAGACGTTCACAGGTATTACGGCCAACAAATAACAGGTCTTCAACAGGTAAAGGCCACACAATATCCTTATAAGTATCTCGCCTAATAACAGTAACTGCATCAGGCTTTTTATAATCAGAACCTAATTTGGCAAATATCTTATTAAAACTCACACCTATTGAACAAGTTAGATTAAATTCCTGTTTAACACGCCATCTAATCTCCTGGGCAATCTCTTCATCGCTTCTGCCACGACTGGATTCAGTTATATCTAACCAGCATTCATCAAGTCCAAATGGTTCAACAAGATCAGTATATTCTTCATACATATCTCTCAACATATTGGAAAACATTTTATATTTGTCATGATGAGCCGGAATCTTAACAAGATTAGGACATTTGGTCTCTGCCTGCCATATGGCTTCAGCAGTTTTAACACCTGCCTTGGATGCCAGCTGATTTTTTGCAAGAATAATACCATGGCGCTTACTAGCGTCACCTACAACTGCCATCGGAACATTCCTGAGTTCAGGATGTTCTATCATCTCGACCGAGGCAAAATAGCAATTCTGATCAACATGTAATATACGTCTTTCCATAAAACCAATTATACTATTGAAGCCTTGCATTTTCAAACATAAGTTCTAATTTTAGATAATCAATTAACTTATTTATATAATAAAATCTTTTTGTTAATGAATTGTAAAAACTATTGAACAACCTAAAACATAAATCTATAATTAGGACGATAAATTATAAATGATGGCTAATAAATCTTGTGAAAGGAGATACTATATGGCTCAGTATAAAATACTTTTAGTCGATGATGACGTTGATATCCTTAACGTTAACAAAGACTTCTTGATTTCAAAGGGTTACGAGATTCTCACAGCAACAACTATGGAGCAGACAATTGAGAGGGTTCAGATTCATAGCTTTGACTGTATCGTACTTGATGTTATGTTACCAGATGGAAATGCTTTTGACTTTACTCCAAAGATTCAGCAGTATACAAAAGCACCAATTATTTTCTTGACAGCTCTCGAGGATTTGGATGATAGAATTGCAGGGTTTAAGGCAGGTGCTGATGATTACATCACTAAGCCTTTTGCTCTTGAGGAGTTACAGCTCAGAATCAACGCACATATTAAGCGTAATTTGATGAGTAAGGGTTTCCTCGTAGAGTTCCCACCTCTTAAGATTAATATTAAGACACGTGAAGTTACTTTAAAGGATCAGCCAGTTCACCTTACAAACCGTGAGTTTGATATTTTGAGACTTTTGTCTGAGACACCAAATGTAATCGTTCCATTTAAACGTATTTTTAAGCATGTTTGGGGCGAGAACGAAGAGTGCGATAACCATCTTGTAATGGTTAATATCTCATATCTCAGAAAGAAGATGGAGAAGATTGCACCTGAAATTACATTTGTAAAGACTGAATGGGGTATCGGATATTCATTCGCTTATCCACCAGTAAAGAGCAGCCTTCTTACAGATGACTAATATACAAGATTAATTAATAATTTGTAAAAAGATTTTAATCCTTCGAGACTATTACTTCTCGAAGGATTATTTTTATGTATAATAATATTATTATTTATATAAGTATTAAGTGAGGCATTTTATGAATAGCAGAATAAGAAGAATATTTAAAATTTCAGATTCTTCCCTGTCCATTCATTTTCTGGCCTCTTTTTTGCTTATAGTTCTATTTATTGTCTGTGGTTCAATATTGTTTGAATTCAACATTCGTCGACCTACTTCTTTAAATTATAATGAGGTTACTTATACTAACGAAGTAGATGCAGATTTATTAAAAGGTCCAAATGGTATCTTCCTTGCTGATGACTGGATTTTGATTCCAAATGTCGGTCTTTCTGACCTTTATGAGAATGGTCATATCAGATATGAAAAATTTCAGACAATCCAGCATTTTGAGAATGTAAAAATCTCCCCTTCTGGATGGATTGATCTGGGTGAGGATTGTGCTTATTTTATTAACCTTGAAGAGAAAATCGAGTTTAACAAAGCCATTTATATGATGAGGCTTCATTTCCTTGATACCAGTGATATTTATTATCTTAATATCCCTTCAGTAAACGGTACTGGTTATGTCTACATTAATGGCGAGTATGTTGATATGTTCGGTAGTGAGACCAAGACTGGTAAATCTTTCTTTGATTTTAACTGTGGTAACTTAAACGTGGCCATTAATGAGAATCATGAAGAGATAGTAGAATTAGTCATTTTTGTAGATTCAGAATTTAACGTAGATAAAGGTGGAATCACTGCTTACCCTTCCATAGGTAATTATGCTACTAACAACAGATATAATATCTTCGTTAATGCATGGTTCTTCTTTGAAGTTGCAATTTTCCTTATGTCTGCAGTTGGTTCCCTTATTCTCTCCCAAACCTTCAGATATAAGGCAAAGAGATATTTGTTTGTGGGCACAATCATAGTTATGCTCGCTTACATTTGTATCGATAATAATTACCTGTCAATAAGTACTCATGCACGTAATACCGCACTTTTTATGCTTCTTATTACGCACCTTGCTATGTCATATGCATTCGTTACATCAATCTTCTCATATCAGTCAGAGTATAAATCTTTTGTAAGAAGATGGCATGACACCTTTGTAGTAATCCTATTAAGTGTTGCCTTAATCATTCCTGAACAGTTAAGAGTCGATAAATCAGCAAGTTATTCCGACTTGAATGTCGTTAAATTCTTTATCGTTATTTGTTCAGCACTTCTTCTGGGTAAAACAATTTACATTATTCTTCTAGATAAAAAGAGAGAAAAGAATTCAGTTCTTGCATTGTTCTCTGCCCTGTCAACATTTTTTATATACCTTACAATTGTTGGTGAATATATGTATGTCTATTACATACCTATATATTCAGTGTTCTATACATCATCCCTCATATGTCTTCAGATAATATTCATAATCTATTACGTTCTTCAGTTCAATGAACTTGCGCATTCTAAAGAGAATCTTGAACGTCTTGTTACTATTAGAACAGAACAGTTATCCAAAGCCAATGAGAACCTCAGAAAGACAAACGAAGATCTTCTTGATAATGAATTGGCACGTAAAAACGTTATGTCTAACATCTCTCACGATTTGAAGACACCTATTACGGCTATCAAGGGTTATGCTCAGCTCCTCTCTACCGAAAGTGTTGTGAATAATCCAGAACAAGTTACTTCCTATTCTGAAAACATTATCAGAAGAGCTAATCAGATGGAGCGACTAATCGCAGATATCATTGAACTTACAAAACTTCAGTCTGGTGGTATGGCTTTTAAGTTCATACCTTTGTCAGTATCACAGATGCTGGAAGAGACATATTATATGTATGAACCAGATGTATCAATGAGAGGCAAAACACTTGAACTAGATATCCCAGAAGATGATTATCTGATGGTTGACGCTGATCCAAATAAACTAGTTAGAATCTTCGAGAACCTTATTTCAAATGCAATGCACTACACCAACGAGGATGGTAAGATTAAAATTAAAGCGTTTAGAAGAGGCGATAAAAAATCTGGCGATATCATAATTGAGGTATCAGATAATGGTATTGGTATTCCTGAAGAGGATGTATCACACATTTTCGACAGATTCTACAGAGCAAAGAATTCTGGTATAAACATAAAGGGTACAGGATTAGGATTAGCTATAGTTAAGCTGATTGCTGATAAACATAATGCAACAATTGAAGTTGACAGTGTGATTAATGAGGGCACTACCTTCAGACTTATCTGTCCAGCACAAAAAACATAAATAAAAAATGACCTTCAGACAACAAAATCTGAAGGTCTTATTATTGAAGTAAATTTCAATTAAGATTAGCCCAATGTCTGGAGATAATCGTTAAGGCTCTCTACCAAAGCATCACAATCCATTGAGTGAACCTGACAAGCTTCCTCGATTGTCTCACCTGAAGCAAGAGCACAACCCAAACAATGCAAACCAGCTGACATAAGAATTGGAGCTACACCCTCGTCTGCCATAATAACTTCACCAATAATAGTATCTTTTGTAACTACCATATATGTATCCTCCTATTGATTAGATTTGAATTAACAGATATAGGATACACTAAAGTTTCTAATTTGTCGAATTATATCTGTCCAAAGCAATCTGGGCAATTATTCTTAATATCAGCAAATTCTTGGTCTTATGTTTCCCCATAAGAATTCTCTCGTAATCCTCTTTACTTATATAATAAGGAAGTGCATCTCCACTTGGAATACTACTGTTAGTTATTGCATATCGTACATCTCTCTCAATCTGAACAATAGTCATGGAATATCGGTCTGCTTCCACTTTATAATAGCTCTTCATATTACGGGAAACATCCATATTAAAAGCACAATCCTTAATCATATCTGCATATATTCTTGTGCCTATAAGAGCAAAATTAAAACCGAATTTAGACAGGATAGCCTCTATAATAAGATTTAATCTCTTATCTACTGAACTTATACTCATGATAATATCATCAATGCTTTCCGAATCAATGGCACGACTTTCCCTGCCATCAACAAGATATCTGGTCTTCCCTTCTAAATCAGTAATAGTCAAAACACCAGATCTACACATAAAGCTGTTAACCTGCTGAATAATACTATTGTCATCACAAACAACGACTATATTATTGGCAAATCTATTTGAATTCATATCGTATCCTCACTTATTTTACTGATATAAGTAAGTTACCCTCTTTACGTACACTAAATCAACCACTTGGAAGCAAAGTGGTACACGTGGGACAGATAAATGGAACAAATTCAAAAAAATCACTCACCCAAAGAAGCAGAATCACTAATATTTAACTCTGGTGATAATTCCTCATCAGTAAGTTCAACACACTCAACACTTACAGTAAAATCGGAGTTATGTGTATATAATACACGCACAGGCTGACCTATTTCTGGAATCTCGTGAAGCGGATTATGGTAGAAACGAATACCATCTACTTCTACAAAATTATTAAAAAAGGACTTTTTCTCCAATGTGCCTGTATAAGACTGGTATGTACCATCAATAACGTCTGTAATATCAAGTAATCTAGGACCAACAATTAGTCCAATATAAGCTACAGTAATAATCGCAAAAATAGTAGGAAGCAAATACGAAAAAGCATATTTATTTTTACGCTTCTGATTACGCTTACTGAAAATAATAATCAGCACTATCAGTACTAAAATCACGCATAAATGTGCCATAAGATTAGCAATAAAATAACGCATAGTGATTACTCTTCCTCTGCCTCTTCAAAACCTTCCTCTACTCTGTCTGTAACGCATACACAAAGAACGCAGTCAACAGCATAGTCATGCTTCTCAACAGGTAATGCTGAGTACATCTGGAAATCATAACATACACCAATTGTATAAGGTGCTTTATTCTTGGCAGCAAGGCTATTTAAGAATCGGTCATAATATCCGCCGCCCTGACCTAATCTAATGCCGTCATCTGTGAATGCAACAGCAGGAACAATCATCAAATCAATTTCTTCAGGCATAACCTTACGCATATCCTTGCGAGGCTCTGGAATATTATAAGCTCCAACTGAGAAATCAAGTGTAAGATCCTTAATCTCACAAAACTCCATCTCATCACCCTTAACTCTTGGGAAACATACAGTTTTATTTAAGCCAAGGAAATATTCCGCTACACCATCACAGGAAAGTTCGCCATTTACCGCTTTATATAATGCAACACACTTGGCAGATGAGATAATACTTCGAAGGTCACTATCTAGTTCACGAGACATAATATTCTCCTTCAAAATCTCTTTACCATCGTTAATCTGCTCTTCTGACAAAAGAGAACGCTGCTCTCTAATATTTGAACGAATCTGAGATTTGAGAATAGTATCTCGCATAGCCTAGTACCTCCACTAATTAAATAGATATATACATTGATTATATCACTAAATATCTTGTATCAGCCAATCATCGATAATAATTCAGCCTCGTCTATTACTTTTACTCCAAGTGAATTAGCCTTATCAAGTTTACTTCCAGCATTCTCTCCAGCAAGTAGAAACATTGTCTTTTTGGACACAGAACTTACTACCTTTCCACCGTTACTCTCGATAAGTTCAGAAGCCTCATTACGTCCCATGGAAGGAAGGGTTCCAGTAATGCAGAAAGTCATACCATTAAGCACACCATCAGAAGATATTCTATCTGATACAAAATTAACTCCTGCCTCTTTAAGACGCTCACAGATAATTCTGTTGTCTTCATTTTTAAAGAACTCATATATATCAGTAGCTGATATCATACCAATATCACCAACTGCTAGAAGTTCTTCAGTTGTCGCATTCATAACATCATCAATTGAGCCAAAGTGAGAAATCAGTTCTTTGGCTGTAGCTTTGCCAACATTAGGTATTCCAAGACCTGATAAAAGTTTTGATGGATTATTATTTTTGGTTGATTCAATACTTTGAAGAATCTTATCTGTATTCTTCTCAAGTCCTAATAATTTCTTATCTATAAGTTCATCACGTCTGTCTTTAAGATAATAGATATCGGCAATATTATTTATAAATCCTTCCTCAACAAGAGACTTTATCAACTCACCGCCAAAACCTTTAACATCCATGGCATCACGTGATACAAAATTAATCAGGTGATTTACAAGAGTTGAAGGACAATTAGGATTTATGCACTTAATATCAACTTCTGACTCTGAACGATAAAGTTTCTGGCCACAAGAAGGACAAATATCAGGTATAGAATATCTTGTCCATGATGAGTCTCTTAAAGCCTTATTAACAGACTTAATCTTCGGAATAATCTCACCTGATTTATAAACAACAAGGGTATCGCCTATTCCAATATCAAGTTCATCGATAAAAGCCTGATTATGTAAAGTTGCTCTTGAGACAGTCGTTCCACAAAGACGAATCGGCTCAAACACAGCCACAGGACATATCTTACCTGTTCTTCCTACACCAAGTTCAATATCAAGGAGCTTGGTCTCTTTCTCCTCAGGTGGATATTTATATGCCACTGCCCAGCGAGGAAACTTAATTGTATTTCCAAGATCCCCTCTATAATCAAGGTTATTTATCTTAACTACAGCCCCATCAATATCGTATGGCAGTTCTCCACGGAGTTCTCCAATAAGATCAATTTTTTCCCATACTTCTTCGAAAGTTGTACATTTATAAGAATGTTCAATTACCTTAACACCATTGGCTTTAAGGTAATCATATCCTTCAGAATGAGTCTTAAACTCCATTCCACGTACATCCTGAATATTAAATATATAAAGGGATAATTCTCTTTTTGCAGTGATTCTAGTGTCAATCTGTCTTAATGTACCAGCTGCGCAGTTACGAGGATTGGCGAAAATCTTCTTTCCAAGTATTTCCTGTTCTTCATTAACACTCTCGAATGCCTTATGTGTCATATATACCTCTCCTCGAACCTCAAGGTATTCTGGAGGCATTACTTTAAGTTCTGACACAACATCATTTATTTTCTTTGCATTTAAGGTCACATCTTCGCCAATAAGACCATCTCCTCTGGTAATGGCAGAAGTAAGTTTCCCATTATCATAGCGCAAAGCCATAGAGAGACCATCAATCTTAGTCTCAACAAGAAATTCAACATCTGGATAAGTAGCTTTTACCTTATTTACAAAATCTTCTACATCCGCTTTTGAGAAAACATCCTGTAAACTGAGCATAGGGACATCGTGTGTAATTCTTACACCTTTTTCTGCTTTCCATCCTACTCTTCTTGAAGGAGAATCATCCACTATCCAGTCTGGATGCTCACTCTCAATTTTTTTCAATTTCTGATTTAAAGTATCATATTCATAGTCAGAGATTTCTGGCTCATCATCATTGTAATAACGTTCACAGTGGTAATTAAGAGTCTTAACAAGTTCCAGATAGTAGTTTTTACTATCCTCATCAACAGGAGCATTATTCATCTCCTTTATATCTTCCTGAGAAGAAAACAAATCAAACATACCAATCTGCTTATCGTCTTCCATATAAAACTCCTATTATTTTTGTCTTCCAGGAACATTATAAATAACTGGAAGCAAGACTAAAACTATCAGAAATAATCCCCAGATAATGCCGTTTATACCAAATACACCATTAAACCCTGGGATCAGATTAATGCTTTGTTTTCCTGTAATAAATTTCAGTTTGTCGAAATTCTTAAGGAAAAGCCCTGTTACCATTAGCATAGGAAAAGAAAAAACATAAATATCAGCTAACCAGATAAGAACAGTTCTCATCTTCAGAGCAAACAAAACACTTACTAATATCAGCAAAACAAGATATATAACCATTTGCTTTATATCGAAAACCTGATTTTTAAATATCGAACTAATAAATACGAGAATTGTCAATTGCAAAGCTACTGGAGCAATTGCAGTAACTAATCCTGTCTTAGTTAAAAGCAGTAATATAACGCTTAATACAGACCAGATAATACAAGTAACTATAACAAATAATAGTCCATCCTGATTTATCTTTATAAAAGACTCTGCTTTAGCGACAAATCCAAAAATGTATTCCGCAAAAATACGGAAGGGCTCCATAATAGGAGTCCCCCACAAAAATAATACTAATAAAAATACTATACCAGAGCGTTCTTCACTTCTCATCAAATATATTACTCTTCACACTCATATGGATCATAATCAGCAAGAAGTTCCTTCAAAACTGCAACTTCTTCACTTGATAAAGAAATCCCCTTACCAACACGCTCATGATTTGGGCCCCAGTCACGAATATCAAGCTTAGCCTTGCCGTCATTCCACTTAACAATATTAACCTCACGGTTCCAGCCTGTTTTATTACTAGCAAGTGTGCCTATAGTCTTAACAATTTCTGATTTAATTTCTGTTCTTGGCATATACTCTATCCTCCGTGCCACAAATAATACCTATAGATTATAGCATAAAAGTGCTATAGTAAATCTATATTTCTTAATTAAAAGGAAGTTATTAAATGCAGATTTTTATAGGTATTATTTTACTTATCGGGATTATACTTCTTCTTACAAGTATTACTGAGACACATCTTCTGAACATAACTGAAGACAACTTGGGAGATACTGATTCTGACGGGCTTAAAATACTGTTTTTAAGTGACATTCATATGAGTTTCTGCTTTATACCTGTGAATCGGGTAATAAACACGATAAAATCCAGTAAGCCTGACGTGGTTATTTTCGGTGGAGATGCAATAAATAATTCAAGAGATAAGAATAATGCAATAAAGTACTTAAAGAAAACAAGTGATTTCTGTAAAGCCTCTGATATAAGAATACTTGGTGTTACTGGAAATCACGATTTTAAGGATGGCTTTGACAGTAACTGTTTTGATAAGTCCGGTATTGAACTCATTGATGGACAGAATATCAAAATTGATAAGAATAATAAAACTTACCTTATCACAGGAATTGGTGATTCTGGCCGTAAAAACAGAGTTTGGTATAAGATTCCCAAAGCATCTGAGACTTGTGACAGAAGAGTTCTCATCGTACATAACCCAGACTATATTTTAAATCTTACGTATGAAGATTCTTCTGATAAACCAGTTGACTGCATGATCTCGGGGCATATACATGGCGGTCAGATAAGAACTCCGTGGAAAATCGAGTTTAATAAACTACGCAAGGATATTCTTCCTAAAAGAGGCATAATATCAGGCAAACATATTGTAAATGATACTACTATTTTTATCTCAAAAGGCTTAGGCTGCATACTTCTTCCATTAAGGCTTGGAGCAAGACCTGAAATAAACATTTTAAATATAAGGTAATAAAAAAGCACCTCGATTTTATCGAAGTGCTTTTATTTTAAGTTCAATCTAAATTAGATCTTACAAGGCTCAACCTTCCAAATCTCAGAAGCATACTCAGAGATTGTACGGTCAGAAGAGAATCTACCTGAGTTACAGATGTTAATCCAGCACATCTTAGCCCACTTCATCTCATCCTTATAATCTGTAAATACGCGATCTCTTGTCTTTCTATAGTCATCAAAATCGCCCAATACATAGTATGTGTCACCTGGCTGCCAGTTATCACCATAGATGATGCCATTATACAAATCTCTGAACATTCCTGTTCCCTCATCGTCAAATGAACCATCAATCAAGCGATCAAGAGCCTTCTTGATACCTGGGATATTCTCATACTGCCACTTAGGATTGTAGTAAGCCTTTGTTGCAGCCATATTCTCAGCACGGCAACCGAAAATGTAGATATTCTCATCACCAACTGCCTCAGCAATCTCAACGTTAGCACCGTCAAGTGTACCAAGTGTAACAGCACCGTTCATCATGAACTTCATGTTACCTGTACCTGAAGCCTCAAGACCAGCTGTAGAAATCTGCTCAGAAACATCAGCTGCTGGGAACATCTTCTCACCATTTGATACGTTATAGTTCTCAACAAATACAACCTTAAGTCTGCCGTTCATATCTGGATCATTATCGATAAGCTTAGCAATCTCATTAATGAACTTAATGATAGCCTTAGCACGGAAATATCCAGGAGCTGCCTTAGCACCAAATAAGATTGTTACTGGTGGCAAATCAAGTGATGGATCTTCCTTAATTCTGTCATAAAGGTTAAGAGCGTAAAGTGCATTCAAGAGCTGACGCTTATACTCGTGGAGACGCTTAATCTGTACATCAAATACTGAATCAGGATTAAGTTCAACATTGTGAGCCTTCTTCATGTAGTCAGCAAACCTAACTTTATTAGACTTCTTAATAGCGAGGAGACGCTTCATTACTTCCTCGTCATCCTTATACTTCTCAATCTTCTTAAGCTCGTCAAGGTTGTTAACCCACTTATCGTTACCGAGGAGCTCAGTAATGAGTGCTGAGAGCTCTGGGTTACAAGCACGGAGCCATCTTCTAGGTGTAACACCATTTGTCTTATTTGAAAACTTCTCAGGATAGATTGCATACCAGTCCTTAAGAGTATCAGCCTTAAGAATCTCTGTGTGGAGAGCAGCAACACCGTTTACAGAATGTGAACCGTAAACAGCAAGCCAAGCCATCTGAACCTTACCATCAGCAAGTGGGCTCATCTTATCAATAAGCTCTGAATAGAGACCAGCCTCATACATCTGTGCACGGAACTGATTATTAATACCCTCTACAATCTCGAAAATTCTTGGGAAAAGGAATCTAAAGATTGAGATATCCCACTTCTCAAGAGCCTCCTGCATTACTGTATGGTTAGTATAAGCAAATGTCTCCTTAACAATCTCCCATGCATCTTCCCAGCGAACGCCATTCTCATCAACGAGAATTCTCATAAGCTCTGGGATACCAATAACTGGGTGTGTATCGTTAAGCTGAATGCTATTGTACTTTGCAAAATCATGGAGATCATCACCATGAGCCTTCTTATATCTTCTAACAATATCCTGAAGTGAAGCAGATACAAAGAAATACTGCTGTCTTACACGAAGAACCTTACCATCATAAGAAGTATCATTTGGATAGAGAACTCTCCAGATATCATTTACACGGTTACGCTGGATAACAGCATCATCAAAACGCTGTGAGTTAAACAAATTGAAGTCAAACTCCTGAGCTGGCTCAGCCTTCCAAAGACGGAGAAGGTTTACGTTCTTTGTGCCGTAACCAGTGATTGGAAGATCACAAGGATAAGCCCAAACATCCATATCATTATAATGAATCTTTACACGCTCTCTGTAGTGAGAGATGATAAATGGATAACCACGCTCCATCCATGAGTCTGGATACTCCTTCTGGAAACCATTCTCAATATTCTGACGGAACAAACCATAACGGTACATGATACCGTAACCAGTAACTGGAAGGTTAAGTGTTGCACATGAATCAAGGAAACATGCTGCAAGACGGCCAAGACCACCATTACCAAGAGCAGGGTCAGTCTCTTCCTCAAGAATATCTGTGAGATTATAACCAAAAGACTCAACTGCTTCCTTAGCCTGATCATAAATACCAAGGTTAACAAGGTTATTCAAAAGTGAACGGCCTTCAAGGAACTCTGCTGAAAAGTAGTGAGCCTGACGAACGTTGTCATAAGTCTCACGAGTCTTCTGCCAATTATCTGAGATGTACTCAACTACACTACGTGACAAAGCAGTCCAGTAATCTCTTGCAGTAGCTTCTTCAATTGATCCACCAGTCTCTGCCTTAATGAATGTCTTAATCTGTGTCTGTAACATTTTTGTTGTCATTTTATTATTTGCCATAAAACAATGTAACGCCCTATGCGTTAATCCTCCCCAAAAATTATCGCTTATATTCTATCAATTAAAACTGAAATAGGTCAAATTCAAATCGCTTACATATTAACGAATTTACAAATTGTTTTCGCCAAATATTAGGAAATTTTCCAAATCACATAGTAAAAAAACTATATTAAAAGGAATGAGATATCCCAAAGTTTATTATGTTACTCACTATTTATGATATAATCTTAATAAATATGGTCAAAATTTAGGATGGTATTTATCATGTACATATGTATTTTGAGTTTAACTGGTATTTTGATGGGTATGCTTGCTGCATATTTATTTAAGAAATTTCCTGAAAGCTGGCTTCAAGATTATGATTATAATCCAGAAGCACCTGACTTCAGACTATCCAAAAGAATGAATTATATTCCACATGGACTTATCGCAGGAATTAGCTGTGCTTTGGTATATTCTGCTTACTATATCATCTGCAGAAATCAGTTTGAGTTTAAGATTGGACACCTGATTACAATACTGCTCGTTACACCTGTATTCCTCCTTGTTTTGTTTGCAGATCACTTAAACAGAATAATTCCTGATCAGTTCTCAATCTATATCGCGATTTGTGGTCTTTTGTCAATGATTATGGATTATATTGAAGGCAGTTACTGGATTTCACTTGAAGCTCCAAAGCATGTCGTATTATTGTCACATATTATCGGAGCTCTTATCGGAGGCGGTCTTCTTCTCCTCATTGAATTTATATGTGAGACCTTTATGGGCAAAATGGGAATGGGAATGGGTGACATTAAGTTACTGTTTGCTATAGGCTTTTTAACTGGTGGATATGGCCTGTTTTTTACTTTCTATATTGCCGTTTTTGCCGGAGTTATCATTGCAATTCCAAAGATTTGCCGTAAATATGCAAGAATATATAAAGAACACAAAGAGATTAAAGCTAGTAGTAATCCTTCGAAGACCAAACGAGAGATTCAGCTTCGCAAGCAGAAGATTCATTATGCAGATGATCCTGACTACATAGCTTTTGGTCCTTTCCTTGCTATCGGCGGTGCAGTTTATCTGGCTTTAGAACCACTGATTTATAACCAGTTTATGTATTTTTTTGCGGCACTCAATTTACTTTACTAATTAAATAATTTGAAGGTTAAATGGTTATGGCTGCTAATACTACAACTACTAATAATAAAAAAGTTCCAAATGGACTTTTACCTATACTCAAAGCAAATTTTGTTTCTCCTATTCAGACAAGCTGGAGTTACACTATTTTTGTTATGTCATTAGGAATTGTTTTGGGGCTTACTTTCTGTAAATTGCTTCAATTCGATAATTATTCCAGATCTTCAATCATCAGTTTTGCATTTATGATGCCTATTTTTACAGTATTCTCATTTCTGTTGCCATCACTTATAGTTGAGAGGCAGTATAATGCTGATGTAGTTGGCGAGTTTACAGGAATAGGCCCACTTATGATGGCCTTTATTTCTGGTGTACCGTTATCTTTTGTGTTTACTGTAATTCATAATATTTGTTCATATTATCACCTCTGGAGAGGCGACATTACCATCTTCCCTATCTTCTTTTACTACTGCGAAGATGGAAACTACATTGTGTTAGCAATTGAACTTATAGCAGGAACAATCATTCCTGTTGCGGGCATTGCATTGTTTTTATATGGTGTTCTCTGGAAACATCTTACTGGAAAAAATTTTATTCTTATTGCACTATTAACAGCTATACCATTTGCACTGGTTCAGTTTAACCCTATTGATTTTATTTCATATCTGTTTGTTGGTGCCTGGTATGCAGTTCTTAGAGACAGAATTGGAAATATCTGGGGTATCATTTTCTGCGCTATTGGTACGAAATTAACATATTTTATTACCAGTTCATTTATTCAGGATATTAATATCTACTCAACTTCTACTCTTTCTGATGTTGATACTACATTTCTGTATTCAACAATACCAGCATTTTTCTTTGGAATTATCCTTCTTCTTCTAGTAAGAAGATATCTGAATATTTTTAAAGACCAGTATTTCTCTTCTACTATGGCAGATAATATCGATGAGAGAAACAAAGAGCTAAATCCTATTTTACCTTCTATTCCATGGTTTACATATATTCCTGTTCTTATTACTGGACTTGCTATTTTGGCTACAGTATGGTTCTTATTATTTAAGGGGGCATTTTTATGAGTGATGAAGAAAAATATCTAAGAGACAGAGCAATGGTAATGGCTATAATCAAATACATTCTGATATTTTGTATAATATGTGTGTTTGTGATTTTTGCTACAAAGATTGTTGCGATAATGATGCCATTTCTTGTCGGCTTTCTTATCGCGAAAACTAGTTATACGATATCTGACAAACTTTGTCACGTCCTTCCAGGTAGTTTTACCTCAAAGAAACGTAAGAGAATCGCTAAAATTGTATATACAATTTTAATTGTTTTAGTATTGATATTGCTCATTCTTGCAATTGCTCTAGCAACATTACAGGCATTCAATGCTATTAAATCTTTAACAAGCTATGTAACTAACTTTGATTATTCATCTATTGATTTTAATATCCTGGAAAAAATCGCATCAAATACTGGCGGATTACTTACACCGGATGTCATATCTTCTATGGAAGATGCTATGCTTGGATTACTTACAAAAATATTCAACTCTATTCCTGGAGCGGTTAAAACTACCATCTCCAACATTTTATCAGTAGTTGGAAATCTGCCTTATGTATTTTTTATTGTTGTAAGCGTAATCCTAAGCGGAAGCTATTTTCTTAATGATGCACCTAATATCCTTAGAATTTACTACAGAGCAATTCCTAGTAAGACTTTCCGTAGTAAATTACTTAATTTAATTGATGAGTTATCTTTGGCATTATTTCAAGCTCTCGGTGGATACCTGTCACTGCTAATTATTACCGCATTAGAATCTTTTGTGGTTTTCTATATTGCAGGCGTTAAGTATTCAGTTATCCTTGCAATCATTACTTCGGTTGTCGATTTCTTACCAGTTGTAGGTACGAGTGCCGTAATGATTCCTATCGCTATATATGATGCATTACATGCAAATTATTTTGCTGCTATAGTTATAATAATAGGTCTTGCAGGAATAACAGTTATAAGAAGATGGATTGAACCACTTATCTTAGGCAAAACCATGAAGATTCATCCACTTATCATGCTTATCACAATGGCAACTGGTGTATATATCTGGGGCTTAACAGGTTTCCTTCTTGGACCAACAGTCTTTATTGTTATCATGACAGTCTTTAAAGTATTTGGTTTTGGTAAGCAGTTAAAGAGTTTCTTCGCTTCGTTTTTCGATAAGATATTACCTAAGGAAGAAGAACGCAAAACACCAAAAAAAACTAAGTAAATTTGAAAGGGAGAACTTACGTCCTCCCTTTTTTATGCCTGTTTAATCGATAACGCTATTCTGTTTTTCTTTAAATCTACACCGAGAATTTTTACTTTAACTTCTTGTCCTACACTCAGAACCTCAGACGGATGCTTAATATATCTGTCTACTATCTCAGAAATATGAACAAGTCCGTCCTGGTGAACACCAATATCTATGAAAGCGCCAAAGTCAATGACATTACGAACAGTTCCTGTAAGAATCATTCCTTCAGACAAATCCTTAATATCAAGAAGATCTTTTCTGAATATAGGGGCTGGAAGCTCACTACGAGGATCTCTTCCTGGCTTCATTAATTCTTTTATAATATCTTCGAGTGTTGGAACACCAATATTAAGTTCCTCTGAAAGCTTTGTTACACCATATTCTTTGACTCTGGTCTGAAGTAATCCAATCTTATTGTTCTTAACATCATCCAATGTAAACCCAGTGGCCTTTAAAAGCCTCTCAGCGGCCTTATAACTCTCAGGATGAACTCCTGTGTTATCTAACACATTCTTACTCTCTGATACCCTTATAAAGCCTGCACACTGCTCATAAGCCTTAGGACCAATCTTAGGTACCTTTGTTAATTCGTTTCGTGACTTATAAGCACCATTTTCTTCTCTATACTTAACAACATTCTTTGCTGTTGTTGAATTAAGTCCAGATACACGCTCAAGAAGTGATGCAGAAGCTGTGTTCAAATCTACACCGACACTATTAACGCAGTCTTCTACAACAGCATCAAGGGCATTACCTAATTCTTTTTGAGGCATATCATGCTGATACTGTCCAACTCCTATTGCTTTCGGATCAATTTTAACTAACTCTGCCAGAGGATCCTGCATTCTTCTGGCAATAGATACAGCACTACGTAAATTAACATCGAACTGTGGAAACTCTTCAGAAGCTAATTTTGAAGCTGAATATACAGAAGCACCTGCTTCAGATACTACCATATAAGATACACCATCTAACCCTTTAATCATTTTAGATGTCATTATCTCAGTCTCTCTTGATGCAGTTCCATTACCTATTGCGATATGAGAAACTGAATGTTTCTTTATCAATGCTGTAAGGATCTTTATAGCCTCATTTTCCTTCGCCTCACCATGTGTTGGATATACAACCGTCGTATCTAACACCTTGCCTGTATAATCAATTACAGCAACCTTACAGCCCATTCTGTAACCAGGATCTAATGCAAGGATATTCTTTCCCTTTACAGGTGGCTGCATAAGTAGAGGCTTTAAATTAAGAGCAAAATTCTTGATAGCACCTTCACTAGCCTTTTCGGTAAGATTATTTCTCATCTCGTTAGAAACAGATGGAGCAAGAAGTCTTCTAAAGCTATCCTTAATTACATTCTGGAGAAACTGCTTGGCAATTCCGTTATTCTGAATAACACTATGCTCGATAAGTCTAATAGCTTTTTCTTCGTCTACAGTAAGAGAGACCTTAAGAAAACCTTCCTTCTCACCTCTGTTAAGTGCAAGGACCTGATGTCCCTGAACACGGCTATAAGAAGATTCAAAGGCATAGTAATTACTATATACTGAATCTTCATCGTTAGCATTTTTGGAAGAAAGAATACCTTCTTTACTATATAGTCTTTTTAACTCCTTACGAATCTCAGCAGAATCTGAAATATTCTCAGCAAGAATATCTGAAGCTCCACTTAAAGCATCTTCAATAGTTAATACACCTTTTGATTCATCTATATATTTTTTTGCTTCAATCTCAGGAGCAACGTTATTTCTAAACTGAGAAACTATATAAAGTGCTAAAGGTTCAAGTCCCTTTTCTTTTGCAACCGAAGCACGAGTTTTACGCTTCTGCTTATATGGGCGATATATATCTTCTACTTCAGCAAGAGATTTGGAATTAGATATAGCCTTGATAAGTTGTTCTGTAAGTTTACCCTGTGAATCAATAGAAGACAAAACTTCATCCTTACGCTCTTCCAGGTTTCTTAAATACTTAAGTCTCTCATCCAGAAGTCTTAATCTCTCATCATCCATTGAACCATGTGCTTCTTTACGGTAACGAGCAATAAATGGAATTGTATTGCCTTCATCTATCAAGTTAATTACGTTTAATATATGCTGAACATTTGCATCTAATTCTTCTGATAGTAATCTACTTAATTCTTCATTCGTCTTTGCCATATCATCATACCCTTTAATAGAAAATCTAAGAAATAAAAAACTCGGAAATCGAATAATCAATCTCCGAGTTTTGCTGGTGCGGATGACGGGACTTGAACCCGTACGGTCTCCCACACGCCCCTCAAACGTGCGCGTCTGCCTATTCCGCCACATCCGCATTTGTCTTAGGCACGTATGATTATACTCATAGTATATAGTAATGTCAACAGTTAAATTTTATTTTTTTATATTTTTTTCAATAATGCTTTTAGAGATCCTTCATAATCAAAAAATAAGACCCGCGCTAATTGCACGGGCCTCATAAATATTTCAGTTATTAACTATTATACATGCATTGTCTCATCGTGCTTTCTTCCATACTTTGAGAAAAGAACCAAAGCTGCCATTACAAATGATGCAATTGCAAGAACGAAAGTCCATGAAATAGTCTCACCAGTTCTAGTAACTGTTACATGATTTGATGTTGTCTCAACTGTTGACTTAGCAGGAGTTGGATTTGGAGTTACTTCAGGAATTGATGTTGGATTGTAGATTGTAAGCTGTGTTGTAATAATACCATCAATTACAACCTCTGTAGCACCAACAACAATTGCAGAATGCTCTTCTTCATCAATATCATATCCGTCTCTTGTAGTCTTCTGAAGAATAATGTAATCACCTACTGGAACCTTCTCGATTACATAAGAACCTTCTGTATCAGTCTCGAAAGATGTAACAATTGTATTGGTAATCTTGTCAATAACAATAATCTCAGCCTTCTCGATTGGCTCCTCACCTTCCTCTGTAACAACAACTACAGTAATATCAACTGTTGGCTGTGTTGGAACAGGAGTAATAGTAGCAGGCTCAACGAATGTTGGACGTGGCTCGTCTGTTACTGCTGGTGTTGGCTCATCAACTGAAGGATCAGTAATGAGTGCGTCAAACAATGCGATTGTGTTACCAGTAATAGTATAGTTATCACTAACAGCACTAGCAGATACAACGCCATCCTTTACAGTAAATACAAAAGATGTTGTTACGATATCATAACCGTTTGGAGCAACTTCTTCCTTCAAAACGTATGTACCATCTACAAGATTTACGATAGCTGCCTTTGATCCTGATGTCCAAACGAACTTTGTACTTACTTCAACAAGTGTAGCATCATCAGGAAGAATTACATCACCTTCATCAAACTTAACTGTATAACCATTTGAATCTACACCTGAAAGTGACATTGTTGCACCTGGAAGCTCATCGCCATTTCCAGCCAAATCCTGTTTAGAAAGGTTTACAGGAGTCTTATTGATAATTACTTCTGGTGTTGGCTCTTCTGTAACTACAACAGAAGGAGTTGGTTCCTCAGTAATAACTGGTGTTGGGATCTCTGTTACTTCTGGAGTTGGCTCTTCTGTAACTTCTGGTGTTGGGATCTCTGTTACCTCTGGAGTTGGCTCCTCTGTAACTTCTGGTGTTGGGATCTCTGTTACCTCTGGAGTTGGCTCCTCTGTAACTTCTGGTGTTGGGATCTCTGTTACCTCTGGAGTTGGCTCTTCTGTAACTTCTGGTGTTGGAATCTCTGTTACTTCTGGAGTTGGCTCTTCTGTAACTTCTGGTGTTGGGATCTCTGTTACTTCTGGAGTTGGCTCCTCTGTAACTTCTGGTGTTGGGATCTCTGTTACTTCTGGAGTTGGCTCCTCTGTAACTTCTGGTGTTGGAACCTCTGTTACCTCTGGAGTTGGCTCCTCTGTAATCTCTGGTGTTGGATCTGGTTCAACAACAGGTGTCAACTCATTAAAGAATACTACAACATCCTTACTAGCTGAGAAGTTATCTGATACTTCTGAAGTAGTAACTACACCATTTTCAACAACAAATGTAAATTCTGTTGTTACGATGTCATAACCATTTGGTGCAACCTCTTCCTTAAGAGTATAAGTACCATCAACAAGCTTAACCTTCATTGATGTTGTACCTGATGTCCAAGCAAGAGCTGTTGAATCCTTAGCAGATGTAACCTTAGCATCCTTACCTACGATAATATTCTTATCCATAAATACAACTGTATCACCATTTGTATCGACACCAGTAAGAAGCATTGAAGCACCTGGAAGTTCGTCACCATTACCAGCCAAATCCTGCTTAGAAATTGTAACTGTAGTTCTTGTCAAGTTGTCAAATACTGCAACAGTATTTGATGAAGCATCAATACCATAATAAATTGTCTGTGCCTTTGATGTTACTACACCACTCTCAACAGTAAATGAGAATACTGTTGCAACCTTATCATAACCATTAGGAGCATATACTTCCTTAAGTGTATATGTACCATTTGGAATATCTACCAATGTAGCTGTATCACCAGATACGAATGTAAGAACTCTGCCAGTTGACTCAACTGTTGCATTCTCACCAAGAGTAATCATATCTTCTGTGAACTCAACAACATTACCCTTTGTATCCTTACCAGTAAGCTCAAGTGTAGCACCTGGAAGTTCTGAACCCTTACTATCGATATCCTGCTTTGAAAGAGAAACAGTAGTAGGAGCAAGAGCGTTATACAAAGCAATCATATTCTTACTTGTTGTAAAGAACTCATTTGTCTCTGATGTAGAAACAACGCCATCAGTGATAACGAAAGTAAACACTGTAGTTACCTTGTTATATTTATCTGGTGCGTATACCTCAGTAAGTGTATAAGTACCATCAACAAGACCAATCTTTGTAGAAGTTGTACCAGAGATGAAGCACAATACATCATCTGTCTCAGTAGCTACAAAAGTAGCACCCTTACCAAGTGTTACATCAGCCTTATCAAAAATAACGACCTCACCATTAGCATCTGTTCCTGAAATCTCAAGTGTAGCACCTGGAAGTTCAGTACCCTTATTATCAATATCCTGCTTTGATACAGATACAACAACTGTAGGAACAGGTGTTGGAATAAGTGCATTAAACAAAGCAATTGAATTCTTGTCATTTGTGAAATACTCACTGTCCTCACTTGAAGATACAACACCATCAACAACTGTGAACTTAAATACAGTATTTACGATAGTACCCTCGTAACCCTCAGGAGCAACTGTCTCTGTAAGTGTGTAAGAACCATCAACAAGATTTACCTTAGTAGCAGAATTACCTGAAGTCCATACCAAAGATGAACCTGTTGCATTAAGAGAAGCATTAGTTCCAAGAACGATGTTATCGTCTGTGAAGATAATATCCTCACCAGAAGCATTAACACCAGTAAGCTTAAGTTCAGCTCCTGGGATCTCGCTTCCCTTGTTATCAATATCCTGTTTTGAAACAGATACTGCTACTGTAGGAACAGGAGTAACTTCCTTTGTAGGCTCTACATAAAGTTCATCATAAAGTGCAACTGTCTGTGCATTAGCTGTGAAGTTATCACAAACATCAGAAGAAGTTACAACCTTATTTTCAACAGTAAACTTAAATACTGTTGTAACAGCTACATATCCTTCAGGAGCATATACTTCAGTAAGTGTATACTCACCGTCTACAAGGTTAACCTTTGTTGCTGTAGCACCTGATACCCATACAAGGCTATCGCCTGCTGACTTAAACTCAGCATCTTTGCCAAGAATGATATCAGACTCTTCAAATGTTATTGCATCACCATTTACATCAACACCAGAAATTGAAAGCTCAGCACCAGGAAGTTCTGGACCCTTCTTATCAATATCCTGCTTAGAGATTGTTACCTCAGTTGTAGGAGTTGGTGTAGGAGTTGGAGTAGGCTTAAGCTCATTAAATACAGCAATATAGCTACTATTCAATGTAAAGAACTTACTATCAACATTTGAACTGATAACACCATCTGTAATTGTAAATGTAAAGATTGTAGTTACTGTATTATATCCGTCTGGAGCAGCTGTCTCTGTGAGAGTATAAGAACCATCAACAAGACCTACCTTAGTAGCTGTCTTACCAGATACGATTGTAATTGTTGAACCTGCTGCAGTTACCTGTGCATCAACACCAACTTCAACAACATCTTCATCTGTAAATGTAACTGTATTTCCTTCTACATCTTTACCAGAAATAGTCAATGTAGCACCAGGAAGTTCACTGCTGTCAGCGATATCCTTCTTTGAAATAGAAACAACAACTGTTGGAGTTGGAGTTGGAAGGAGTTCATCAAACATAGCAATGAGGTTACCGTCTAATGAATAGCTAGGATCTGTTACTGAAGAAACAACCTTACCTGAGTTAACTGTGAATGTAAAGTTTGTTGTAACAATACCATAGCCCACTGGCTCAGCAGTCTCAGACAAAGTATATGTACCATCAAGAAGAGCTACTGTTGTAGCTGTTGAACCTGATGTCCATGTAAGTGACTCACCATAACCGAACTCACTTGCGTCAATTCCAGGAGTTACGAAACGCTCACTGAAAATAATTGTCTCACCAGTAGTATCAACACCTGTAAGCTTCATTGAAGCACCAGAAAGTTCTCTTCCCTTGCTGTCAATATCCTGCTTTGAAAGAGAAACAACTGTTCTAGGCATTTCCTTATCTGTTACAGTAAATAAGTTAGCTTCTCCATCAAAAACAACATTACTCTTATTCTCGAAAGAAATTGACTTATCGTGATTAACTGTAAATGTGAATGGATCAACTGTGTAATAACCCTGTGGAGCATCTAATTCTTCTACAGTATAAGTACCTTCAATAAGCTTACCTACTGTAAAAGCAGAACCATTACTTACCCAGATGATGTAATCTGGCTCAACTGTAACAGAACGAGCAGTTGAAGCATCATATGTAGCTGCATTAAAGTCATAAATTGTATCACCATCTGCAGTCTTACCTGTAATCTTTAAAGTAGCACCACCAAGGAAATCTCCATTGCTATCTACCTTAGAGATTTTAATTGTATTTGAATATGAAAGAAGAGGAACGTTGTTTGGATTATATGGATAGAAGTGACCTTCTGCATTTGCATAGAGAGATGCAGCAATAATACCACCTTCATAGTTACCACCTGAAGCAGTAACAGCAGCATTAGGAGCAAGCAAATGACCCTGAAGCTGTGTAGCAGTTACGCTAGTTGCATCAGGAAGGTTCCAGAGGAGATTTACACCATCAAGATAAATCTGACCACCATTACTTGAATTAAGAACACTCTTTAATGAATTCTGATTGCTGTATGGCTGGCCATTTACATAAATTTTTGAGTAGAAATTCAAATCAATGTTATTGCCGTTTACACCAGTAATACTGATATAGTAAGAATCCTTTGCAAAAGAAGCTGGACCAAAATCAGATCCATCCTGCTTAATAAAACTTACTACATTTGCATTAGCAAAAGCTTCGTAGTCAATTACTACATTACTACCATTTGCAAGATCAACCTGAAGAGTACCATATTCATCTATATTAGCTACTGTGATATGGTTAGTAGCCTGATTTGCAATATCAGCTGAATTAGCACGAAGTGTTGCAAATGCTGAGCCAATATTGATGTAGCCTGGATTTGAACGGAAAGAATTTGCTCTTCCCCAATTTACCATCTTCTGGTAAAGACCACCATCGATGCCAGCAAAATAAAGATAATCTATACCACCATCTTTAACCCACGCTGGTGAGTTGAAGTTCGTTAATGATGCAAGATAGCCAAAGTAAGATGCTGATATAGAACCTTCACCGAAGCAGTCAAGGTTTGCTGTACCACCTGCTACCAACGCACCAACTGAATGGCTTGCGTAATTAAGATCACCTTCTACGAAGCACTGGAATTGTGACAGTACTGAAGCGTAATCATAACTACCATTGTAGCCCTCGTCCGCACTAAGAATTCTGCTTGTCAACGGAAGTATTGTTGATACACAGATTACTGCAGCAAGGAAAGATGCTAATCTCTTCTTAATTGATTTAAACATTACGAATTCCCCCAAAATCGAACAACATAATATTAGTGACAACTCTCACCTAGTAAATTATTTAACAATTTGGTTAAAATTTCAAGTGAAAATCGGTACAAATATGAAAGAATTGTGAATTTTTGTACAGTTTGTCAAAAAAACAACCTAAAGTTACCCTTTTTTGACCAAAAAAGATTTCAAATTCTTTTTAGCACTCTCTCAAATTGGATATTAGTTTCAAAAAAAGGTACCTCACATCGTAATATGAGGTACCTTTAAGTTCTCTTAATAAATACAACTATTAGTTGTTAAGGAAGAAAATCAATCCGATAATTGCCAATACAATGAGAATTGCAATAATAACACGAATTGTAGATACTGGTGACTTACCAGAGATTCTACCTGTCTGACCATTAACAGCAATATTATAAACAACACCATTATATTTGAATGCTGCCATCCAGATAGGAGCAAGCAAATACTTAAATGTAATATTGTCATAACTTGTAGACATCTTAACCTGCTCTACTCTGTCTGCGTGATGCTGCTTACGAAGCTTACTGGTAAGTGCTGATGAAAGCTTTGGCTTGATAGTCTTCTGAGCATTTGTCCATCCTTCATCAAGGCCAACTGAATATCTCTCAGCTGCAAAACCAGCTACAATCTCAGGAGAATATGGCTGAATCTTCTTGAAATCAAAAGTAGAAACTGCCTTTAACTCAGGAGAAATCGTCTTCTTACTAGCATAAACAATCTCATCATCAATGAACTGCTGATAAACACCGCTGGTATTCTGCCAACGAATCTTCTTCTCTTCACCATCCTTATACTCAAAACCAAGTCTTGCTGTATAAGTTGATGTTGTATCGCAGTCGTAAGTCCAGAATGGAAGATAAATTCCATTAAAGTCCTTAGCCTCACAAGATTCTTTTGCTGCCTTAGGAGCAAACAACTTACCCTTAAGCCATGATTTAAAAATCTCTTCAGCCTTTTTCTTATCAATCTCAAATGGAACAATTCCACCAGGTGACATAACATCTTCAATATTATCAACTGGCATTACGCTTGTTGATCCACAGAAAGGACAGTTCGAAGCTGTCTCCAAAGCATCATAGATAGCTTCAGCACCACACATCTTACAAACTACACTCTTCTTCTGTGTTCCCCACTCACAAGATGAACGTGAAGCTGCACTCTTAAAATCCATCTCTACTACTGCTTCTCCAGCTTCAGCCTTTGGAAGCTGCTTGGAATATCCACAGTACTCACAAGAAAGTGACATTGTTCCTGGGTTAAATGCAATAGTAGCACCACACTGAGGACACTTCTTATCAGTCACGTCCATTGTAGTCTCTTGAATAACTTCATTGTTATTAATATCAGACATATTCTTCCTCCTAAATGACGAACAAAAATGATTTTGCTCCAACAACTCTTTTTATTATACTTGATTTTTTATCTAAAATAAAATCAAAAGTATCAGAATCTTTTAAATTTTCTTCCTTATATATAATATTTATATCATTATTATTAATAGAAATATCAATATCCTTATCGCTTCTGTTCATTGCGAAAATAATACTGTCAGCTCCTTCACTCATTACATTACCGAAGGCATCCTTACCATCTTTCAGGTAACGCTTTATTACAAGTACATCATCGTCAGCATAAAGTGTCTCGATAAAACCAGTCTTAAGACAAGGATTATTTGTTCTTAACTCAGCAATCTCTCGACAGAAATCCAGATGTTTTTTTGCTCTTTCATCTACATTATCCCATGGATAAGTTCTTCTGTTAAATGGATCTTTATATCCCTGCATAAGAATCTCATCACCATAATAAGTTGTAGGACATCCGACGTAAGCCATCTGGAATGCATAAGCCAGTCTCATAAGAGCTGTAATCTCATCAATTCTTTCCTCTTCAACCCACATATAACGCTGTGAAGGTCTATTATCTGGCTCTTTTATCTTACCTAAAATTGTAAAGGCACGTGGTACATCATGAGAAGAAATCAGATTCATAATTGAATAGTAATTCTCAAGAGGATAGCGTTCTCTATAACCTTCAAGTCTTGAATTAAGCTGTCTTGCAGTAATATATCCACAAAGATAATCAAGTACTTCTTTACGGAAGGTATATCCCATTACACTATCGTGCGTTCTTCCAAGAAGAAAATCTCTGTAAGAACCATAACTACATTTATTACTTGCATCTTCCCAGACTTCACCAATCAGAATTCCTTCACCATTTGTGTAAGACTTAAGAGTATCTCTCATCTGTCTTATAAAACTATCTGGAAGTTCATCTGATACATCAAGTCTTATTCCTGATGCACCTCTTGAAGTCCATGTATCTACTACACCATCTTTACCAAAGATATACTGTCTGTATGACAGATTATTCTCGTCTACATTTGGAAGATCTGGGAATCCCCACCAAGCATGGTATAAAACCTGATCGTCATCACTTTCGATGAAGGAATACCAGGAACGATACTTACTTTCCTTACCAGTTGTATATGCTTCATATGCACCAACACCGTCAAAGCGGTTAAACTTATTAAAATAAATACTGTCGGCGCCAGTATGGCTGAAAACTCCATCAATGATAATCTTAATTCCACGCTTCGAAGCCTCTTTTGATAATTCCTCAAAGGCTTCATTTCCACCAAGAATCGGATCAACTTCCTTATAATTGGCAGTATCATATCTGTGGCTTGAGCGGGCCATAAAGATAGGATTCATATAAATAATATCGATGCCAAGAGATTTAATATAATCGAGTTTCTCAATAATACCGTATAAACTTCCACCATAAAAATCACAAGCAAGATAGCCAGTCTCTGGTTTACCCTCGATATCAACATCCTCATTCCAATCCTTATGGAAAAGTCTCTCTGGACCACAAGGATAAGAAATCATCTTCTTATAATCGAAGTTTTTATCTCTGGCAAATCTGTCAGGGAAAATCTGATAAATCTTAGCACCCTTAATAGAATCTGGTGTTTTAGAATCTTTCTCATAAACAGTTATCTGCCATGCATATGGATATTTATCTTCATTTGCCCCAACACGTGGAGGCTCATGATAAATCTTACCTGAACCAAAATCAGTATCCGCCTCAGCAACATAATAGAACTGTTCAGAATATTCTGTATCAAGTCTGAATTTAAACCAATAAAAAACCAATCCGGGTTCATGACAACACATAAGGACAACTTCGTATTTATCGAAGTTATCATTATGTTCAATCAACCGCATTGGTTCTTCATGATATGTAAAATCATATAAGCCATAAGAGTAACACAAAGTAACGTCTCGTGTTCCACTAGGAACTTTGAATCTAAGTGTAACCTCGCTATCTGTCGGCATTGCTCCAAATGGAAATCTAAATTCTTCGGAACGTGAAGCGTGCAAAAATACGTCATATTGTTCCTCATCCAGACAAAAAGACATTACTTGTGACCTCTCAAACTATTATTTTTTACTTTTTATCAGCCTTCTTTGTTGTGGCAGCTTTCTTAGCTGCTGGCTTTTTGGTAGTAGCCTTTGCCTCAGAAGTCTTCTTTGTAGTAGTTGACTTCTTAGTAGTTGCCTTCTTTGCAGCTGGCTTCTTTGCTACTTCCTTCTTAACTGGCTCTTCCTTAACTTCTTCCTTAACTTCTTCCTTAACTTCTGAAGCCTTTGGTTCTTCCTTTACCTCAGTTACCTGTGGTTCTTCCTTAACTTCAGTTTCCTCAGGATTACTCAAAGGAATACCTGTAATGAGTGAATAGAGACCAGCATACTCACCTGCTGACTTCTTCCATGAATAATCTCCACTCATTCCTACTTTAATAAGCTTATCCCATACATCCTTGTGATTACGATAGAGATCACAAGCGTACTTTGTTACGAAAAGGAACTCATGCGCATTAATATTTGCAAATGAGAATCCATTACCTTCTCCAGTAAATTCATTATAAGGAATAACTGTATCCTTAAGCCCACCAGTCTCACGTACAACAGGGATAGTACCATATGCCATAGATACGAGCTGTGACAAGCCACATGGCTCGAAGAGTGATGGCATAAGGAAGATATCAGCTGCAGCATACATAGTATGAGCAAGACCACCGTCAAAGTCAATACAAGCACACATCTTACCTGGATTACGATTTGCAATATCTACCAAAGCTCTCTCATAGTATGCATCACCTGTACCAAGGATTACTACCTGCATTCCGTCATAAAGCATTTCTTCAAGAACATAGAGAAGAAGATCAAGACCCTTCTGATCAACAAGTCTTGAAATCATTACACAAAGTGGAGCACCTGGATTAACTTCGAGTCCGAGCTGCTCCTGGAGAGACTTCTTACAGATAGCCTTTCCTTCCTTGTAGTTTGTAATATCATACTTAGCTGGAATCTTCTCATCTGTCTTAGGATCATACTCAAGATCATTAATACCATTGAGAATACCAGATACCTTGTAAGCATAACGCTGGAGTGTCTGATTAAGACCTTCACCATAATAATCAGTCATAATCTCATAAGAATATGTTGGTGATACAGTTGTAACTGAGTTAGAGTATACAATTCCGGCCTTCATGAAGTTAATGGCACGATCCTTGATACAGAACTCATCTCTTACATATTCATCTGGAAGATCTAACATCTCACGAACAACATCAACACTATGAACACCCTGATACTTAAGGTTATGAATAGTGTAAATAGTCTGAACATCCATGTGATAGCCGTGCTTCTTGAAGTGTGCATCAAGGAGAAGTGGCATCATACCTGTCTGCCAGTCATTACAGTGGAGAACATTTGGCTCAAAGTCCATGAAGTCTCCCATAAAGTCAAGAACAGCACGCTGGAAGAAACAATATCTCTCAATATCGAATACATACTCAACATAAACCTGCTCAAAATTGAAGTAATACTCATTATCTACAAAATAAAATGTAGTACCATTCTTCTCTAATGAGAAAAGACCTGCATAAAGTGATCTCCATCCCATATGAACCATCTTCCATCCGAGGAATTTAAGTTCATCATTGTACTTAATCTTAATTTTACGATACAAAGGAAGAATTACTCTTGCATCGACATCACCTTTATTAAGTTCAACTGGAAGTGCTCCAACTACGTCAGCTAATCCACCAACCTTAACAAAAGGACTTACTTCAGAAGATACCAATAATACTTTAAGCTTCTTCATATTAGATACCTGCTCCCTTTCCAATTACGATAGGATAACTTGGGTGACCTACAAGTCTAACTCCTGGTCTTACGAATGCATTCTTATCAAGAATTACATTCTCAAGATTACAGTTCTCTGAGATATGAGCACCCTGCATAATAACGCAATTCTTTACTGTTGTATTCTTAGAAATTGTAACACCACGGAAAATAATTGAATTCTCAACATTACCATAGATTCTACAACCATCAGAGATCATTGAATTTGATACTTCGGAGCTCTCAAAGTAAAGTGTTGGAGCCTCATCCTTGATCTTTGTGTATACAGACTCACCTGACCAGAAAAGGTTATCTCTTACATTACCATCAAGAAGTGCCATTGATGCATTGAAGTATGTCTGAACGCTATTGATTCTCAAAGCAGTTCCTGTGTACTCATATGCATGAACCTTAAACTCATCGAACATCTTAACAATTGAATGAATTCCAAAGTGAGATGTTCCGTGAGCCATCATCTTTGCAATGATGTCAATCATCATATCTCTTCTTAAGAGAATAATTCCAAGGCTGCACTTATTAGATGTTGCCTTCTCTGGATTATAAAGCATGTCACATACGAATCCATCGTCATCAGTATCAAGAATATAACAAGGACTTCCTGCTTTATTGCCATCACGATTATACATTACTGAGATATCAGCACCTGACTCCTGATGTGACTTAATGAAAGCATTAAAGTTTGAATTCAAAACTACATTTGAAGAAGCAACAATAACATAATCTGTTCTTGAAGTTCTAAGGAAGTCAATAATACCAGCTAATTCTTCATCGCCCGATACGTTTGTTGCTTCTGAATTTACATAAGGAGGAAGAATGTGAAGTCCGTCATTCTTACGGTCGAGTGACCAAGGAGAACCTGTTCCAAGGTGGTCCATAAGTGACTTATACTTGTTATACGTAAGTACACCTACATTCTTAATTCCTGTATTAACCATATTTGAGAGTACGAAGTCTACGATTCTGTATCTTCCTGCAAAAGGTACAGCAGATAAAGCACGAGGACTAGTAAGTTCTCCCAAAGTAATCTTCTTATTGTCGGCTACAATTAAGCCCATTACACTTGTAAACATATTGCTTATCTCCTTACCTTATACTCTGAAAATCTCTTCGATAACGTTCTCTTCTTCTGTTGTCTGAACATCAGAATCAACCATGCTGTTACCTGGAATAGTTGAGTTAGCCTTAATCTTAAGTCCACGCTCAAATACAACGATTCCTTCAGAACAAATCTTGTGATTTGTATATGGTCCTTCACCTGTTACTGAAGGTCCTGCCTTAACGTTCTCACCAATAACAGTACCAAAATCTACTACACATCTCTCAATGTTAGCACCAGACTTTACTACAACTCCTGGGAACAATACGCAATCCTTAACTACAGCACCCTTCTCAACGATAACTGAATCAGAAAGAACTGAGTGGATAACTGTACCATGAATTCTACAACCATCTGTTAATGCTGAGCTTACAACCTTTGCATCGTTACCGATAAAATGTGAAGGCTTAACTGGGTTACGGCTATAAATCTTCCAGCTTCTGTCAATAAGGTTAATATCCTCTGGCTTATCGAGAATATCCATATTTGTCTCCCAGAGAGAAGCGATAGTTCCTACATCCTTCCAGTAACCTGAGAATCTGAATGCACAAAGCTTCTTACCTGATGCAAGAAGCATAGGTACAATATTCATACCAAAGTCGTTATTTGAATCTGGATTCTCTTCATCTTCAATAAGAGCCTTACGAAGAACTTCCCATGTAAATACGTAAACACCCATTGAAGCAAGATTACTCTCTGGCTTAGCAGGCTTCTCAACGAACTCTGTGATGATATCGTCATCCTTAGTATTAAGAATACCGAATCTTGAAGCCTCAGCCCAAGGTACTTCGATTACAGCGAGAGTAGCATCAGCACCCTTACGGATATGAGCCTCAATCATCTCAGCATAATCCATCTTATAAATGTGGTCACCTGAAAGGATAACTACATACTTAGGATCACAGTCATCAAGGAAGTCCTTATTCTGATAAATAGCATTTGCAGTACCCTTATACCAGTCACTCTTACCTGTCTTCTGGTAAGGTGGAAGAATATAAGCTCCAGCATTGTGACGATCCAAATCCCAAGGATGTCCGTTACCTACATAGGTATTCAATGCCAGAGGCTGATACTGAGACAAAACACCTACTGTCTCAATTCCTGAATTAACGCAGTTTGACAATGGGAAATCGATAATTCTGTAACGGCTTCCAAATGGAACTGCTGGCTTCGCGATTTTCTTTGTTAATACACCGAGTCTTGCACCCTGTCCTCCGGCAAGAATCATTGCAACGGCCAATTTAGCCATAAACTACACCTCCGTATCTATACTTTTTTATTTTTTACTATCTGTTTTCTTTGAAGGAGTTTTCTTAGAAGCAGCCTTCTTTACAGGTTCTTTCTTAGTAATTTCCTTCTTAGCTGTCTCCTTCTTTAAAGGAGCACTCTTCTTAACTGGCTTTTTATCAACTGAAGCTTTCTTTGTGCTTTCCTTTGCCTTAACTTCCTTCTTAGGCTCTGGCAAATCATTAACCTTCATGAAGTAGACACCAGCAAGTGGTGGAATATTAATAACAATATGGAAAGGCTTACCGTTATATTCTTCTTCAACAGTTGCTACACATCCATCTGAATCAAGGCCCATAGGATAACCACTACCACCAAAAGCCATATCATCAGTATTAAGAACTATCTTATAAATACCTTTCTCATAAACAGGAATCTTATAACCTTCAAGAGGCTTAGGTACCATGTTAAGAGCACAGTAAATATCTTTATTCTCCTCACCTTCACAAGAACGCTTATAGATAAAGACATTATTTAATGTGTCTGTAGTGTCAATCCACTCGAAGCCAGACCATGTGTGGTCATCAAGCCAGAACTGCGGATGATCGATATAGAATTTATTAAGTACTGAACAATAATCCTGCAAAAGTCTGTGTGACTCATAGTCAAGCATAAACCATTCGAGTTCTTCATAGAATCGCCATTCAATAAACTGACCAAACTCTGAACCCATGAAGTTAAGTTTTGCTCCAGGATGGCTCATCTGATACATATAAAGAGTACGAAGTGAAGCAAACTTACGCCATACATCACCTGGCATCTTATCAATCATTGAGTACTTTCCATGAACTACTTCATCGTGTGACAAACTTAAGATAAAGTTCTCTGAAAATGCATACATCATTGAGAAACAGAACTGATCGTGGTGCCATCCACGTGCATATGAATCTGTTGAGAAATAATCCAAGGTATCATGCATCCAGCCCATGTTCCACTTATGAGTGAATCCTAGTCCGCCATCTTCGATAGAATGTGTAACCTTAGGCCATGCAGTTGATTCCTCTGCAATCATCATTACATGTGGGAACTTACTTCTTACAACACCATTAAGATGTCTGAAAAATTCAACTACCTCGAGATTTTCTGTTCCACCATGAATATTAGGAATATACTGCGTTCTTCCATAGTTACGATAAAGCATACTGCTTACTGCATCTACACGGAGACCATCAATGTGGAATTCATTAATCCAGAAAACAGCATTAGAAATAAGGAATGAAACTACTTCATTCTTTGAATAATCAAATACGTATGTACCCCACTCTCTATGCTCTCCAATTCTTGGATCTGCATACTCATAGCAAGGTGAACCATCAAAACGAACAAGTGCCTCGATATTCTTTGGGAAATGTGCTGGTACCCAGTCAAGAATGACCTTAATGTTGTTCTGGTGCAAAACATCTACCATAAACTTAAAGTCAGCTGGTGTTCCAAATCTACTTGTTGTTCCGTAGTAACCAGTAACCTGATAACCCCATGAGGCATCAAGTGGATGCTCCATTACTGGCATCAGCTCAACATGTGTATAATTCATCTTCTTACAATACTCAGACAAATCCAAAGCCATCTCTCTGTAAGTAAAGAAGTTGCCATCTGGATGCTTTCTCCATGAACCAAGATGAACTTCATAGATATTTACTGGTGCAGCTGTAAGAGCATCAGTACGATTCTTACAGTATTCAACATCACCCCAGATATAGTCGTTGTAATTATAAAGGATTGAAGAATTATTAGGTCTTGTCTCAAAGTGTCTTGCATAAGGATCAATCTTGTCATAGACACGTGAATCAGCACCTATTACTCTGTACTTATATCGGTCCCACTGCTTTGCCCCTTCAATCTTAGTCTCCCATATGCCAGTCTGACCAAGACGATTCATATAGTGCTCTTCAGGGTCCCAGTTATTGAAGTCACCTATTACACTAATAGCGATAGCGTTAGGAGCCCAAACTCTAAATATGAACCCACTCTTACCATCTTCCTCATAAGGATGAGAACCGAGGTAGTTATATACCATGTAATCCTCACCTTTATTAAACAAATAAGCTTGCTCCATTATTACCTCCATGATTAGGATACATTTTTCCCTAAACAATTATTTATAATTATAACTTAATATACATACAAACACCAATAAAAAATACAAAAAAAGCTCATTTTTTACATTAGGTTTTGTGTATATTTTACAACTATTTTACAATTTGGACCTGGAGAACAAAAATTAGAACAAAACAAAAGGCCATCTCAAATATCAATTTGAGATAGCCCTTTAATTAGTTTAAAACTTAAATGCTTTTATTACTTAGCGTACTCTGCACCCTTATCAAATGCGTTAAGGTTACCAGGAATAAGCTTATGTCTTCTCTCTGGAAGAACTTCGTAGAGAGCTGACTCAAAAGAAGCACGGCTGAAGCAGCCAGTCTGCTTTGAGAGACAACCAAGCATTGAGATTGTAGCAAAAGCCATGTTACCAAGCTCTGTAGCAATATCAGAAGCTGGCATCTCAATGAATGTGATATCTGTTCTTGTTGGAGCAAACTTAAACAAAGAAGAATCAATAACAAGAACTCCGCCTGGCTTCAATGAAGCCTCGAACTTCTCAGCTGAAGGCTGGTTGAGACAGATAACAACATCAGCGTCGTTAATAACTGGTGAACCGATAGGCTCATCAGAAATAACTACTGAACAGTTTGCTGTACCACCACGCATCTCAGGACCATATGAAGGGAACCAAGATACTTCCTTACCCTCGAAGAGAGCAGCCTCAGCAGCCATCTTACCTGCTGACAAAATACCCTGACCACCGAATCCAGCAAGAATAACTGAAAAATCAATCATGCCTTTACCTCCTCATTATCGTCAGACTTTGTGAAGTCAACATCTGCACCCTTGAAGCATCCCAAAGGATACTGAGGAATCATCTTCTCCTTAAGCCAGTCCATAGCCTCGATAGGATCCTTACCCCAGTTAGTAGGACATGTTGAAAGGAACTCAACAAATGCAAAACCCTTACCTGAGAGCTGAACCTCAAAAGCCTTACGGATAGCCTTCTTAGCATTCATAATATTCTTGTAATCTGTTACGCAAACACGCTCAACATATACAGCACCTGTAAGATTTGAGATAAGCTCACTTACATTGATTGGATAACCCTGATATGAAGCATCACGTCCGAAAGGTGATGTTGTAGTAACCTGACCAAGAAGTGTTGTTGGAGCCATCTGACCTGATGTCATACCGTAAACAGCATTGTTTACGAAGAATGCACAAATCTTCTCTCCTCTTGCAGCAGCATGAATAATCTCAGCTGTACCGATTGAAGCAAGGTCTCCGTCACCCTGATATGTAAATACTACCTTATCCTTATGTGTACGCTTAATACCTGTAGCTACTGCTGGTGCACGACCATGAGCTGCCTGTACGAAGTCACATGAGAAATACTCGTAGCTGTTGTATGTACATCCTACTGATGCAACACCGATAGCGTCGTCAAGAAGACCCATCTCTACCAATGTCTCAGCGATGATACGATGAATAATTCCGTGGTTACAACCCGGACAATAGTGCAAAGGCTTCTTTGTTAAACCCTCTGTTGGTTGAAATACTATAGCCATTAGTTGTTACCTCCATTATGTATTTCGATAATCTTATCGAGAATTTCCTTCTGTGTAGGAAGGTTACCACCCATACGTCCATGGAAATAAACTGGCTTCTGTCCGTTTACTGCAAGACGTACGTCCTCAATCATCTGACCTGCATTAAGCTCAACGTCAAGGAAAGCCTTAACATTAGGCATAGCTGCTGTATCACTGATGATCTTTGATGGGAATGGCCACAAAGTGATAGGACGAATCATACCAACCTTAATGCCCATCTCAGCTGCCTGACGGATAACGTTCTTAGAAATACGTGAACATGTTGAGAAAGCAGTAATAACAATCTCAGCATCCTCGAGACCATAAGCCTCATAACGAACCTCATCCTTCTCAATAACAGCATACTTATCCTGAAGCTCTCTGTTCTTTGCTTCAAGAACATCTGGATCAATATAGATAGATGTTACAGTATTGTGCTCCTTACGCTCGCCTCTACCTGTACAAGCCCATGGCTTCTCATATACTTCGATTGGCTCTACGTCTCTAAAAGCAACTGGCTCCATCATCTGACCTAATGTACCGTCACCAAGAATCATAACGCACATTCTGTACTTATCAGCAAGGTTAAATGCCTCAACTGTGAGCTCATAAAGCTCCTGAACTGAAGCAGGTGCGATAACGATATTTCTATAGTCACCGTGTCCACCACCCTTAGTAGCCTGGAAATAGTCGCCCTGAGCTGGCTGAATACCACCAAGACCTGGGCCTGCACGTACGATATTAACTACAACTGCTGGAAGTTCAGCACCAGCGATGTAAGAAATACCTTCCTGCTTAAGTGAAATTCCAGGTGAAGATGATGATGTAAGTACTCTGGCACCTGCAGCTGCAGCACCATATACCATATTAATAGCAGAAACTTCACTTTCTGCCTGAACAAAGTTACCACCGATCTGAACCATCTTCTTTGCCATATAATGCATTACTTCAGTCTGTGGTGTAATAGGATATCCAAAGTAATTTCTGCAGCCGGCACGAAGTGCAGCTTCAGCAATTACCTCATTACCTTTCATTAAGACTCTTTTTTGTGCCATATCAGAATTCTCCTCTTATCTTTCAACTGTAATTGCGGAATCAGGACATTGAACAGCGCAGAATGTACAACCAACGCATTCTTCTGGCTTTACACATACTGCTGGGTGATAACCCTTAGCATTCAATCTAACCTTCTCCAGCTCGAGAATCTTTCTAGGACAGGCATTTACACAAAGACCGCAGCCCTTGCACAAGTCATCATTAAATGTAACTTTAGCCATAAAAAACCTCCTGCCGAAACATAATATTGAGATTATATATTTATTTAAACTTTGTAGCAATGCAAAATGTAATCAAGTTTATTAATATTTTTGTACATTAATCCAGCTTTTTATTAGTTTTTTAACCAAAAGGACGGGTTAACATCAGAATATTCTATCTCTGAAGAAATCATTCGTACTATATCTGAATATACATTAATGTCAAACCCACTTTTATTAGTGACAATACAGTAAAACACGCCGCTTAGATTAACAAAATCCAAAACAAAATCAGATAGATTACTTATATAGGATTCATCTAGATCCTCCGAATACCTGTAAACAAGGTAATTAACCAGATTATAAGAAGCCTTAATATATTCTTCATCAGAAGGAATCTTTAATTCTGGCATTTTATTAGCCTTATCAAGAAGGTCAGAATATATGAGATCAAGCCTCTCGCATAGTAAAAACTTTTCGAAAAGCGATTTAGAAGGAGCCTTCATCTCTTCTAATCTTCGCACAAGCTCAGCTACCAGATTCTCACGTCGCTCGATAAAGAAGAGTTCGTCTTCTGTTAACGGGCTATCTGATGCCTTAATAAGACCATTATCATCAGAACTTAGTACTATTCTTGCAGCCTCCTCACAGCAAAGACCGATTCCGACCTCCTCTATTCTGCCTCGATAATTATAAAATCTTGGATGTTCACTGCAGATATTACAAAGATAATCTTCACCCTTACTAAGTATAAGTTCACAAAGATTATTTTTATTAAGGAAAGGACACCTCTTGTCACTGGTTAAACAAAAGGAATTATTCTTTATATTCTTACGAATTCTATCTCCTATAGAAGAAGTATCTTCCATATACATTGAGAGCGTATCCTCATCAATGTCGATCTCCCAGCCTGCACAGCAGGTGTGTTTGCACTTATCGGCAATACAATGAAAATCTAGATAATATGAAGGAAAAAGAGTAATATAATCAGTCATACTTTTTTGTTATTGCCCTGTTACGTCCAGACTGCTTAGCTAAGTAAAGACACTCGTCAGCTTCTCTATAAAGCTTATCGATTGAAGGAACAGAATTCCCCTCAACAATAACTGCGCCAACGCTTACCGTAACTTCAATAGTAAGGCTATCAATATGGATAGCCTCTTTGGCAAAATCCTTACAGTATCCGGCAATATCATCAGCAGATAAACTTCTGTTAGTCATAAGAAGGGCGAATTCTTCTCCGCCCCAGCGGCACACTTTACCACCAGTAATCTTGGATATTTTATTAACACTTTCGATAAGAACCTTATCTCCGACATCATGTCCATATGTATCGTTAATGCTCTTAAAAAAATCGATATCAAAAATTAAGAATACCATCTGATTGATATTTAAATCTTTATCAGCAACAATCTTCTTAACATCAGCATCAAAACCATAACGGTTAGATACGCCAGTAAGAGCATCCTTACGGTAAAGATTTTTATATTCTTCCTGAAGTTCGACAAGTTTATCGTGAGTTACTACACGCACGCTCTCGAAGAAATACGCACAGATAAATGACGCAAGATAAAATATCGGGAATCGAAGCATATATGTTTCCAAATAATCATACTTAAGAAAGTTCTGGCCAAACGGAGTATAGAAAAAGAAAGCCAGCATGATAAAACCAAGCATACCCAGAATAGAACCAAATCTTTTATGGAAAACAATCATTCCGAAGATTGGAAGAAGAATCATCCAGTTGCAGCTAAAACCATCTGGATTACCAGACACAATAAAATAGCCAAATAAAATAAAAACCTGAACAGCAAACAAAACTCTGGCTACTTTAAAACAAGAATCATTAATATGAGTAAGGACAACATTAATAATACACATTGCCACAAATGACAATGATGCCAGTGCAGGTCCACCCTGCGTAATATTAAGAACCGTCATAAAAAACGCGACAAGACCAAATATTACATTGACTGATATAAACTGAAACCAGTCCTTACGCTTGTCGTCTATGAACAGATCACTTAAGCCTTTAATTCTCTCATTAAAACTCATATATCTCCCCTAGTAAATATATTGTAATAATACCACACGCAAATAAAAAAAGGGAGAGTGCCATATATCACTCTCCCCAATAATTATTTAAACAGAAAATGGTCCAGCAACTGGATTATCTTTACGGGAATTTCCAAAGAAATCTGTATCAAAAGAGTTTATCTTTTATCTCAGGGTGTTCTTTCTTAATGAGGCGACTACTAGCACATAGGCATTAATAAACTTAGTAAGTTCACTCTGTGGCTTTCCACGAAACATTATAAAGAAATTCTATCTGATCTTTGGTCTGTGTGATGAATCTTTTTCGATAAATGCGACTTACGATATTCCTGATGATATAAATAAAGGATTGGTCTACTTTCTTGTAACTATCCTTAATCAATCCTACTGGGTTACTGGTGTTACTCTCGGAGGCCTTCTTGGTTCCCTTATTAAATTCAACACTAACGGTATAAGCTTTGTAATGACATCTATGTTTGTCGTTATCTTTCTTGAGAAGTGGCTCAAAGAGAAAACTCATACTTCAGCTTATATAGGACTACCATAGAACAAATCATTACAATTGGCCTTTGTGTTATTGCTACAATGCTTACCAGATTTATTCCATTCATGGTTTTCTCTGAAAAAAGAAAAACACCTTCTTTTATTCTCTATATAGGTAAGTATCTTCCTTCTGCGGTATTTGGCATGTTAGTTATCTACTGCCTTAAGGACGTAAGTATAATTTCTGGTACTCATGCAATACCAGAGTTAATAGCAATAGCAGTAACCGTGGTACTTCACCTCTGGAAAAGACAGATGCTTTTATCCATCGCTGGAGGCACAATCTGCTATATGCTATTACTTCAGTTTGTCTTCATTTAACAAGCGAAAATCCTATCTCAACAAAAAACTTAAAGAACTGGTTTATGAGTTCTCAAACTTATCAGTAGCTTCACTCATGTGCTCGATAATTGAAAGATGCTGAGGACATACGCTCTCACACTGTCCACATCCAATACAAGATGAAGCCTTACCACCTCTGTCTGCAAGACCATTATAGAAGAACTGTGGTCTCATATCTGTTGGGAACTTTCTTCTTGTATTTATAGCACTAATTACATCTGGAATGCTGATACTCATAGGACATCCATCAACACAGTATCTGCAGGCTGTACAGCCGATAAGAGGTGTGTCGAGCATCTTCTTAACTACAGAATCAATAGTATTCTTCTCTTCTTCTGTAAGAGGCTCGAAATTCTTAAATGTATCAATATTATCAGCCATCTGCTCGTCAGTTCCCATACCACTAAGAATAGTTGTAATTCCAGGAAGACTTCCACAGAATCTTAATGCCCAGGAAGCTACAGACTTATCAGGTCTTACACTCTTAAACATATCAACATACTCCTGATCCATATTGGCAAGAGTTCCGCCCTTAATTGGCTCCATTACAATAATTGGAATTTTGCGTTCACTTAAAATTCTATAAAGTTCACCTGAATGAACAATCTTATTATCCCAGTCAGCATAGTTTACCTGAATCTGAACAAACTCAAACTCAGGGTGCTTATCAAGAATCTCAATCAAAAGTTCTGGTGTTCCGTGATAAGAGAAACCAAAGTGCTTAATTTTGCCTTCTTCTCTCTTCTTGATACCCCAGTTAAAGCAATCAAACTTCTCATAGTTAGTATAGTTATTACCATCCTCTACACTATGGAGAAGATAATAATCAATATACTCAAGTCCCATTCTCTCGAGCTGCTCATTAAAAATCTTATCGCGATCTTCAATGCTGTTTACACACCAGGCTGGAAGCTTACTTGCAACAGTAAAAGATTCTCTTGGAAAACGCTTTGTTATGGCTTCCTTTACAATTTTTTCTGAATTACCACCATGATATACATAAGCTGTATCAAAATAATTAAAACCATTAGACATATACATGTCTACCATCTTATTAACCTTATCAAGATCAATCTGTCCATTCTCTTCAGGTAGTCTCATAAGACCAAAACCAAGTTTTGGCATGCTGTTAACATCTACACTCATAGAAACCTCCGATATAATACTTTTTTTGTTTTACCAATATAAGTATTCTATCAAAGGTCAAATATTAACTATGTCACATTATTGAACTTTTTGTATTATTGTAGTTATTGTTTTACATACCCAGATATTCTTTGACCTGGTCTATAACGTTATTAGCATCGTTAAAACCTAACCAGTATAATTCTCCAAGCTTTTCCATATCACCATCAACTCGGTTAATGGTAACTGGTTCAGAAGGTGCAATAACAAATATTCTTCCCTCTTCTTCAAGCCTGTCAATCTCGTCACACTGCTGATTGTATCTTATATCTGACTGAGCTAACACAGAAGCGAACTCTGGAAAATTTCTATAGATAATCTCAGAAGCCTGTGACTTCTTATCTGGAACTCTGAATCCACGCTCTCGTGTTTTTATAACTACTATCTTCTCAAAATCATTATCAAGTGCCCACTGATATGGAATTGCACAGCTACAGCCACCGTCAAGATAAGGAGTGTCATTTACATATGCCATAGGTGATATATATGGCATTGTAGCTGAAGCCTTAGCTGCAAGAAGAATATCATTACAGTTATCCTTATCAAAATACTCAGTCTGACCATTAGTACAGTTTGTAACTACTGAGATAAAATGTCTGTCAGAACTTGTCAGACGTTCATAATCAAGTGGTTCTATCTGCTCTAATTCATTTGTAAGGAAATTTAAATTCAAAATACAGTGGCTTGTCATCAAAGCCTTAAGTCCTATGTATCTTGAATCATGTCTATAACCAAGGTTAACTCGTGCGGCTCTGCCTACGTGACCTGCTACATAGTTAACACCTTCTAGTGCGCCTGCACTTACGCCTATTACAGTATGGATATTAATATTATTTAAAAGGAAGCAGTCAAGTACTCCCTCATTATAAAGGCCTCTGAATGCTCCACCTTCAATTGCAACACACCCCTTCTGAATATCTCCAGCTAAGTGTGCTTTAGGTATTTTATTTATTCCAGAATAGACCTTATTCATCTCCATTAACCTCTAATATCTCTATAAACCACAAAGATTATACAATAAATTGTATACAATACAATATTTATTCTTATGTAAAATTATGGTCCAGATAATTTACTTACAGAGGTACTTCTGGACGGAGAAGATATTTACGCACCAGGTGTAGATACGACAATTCTAAGAAAGAAGGTTGGCATGGTATTTCAGCAGTCTAACCCCTTCCCTATGAGTATCTACGATAACATCGCTTATGGTCCCCGTGTTCATGGCATCAAGGATAAAGGAACTCTTGACCATATTGTAGAAGAGAGCCTTAAGGATGCTGCTATATTCGATGAAGTTAAGGCCAGACTTAAAAAGAAATACACTGTTGTAGTTGTAACCCACAATATGCAGCAGGCAGTCCGAGTATCTGATGATACTGCGTTCTTCCTTCTTGGCGAAATGGTGGAATTGGGAAATACACAGAATCTGTTTACTTATCCAAATGATAAGCGTACAGAAAACTATATTACTGGCCGTTTTGGTTAATGCTTATAGGAGAAATGAAATGAGAACTAAATTTGATGAACAGCTTCTAATTCAGCAGCAGCCAGTAGCAAGAGATATGCGCACAATCACGTCTGCAATGAAAATGGTAACTGATATGGAACGTATTGGAGATTAGGCAGCTGACATAGCTGAACTTACTATCCTTCTGTCTAACCACCCTTACCTTCTAAAGGAAGACAACATTAAGCAAATGTCTGTAGAGACTATTGTTATGCTTATGCATGCAATTGAGGCTTATATTGTTTCTTGCCTCGCAAGAGCACTAGGTGTTCACAGCGTGAACACCACATCAA
>JAKSRE010000049.1 GCA_024403775.1 Clostridia bacterium | reverse complement strand
GATTGGCAGAAATGACGATTTTGATTGGCAGATGCAGGGTTGATGACCAAATGTGCCAATCACTGATTGGCAGAAATGACGTTTTTGATTGGCAGATGCAGGGTTTATGGCCAAATGTTCCAATCACTGATTGGCAGAAATCGCGTTTTTGATTGGCAGACACGCAAGTATCACAGCACACACGCCCTCCCACGCCCAACAAAAAATCCAAACAAATAAAAACATCGGATTAAAAGGCAAAACTAGGGGGGGATAGGAACCTTAAAATCCGGTGTTTCATATTTGGGTGGTCTCAGGGGAAGACCTAGTCAAATGTCAAAACTATAAATATTAGAACTTTCTGAATCTCTTATATCTCAATTCACCAAAGCTTACATCTGAAGGCTTTGAAGCACTGTTACAAAGGAATGCTGCGATAGCACCCTTAAGTCCTGAAGTAACTTCATCAAAGTTACTCACTGTAAGGCCTTCTGATGGCTCATCGATGATACCATCAATGACTTTGAGCTTGAGAAGATCATCAGCAGTAAGCTTCATCTCTTCAGCAGCCTTGCTTGCAAGATCTGAGTCCTTCCAGAGAATACTTGCATAGCCTTCTGGTGACAAGATAGCATAGATAGCATTACTTAACATCCATACCTCGTCAGCTACTGCCATAGCGAGGGCTCCACCGCTTCCGCCTTCACCAATGATGAATGAACACATAGGAACTTCAAGTGAGAACATCTCATAAAGGCTTGTAGCGATAGCGCCAGCCTGACCACGCTCCTCTGCCTGGATACCACAGAATGCACCTGGAGTATCTACAAACATGATGATTGGTCGGTTAAACTTGGCAGCCTGCTTCATGAGACGCAAAGCTTTTCGATAACCTTCTGGAGAAGGCATACCGAAGTTACGGCGGATATTATCTGAAGTATTCTTACCCTTACACTGAGCGATAACAGTTACTGGAATTCCCTTGAATGACGCGATTCCACCAAGGATAGCACCATCGTCAGAGAACTCACGGTCACCGTGAAGCTCAATAAAATCAGGGAAAAGGTGATATACATAATCATGAGCTACTGGACGGTGCTTGTCTCTTGAGAGACATACCTTATCCCATGCATTAAGATCACTGTTTGGATTTACGATTTTTCGAGTATTAGTAAGATGCTTACTACTTACATCACTTAACTTCTTCTGAAGTTCAGGCAAAGTCTTTGACATCTTGTGAAGGCTCAAAATTGATTCGAGAGTATCTCTCATATCCTTACGATTAACGATAGCATCGATAAGTCCGTGCTCCAACAGGAACTCAGCACGCTGGAAGCCCTCTGGGAGCTTCTGACCGATTGTCTGCTCGATAACACGTGGGCCAGCAAAACCAACAAGAGCATCTGGCTCAGCAAGAATGATATCACCAAGCATTGCAAAACTTGCTGATACACCACCAGTTGTAGGATCAGTAAGAACTGTGACATAGAGAAGACCTGCTTCTGAATGTCTCTTAAGAGCAGCAGAAGTCTTAGCCATCTGCATTAAAGACATGATACCTTCCTGCATTCTTGCACCACCTGAACAGGTGAAGATAACGATAGGAAGCTTCTCTTCAGTAGCTCTCTCAACGGCACGGGTAATTTTCTCACCTACGATTGTACCCATTGATGCCATCATGAATCTTGTATCCATAACGCAGAGAGCCAGCTCATACTTACCAATTCTGCCACGGCCAGTTATAACTGCCTCATCAAGACCTGTCTTATTCTTAAGAGCATCTATCTTTGCCTCATAGCCAGGAGTATTAAGTGGATTAACGACACTAAAGTCATTATCCCATTCTACAAAAGAATCAACATCACAAAGCTGGGCGATTCTTGATCTTGCGTCTACTCTTGCATGATGTCCACAAGATGGGCAGATTGATAGACCTTTAATGAAATCATCTGTGAAAATATTCTTTCCACATCTGCTGCATCTGCTGAGGATTCCTTCTGGTACAAAAGGAGCACTGGCAGAACTTGCTTTATCTTCTTTTTCAACAAGCTTTGTAACTTCTGTATATGAAGAAGACTGCTTCACTGCAGGAGCATCATTTGAAGAATATGTAATCTTATCAAAATCTGTTTTCTTAAATAGATATCTAAGTTCCATTTTTTCCTCCGACCTAATAACGGTCTATATACTCTTTCTATCTGTTAGTTTAAATCTATCTGTTAGTTTAAATCTATCTGTTAGTCTAAATCTAATAGTCTAAACTTATTTTCCGCGCTTGTTATTACCCAAAACTGACTTACTTACTCTCTCAATAAAGTCGATATCTGTCTTTCCTTCCACGAAGTCTGGCTCTGAAATGAGCGCATACAGATAGTCAACATTTGTAGTAATTCCAGTAATGATTACCTCACCAAGTGCAGCCTTCATCTTAAGGATTGCCTCCTCACGTGTTGGCGCATAAACGCTAAGCTTGGTAAGCATTGAATCATAATATGGTGGGATTGTAAGTCCGTTAAAAATTGCTGAATCGATTCTTACACCAGGGCCGCCTGGAAGATATACATTCTGAATTGTTCCAGGACATGGGCGGAACTTATGTGAAGGATCCTCGGCATTGATTCGGCACTCGATTGAATGACCTTTAATATGGATATCATCCTGTGTATATCCAAGGTGCTCACCTGAAGCAACACGAATCTGTTCCTTAATAAGGTCAATTCCTGTAACCCACTCAGTGATTGGATGCTCAACCTGAATTCTTGTATTCATCTCCATAAAGTAGAACTTACCTGATGGTTCAAGAAGGAATTCAACAGTTCCTGCATTCTCATAGTGAACAGCCTCAGCTGCCTTAACTGCCATCTTACAGATCTCAGAACGAAGTTCTGGAGCCAAAGAATTACAAGGAGTCTCCTCGATAATCTTCTGATGGTTACGCTGAACTGAACAGTCACGCTCACCAAGGTGAACGGTATTTCCATATTTATCTGCGAGAATCTGTACCTCGATATGCTTTGGATGCTCGATATAATGTTCGATATACATCGATGAATCACCGAAAGCATTCTTAGCCTCGCTCTGTGCTGTAAGGAAAGCCTGTTCAAAGCTCTCTTCATTACGTGCTACACGCATGCCCTTACCACCACCACCAAGTGAAGCCTTGATGATAACTGGATAACCAGCCTTGAGCGCCATCTTCTTACCATCTTCTACCTTAATTACAGCCTCTGAGCTTCCTGGAATAACAGGAACACCAGCTTCCTTCATGGTCCTCTTGGCATATGCCTTGTTACCAGAAGCACGGATCATCTCAGCTGTTGGTCCGATAAAAGTGATATTACACTTCTCACAAATCTCTACAAATCTTGCATCCTCTGACAGGAAACCAAAACCTGGATGAATTGCATCAGCCTTGGATGTCAAAGTCGCACTAATAATTCTACTAATATCAAGATAACTCTCGCTTGACTGCGCTGGTCCGATACAGATTGTCTCGTCAGCGAGCTGCGCATGGAGGGCGTTTCTATCTGCTTCTGAGCATACAGCAACGCTTCTAATCCCCATTTCGCGGAGAGCTCTGATTATTCTTACTGCAATCTCGCCTCTGTTGGCGATAAGTACTTTTCTAATCATTTATTTTTCCTCAGGCGTTGACTACTGCAAATTTTATTACACAGTCACAGGCAACCTCACCATTAACGGAAGCTACACCGTGTCCGATTCCTACCGGTCCTCTTAATGCGGTAATCTCTGTTTTAAGTTCGAGAACATCGCCAGGAACCACCTGTCTTTTGAATTTGCAGCTGTCAATTCCCGCAAAAACTGCAACCTTACCCTTGAACTTCTCATCTGCGAGAATTGCAACAGCACCAGTCTGCGCAAGTGCCTCTACCTGAAGTACTCCTGGCATGATTGGCATTCCAGGAAAGTGTCCAGCGAAAAATGGTTCATTAAAGGTCACATTTTTCTTGCCATAAGCGTACTTGAGGGTCTCATAATCCTCAATTACATCCACAAGAAGGAATGGGTGTCTATGTGGAAGAATCTCCATAATCTGTGTTGTTGTTAAACTGTTTGGCATAAAATTCTTCTCCTATCCCCTATTAAATAATCTCGAATAATGGCTGGCCATATTCAACTGGCTTCTCGTTAGAAACAAAAATGTTTGTAACAACGCCATCTACATCAGACTCAATCTCGTTCATCATCTTCATTGCTTCAATGATAGCGAGAACCTGTCCCTTCTTAACTGTGCTTCCAATTTTTACAAATGGCTGCTCACCTGCAGCAGGAGCTGCATAGAACATACCAACCAAAGGTGAATTAATAACATGTCCCTCTGGAGCTGGAGCAGCTTCTTCCTTAGCTACATTAGTTGTAACAGCAGCTTCAGAACGAACTACTATCTCTTCAACAGGTACTTCCTTAATCGTTGTAACGATTCTTGATGATTCTACTGGCTGACCCTTAATTGAGATACAGGTATCGCCTTCTCTATACTCAAAGCTGTCAATATTTGACTCAGATACAGCCTTGATTAGTGAAATAACATCTTCGATTTTGTTAGCCATATTAACATCTTCCTTCTCTGTTAAAACTTAAGAATACTTCTTGAAAATGATTGAAGCATTATGTCCACCAAATCCAAGTGAATTACTCATTGCATAATTAACTTCCATCTCTGCTCCAGAACCAAAGCAGTAATCAAGATCCATCTCTTCGTCTGCCTCTTTTGAACCTGCTGTTACGTGAACATATCCATCCTGGATAGACTTAACAAGAACAACGGCCTCAATAGCACCAGCAGCACCGAGAAGGTGACCTGTCATTGATTTTGTTGAGTTAATCTTTACTTTATAAGCATCCTCACCCATAGCCATCTTAATAGCTCTTGTCTCAAACAAGTCGTTGTGGTGAGTTGATGTTCCGTGAGCATTGATATAATCAAGTTCAGCTGGCTTAATTCCAGCATCTTCCATAGCAAACATCATTGCATGTGCAGCACCTGAACCGTCCTCAGCAGGTGATGTGATATGGAAAGCATCACATGTAGCACCATAACCTACTACCTCAGCCAGGATATTAGCACCACGCTTAATAGCATGCTCTAATTCCTCGAGAACCAATACAGCTGCACCTTCACCAAGAACAAAACCGTCTCTGTTCTTATCAAATGGACGAGAAACTGTATTAACATCATCGTTTGTTGACAAAGCTGTAAGAGATGTAAATCCAGCAATACCCATAGGACATACAGCAGCTTCTGTACCACCTGCAAGAATTACATCAGCCTCGCCACACTGAATTGATCTATAGGCTTCACCGATATTATTTGTACCTGTAGCACAAGCTGTTACTACATCAATATTCTTACCCTTAAATCCTGTATGGATAGCAACGTTACCAGCAGCCATATTTGAAATCATTACTGGAACGAACATAGGACTTACTCTTGATGGACCCTTGTCTCTAAGCTTGCTAATTTCTGTCTCCATGGCCTGCATGCTTCCTACACCAGAACCAACCATTACACCGCACTTATAAGGATCCTCTTCCTCAATATTGATTCCTGAATCTTTTACTGCCTGAGCTGCTGCAGCTACAGCATACTGTGAGAATAATCCCATTCTCTTTGCTGCCTTAAAATCCATATAAAGTGTTGGATCAAAATCCTTAACTTCAGCTGCGATTTTTACTTTAAAATCAGCAGTATCAAATCTAGTGATAGGTGCAATTCCTATCTTACCAGCCTTAAGGCTAGCCCAAAATTCATCTACTGTATTGCCTACTGGAGTAATAGCTCCCATACCAGTAATAACTACTCTTCTACTCATAGTTCCCATTCTCTGTCACCCCTTTAAGATCTTACATATACATGCCGCCATCGACACTCAAAACCTGACCTGTGATATATGAAGCACCATCTGATACGAGGAAGCTTACTGCATTAGCAATATCTTCTACTTCACCATATCTCTTAAGTGGAATTGAACCAAGCAATGCTTCCTTAACCTTGTCGCTCAATACATCAGTCATGTCTGTCTGAACATATCCTGGAGCTACTGCATTAACTGTGATGCCACGTGAAGCAAGCTCTCTGGCACTGCTCTTTGTCAAACCAATAACACCAGCCTTTGATGCTGAATAGTTTGCCTGACCAGCATTTCCAAGAAGACCTGATACTGAAGAAATATTTACGATTCTTCCAGCCTTCTGCTTAAGCATGATTGAACCAGCACACTTTGTGAAATTGAAACAACCCTTAAGGTTTGTATTAATAACTGCATCGAAGTCCTCTTCCTTCATTCTTACAAGGAGACCATCTCTTGTAATACCTGCATTATTAACCATTACATCGATTGAACCAAAATCGCTCTGAATTGTCTTACAAACTTCTTCTGCTTCCTGGTAGTTACTTACATCGCACTTATAGATACGTGCCTCTCTACCTTCGTTCTCGCAGAGCGCTTTTGTCTCCAAAGCCTTAGCTTCATTTCCCTGGAAAATAATTGCAACATTAAAGCCATCTTTTGCAAGCTTAACTGCAATTGCTCTTCCTATACCTCTTGAGCCACCTGTAACAACAGCTGTTTTAGCCATCTTTATGTCCTCCAATTATGCATTATTCATTACTTCGTTAATGACTGCCTTAACCTTATCAATATCTTCAATTGTCGAAACATTAATAATTGCAGCATCCATACCAAGAGTCTTTCTTATAAAACCTGAGATTGTCTTTCCTGGACCAACCTCGATAAATAAGTCGATATCCATCTTATTCATATCAACAAGAGACTGCTTATACTTAACTGAGCTTACAATCTGATCAACAAGGTTCTTCTTTACATCTACCTTGTCTTCTGGATTAATCATTGTTCCAGTTACGTTTGCTCCATAGCTGATAGCTGCATCGTTAATAGTAACGTCGTTAAGAGCTTCGCCTAACTTCTTTGCTGCCTCATTAAGTAATGGGCTGTGGAAAGGACCACTGCAGTTAAGCTTCATAACCTTTCTTGCGCCTTTAGCCTGAAGCACCTCGCAAGCCTTATCAACCTGCTCCTTTAAGCCTGTGATTACAGCCTGGCCAGGACAGTTGTAGTTTGCTACATAACAGTCATCAATATCCTTGATTGCTTCACTGATCTCGTCATCTTCGAGACCAAGAATTGCAGCCATTCCTCCGATATCTGGTGCTGCCTCTTCCATGAGCTTTCCTCTTATAGAAGTAATTCTTACAGCATCCTCAAAGCTTAATACACCAGCTGTAGTAAGTGCACAGTACTCACCAAGTGACAAACCACTTGTAGCTACTGGCTCGATACCCTCACGCTTGAGAGCCTCTGCCATGATTAAGCAGATAGCTGTAAGACATGGCTGTGTATACATTGTTCTGTCGAGTTTATCTTTCTGCTCCTCGTTCATAATCAAATCATAAAGATCTAATCCTGAAGCCTTTGAAGCCTTATCGAGCATCTCTTTTGCAAAGTCATAGTTTTCTACAAAATCCTTGCCCATTCCTGTCTTTTGAACACCCTGACCTGGGAAAACAAATGCAAATCTCATAGTTTTGAACACCTCTGATTAGAAATCTCTTCCAAGAAGCTTTGAAGCCTCTTCAACTACTGTCTCGATTCTTGTCTTAACGCTTACCTGATCCTTGATGAGACCTGAGATCTGACCAGCCATGAAGCTTCCGTCATCCTTGTCACCATCAACTACTGCCTTTCGGAGAGAACCAAGAGAGAGCTGCTCCAACTCATCAAGAGTTGCACCCTCTTCCTCCATCTGGAGGTACTTTCTTGTAAGCTGATTACGGATTCCTCTTACAGGGTGACCTGTACTTCTTCCTGTAACCTTTGTATCGATATCCTTTGCCTTGATGATGATGTCCTTATAGTTCTGATGAACATTTGTCTCGTCACATGAGATAAACATTGTTCCACACTGAACTGCTGATGCACCAAGCATAAATGCTGCTGCCATTCCACGGCCATCACCAATACCACCAGCTGCGATTACAGGAATATTTACTGCATCTACAACCTGTGGAACGAGTGTCATTGTTGTTGCCTCACCGATGTGTCCGCCAGACTCTGTACCCTCAGCAACTACCATGTCAGCACCGCACTTTTCCATTCTCTTTGCATAAGCAACAGAAGCGATAACTGGGATTACTGTGATACCAGCAGCCTTCCACATCTCAATATATTTCTCTGGTGAACCAGCACCAGTTGTTACTACCTTTACGCCTTCCTCAACAAGAAGTTCTGCAATCTTAGGAGCATGTGGGCTCATGAGCATTACATTTACTCCGAAAGGCTTATCTGTTAATTCCTTGCACTTTCTGATCTGATTTCTTACGAATTCAGGATCAGCGCCGCCAGCACCAATGATTCCAAGTCCGCCTGCATTTGATACTGCAGCAGCAAGATGATAATCAGCTACCCAAGCCATACCACCCTGGAATAAAGGATACTTAATACCTAATTTCTCTGTTACTATATTACCCATGATGTAAATCCTCCTATGCCGTACTTCTTATCTGTTAATATCAATATTTGTGATTGCTGCGCCCCATACAACGCCAGCGCCAAAGCTTGATAAAACAACCTTCTGTGTTGTCTTAAACATTCCATTCTTCTTCATCTCATCCATAAGTATTGGAATACTTGCTGATGAAGTATTTCCATACTTATTAAGATTCATTGGAACCTTATTCATATCAATACCAACTCTGCTAGCGATTGATTCAATGATTCGGCTGTTTGCCTGGTGAAGAATATAAATGTCAATATCTTCCTTCTTAATATCTGCCTTCTCAAGAACCTCCTTAATTACCTTTGGAGTCTCTGTAACAGCAAACTTAAATACTGCCTTACCATCCATGCTGAATGTATTTTTATTAAGGAACTCAGGATCATCCATAAGACCTAACTGTCTTCCATGCTCACAAGTCAGGCAGTCACCTCTTACACCGTCTGAGTGCATAATTACTGTATTTACTTCTTCTTTTGATTCAACTTCTTTTGCTTCTAATACACATGCTCCAGCGCCATCACCGAATAAAATGCATGTGCCTCTGTCTGTCCAGTCAACATAGTTACTGATAACTTCTGTTCCTACGATAAGAGCTTTCTTTGCAAGACCAGCTTCAAAATAAGCTTCTACAGTACTAAATGCAGTCAAAAAACCAGGACATGCATTATTCAAATCGTAACCAAAAGCATTCTTTGCACCAATCTCAGCCTGAATAACACAGCTGATTGTTGGGCTAATAAGATTTGTTGTTGTTGAAGCAACTATAATTAAATCGAGTTCTTCTGGGTTAATTCCGCAATCTGCAATCGCTCTCTTAGAGGCTTCTACAGCCATCATACTAGCTGTCTCTACGCCTTCCTTACTGATGCGACGCTCCTCGATTCCAGTTCTCTCAACAATCCATTCATCGTTTGTCTCTACCATCGTCTCAAGATCCTTATTAGAAAGAATCTTCTCTGGCACATAAGAACCGATACCAATTATTCTTGCAGTATAGAACATCTTTTCCTCCATCAATAAATATATGATTACTAATTATAATGCATAATCAAATATTTTGATATTCAAAGTATAAAAAGATTAGTTCACTTTGTCAACTGTTTCCCCGGCTACAAATCACATATATTTGACAATTTGTTTTGACTGATAATCAGTATTTTTTGAGGGGCGAATAACACTAAATCTGCCATTAGATTTGGTGTTTTACTAAAAGCTTATTGTGTAAAACCTGACTCTTGATTTTTGGGCAGATTAACTCCACAAAAACTCACTTAAAAGTCCACAAACTTGTGGAGGGGTTTTGTGGACTTCGCGGAAAAGTCCACAAAAACGGGCTTTAAAGTCCACAATCTTGTGGAGGGGTTTTGTGGACTTTGGGGGTAACTCCACAAAAACAGGCCCAAAAGTCCACATTCTTGTGGAGGGGTTTTGTGGACTTTTATTAATCCTTCAACAGGAAAATAGAACACTCTCACAATCTCAAAAACACTTCTTCATTTCCTAATAAAAACACTTCAAAATGAGCTTCAAAAACCTTCTAATAAAATCAGACACCCTTATAAAAATGTAATATAAAAAATGCCCAAGTGAAAATCATTTCTCACTTGGACATGCAAAAAAAACAACTAGTTTTATGGTCGTTTTTTTATTTCAAACCATAATATGAATATGGAGCTGACTGTGTGCTCACAAAAGGGATCTGACTTAAGCCTTCATCTGAACTTACGGCACTGCTAATTATCTTTTTGGTAAGGTCTGGAACGTCTTCACGGCTTAACGCCTCATCAATATCAAGCCATAGGACCTCACTATTCTCATTTTTATCTGACTTAGCATCACCTTCAACGAATCTGGCCCTGAATGCAACATACCAGTCTTTCATATTGAATCTGATACCAATGATATTAAGAGGTTCAACAGTGATGCCTGTCTCTTCCTTATATTCTCTGATTAAAGCATCCTGAGGTGTCTCACCGAAGTTAACATATCCGCCTGGAACAATAAGTCTTCCCTTACCAGCACCATATGTATGTCTTGCAAGTAATACTTTTCCATCTTTTATAACAACACCTGTTACGCTCTGACCATAATTTGTATTTGGATTTTTCTCATGTGGCATAACCTTTGCCTCCTTTATGTGTCTTACATATAAACCTTAGTATTTCTCAAATCTTATATATTTACTTTCAGGCATCTTAATCTCTAAGTCTTTACCCTTAAGATACTTATCCAGAAAATCAATATGACATCGACACTGATACTCATGTGAAATGTCTGCTGGAATTTTACCAGTAACAAAACTCATCGGCATAAAATATTTGATATCCGAGAATGCGATATGCTTAATATCTTTGAATGTAACATAGTAGCTGTCAGTCGTCTTGGAGAACTTAACACGTGACGCTACATTATAGTTTCCCTCATTACATAAAAAACAAAATGGTTTATTCATAATCATGTTGTCATAGTCGCCAAAAAGACCGCCATCGATATTTATTCCGCAGGCAAAATCATTATTTGTCTGACACAGATAGTATGCTGTAGCGCCGCCCAGTGAGTGGCCTGACAGTGCGACACCTGGTGTGAAATCGATAAAATCTGAATAAGATTTTTTCGCATATTCAAGAACGAATTCTGTATCTTTGCTCCACTCTTTTACCATATCGACATTGAAGCGGCAGTATTTGTTCTGTAGTTCGGTGAACTTTTTATACTCTTCTTCTGGTGTGCCTTTAAATTTCCTGAATCTCATGAGCGCGATAAAGCCAGACAGGAAAGGCTGAACTGAATTTTTTGAGCAGCTCTTGTCTCCGTAAGTAATAGTTCCGTCAGCATGTGTCTCTGCGGCAGAAGCATAGGTATGGCCGATTGAGATCACAACATAGCCCTGGGAGGCAATCTCAGTCAGAAGAAAACTGTTTCCCTCCTTATAGGACAAGAGCCCGTGGCTAAAAATAAGAAGCGGAAACTTCTCATTAATTATATGAGGTGCATCGATATAACACTCCGAATTATTTAATCCAAGTTCTACTTTTTTGTCGTAATTAATTCCAATATGAAACTGGCGCTTAAGTCCCTCTGCCACCTCACGCGAGATAAGTTCCCCTTGCTTAAGGCCATCCACTGAATCAGGACTTACAGGATAGTAGATTCGATATGTGATTTTACGCTTCTCTTTTCCCTTATCAGGGCCAAGCATCTCAACTCGTGATTCATCAATTAAGGTTTCTACTTTTGTTCCAGCCTTATATTTGCCAGAAGGCTTAGGAAATCCATTACTACTCATTTATATCCTCCCCCAATTCTTACATAAAATAGATGCTTTTCCCTCTCGAAAGGTTTACTTCACACCTTCACATTTCCACGTGACGCCTTTTTACTTAAGCGGTTAACAACATAAAAATATGCTGGAACCAAAAACATATCAGCAAGAAGCCATGCAAATGGAGATGCCACGCACGCACCGATGAAGCCCCAGAGTGGAATAAATACCACGCCTGCAACAGTACGGGCAATCATCTCGAATACACCTGCAAGAATAGCAAAAGATGAATAACCAACACCCTGAATCAAGAATCTCAGGCAGTTTACAAGAACAAGAAGTGACATGCTTGCAGTCGTAACGAACACGTGAAGCGCTGCCATGTCGACCATCTCAGGAACTGGATCATCAACGAACAGATTAATAAGTGGTCTTCTTACAAAATAAACAACTACGATTGCGATTAAACTATATATAACGCCAATTACAACTGAAGCAAAGGCGCCCTTACGTATACGGTCAATCTTACCTGCTCCAAGATTCTGGCCGCCATATGTTGCCATTGAAGCACCAAGAGCATCAAGGATACAGATAAAGAGCATATTAACCTTGCTTGCTGCAGTTGTAGCAGCTACAGCGATAGCACCAAGAATATTTACACTGCTCTGGAGGATAACTGAACCAATAGCAGTAATTGAATACTGAAGTCCCATAGGAAGCCCCATGTGAACAAGCTTACGCATACAGTTTCCATCAATACGCCACTCATCGCCCTTAATGTGAAGGATTGTAAATTTCTTAACTACCAGGATTATACAAAGTATGCCTGAGATGAGCTGTGACACGATAGTAGCAAGAGCTGCGCCAAATACGCCCATATCAAATGTCGCAATGAATAAATAATCAAGACCGACATTTATAAATGTAGATATAACAAGGAAAATCAAAGGTGTCTTTGAGTCACCAATTGAACGAATTACACCCGCCAGAATGTTATATAAAAATGTAATTGGAATACCAATAAAGATAGTAAGAATATAAGCATAAGAATACTCGATTACATCATCAGGAGTTCTCATGAGAATTAGAATTCTACGACAGAAAATTGACACAACAACAGTTATCACCACTGAGAAAATAATGGAGAGATAAAAGGCATTTGCGACATAACGGCGAAGTCTTGAATAGTCATTAGCGCCATACATCTGGGCAACAGGAATAGCAAAGCCTGCACACATGCCCATACAGAAACCAAGAATCAGAAAGTTAATGCTTCCAGTCGCACCAACACCAGCAAGGGCATTCATTCCAAGAAAATGTCCAACAATCATGGTATCAACAAAGTTATAAAGCTGCTGGAAAAGATTTCCAAGAATCATTGGAATTGCGAAAGCAATTATCAGCCTGAATGGTGAGCCAACAGTAAGATTTAAGTCTGTGGATTTTGCCATTTATGATTTCTCCTTTCGACGAATAGAAAATCACTCGATGATTTTTTTTACGCCTGGTATGAGGCTGATTACAAACACAGCCACAAAAGATACCAGCATGATGCCTAATGATGACAGCGGAATTCCTATAAAGGAATTAATCTTAAGCATATCGACGCTCTTAATAAGAATGTCAAAGAAAATGATATGTATAAGATAGATGCCAAAAAGGCGCGGTGCCAGGAAGGCAAGAACTTTTTTAAGTCGCTCGGATTTTATCTGAGGGAGAGACAAAATAAACACAAAAACTGAGATTGCTGCCAGCATTATCGGAAGGTTACGATAGCTTAAGAAGACATTATAGAATTTCTTGTCCCTGAACGAATAGCTGATTGTACCAAGAACTGTTACCGAAGTAGCTGCCACAAATATGGTCAAAGACCAGATTTTACGTGGGAGATTACACTCCTGAAGTCGCTCATAGATAATGCGGCCCGCCATAAAATAGCCAAGATAATATGTACCCTGAACAATTGGAATCTCATAACTTAAAGTCGTCTTTATCTCAAACCACTCCAGAATGATTCTTAAAAGAAGAGATCCGCCACAGAAAACAAGCCACAAAACCATAAAATATCTGCGAAGAGTACGGTCCATATTTTTAATCAAGATTCTGGCGAAAGGCAAAACTATATAAAGCCCGATAATTACATACATGAACCACAAGTGCGGCTTAAGGTTATCAAAGATGAGCGTAATATACTGCTCTTTTGCGAAAGTATAACCCATATATTTTATGTCGAAAATCACATACACAAGTGTCCAGACTACAAGAACAAACACAAAATGGCCTATCCTGCCCATAAGCTTTTTTACATTTATGTCTCGTCCCAGCATAAGTGCACCGCTTATCATAAAAAACAAAGGCACCGATATTCTCGCGATGCTGTTAAAGACTGAAGCACCTACAAATGAAGATGTTCTTACTTTTGGCAAGTATCTGCAATAGTAATTACTGATATGTATCACGACAACCAGAAATGTCGACAAAAGTCGAATGATGTCCAGTCTGTATTCTCGCTCGCGCAAAGTAAGGTCCCTCCGATATTCGTATATTGGTAATTTGTAGTTTTACAATATTCCCACTTTACGCATATCATTTCAACATCATTAGACTTGTGAAAAATATAGTAATTTATGGATTTTATAAAGGCAGTAGTGCGCACTTCGTCAGAGAATGTTTATTTACGGCCAGTAAGATAATATACTGCGAGCTGGGTTCTGTGTGACAGGCCAGACACGACGGGCACTTATAAACCTTCTAATTTATAAACCTCTACTACATCTCCGTTACATCAAAACCACATCACAACTACATCAAAACCACATCAAAACATCAGAATCCAAGCTTCTCAATTTCCTTAATCAGATTCGATGCATAAACCTCTGTGCCAAGAGTGTTTGGATGGAGATTATCAAGGAAATACTCTGGAAGATGTGGAACCATCTTAAATCCATCAACAATCTTTACATTAGGATATCTTGAAGCAATCTCCTTAACGCGTTCGCAAAACTTAATAAGTGTAGGAACTCCTTCCATATTATCTCCACGCCAGAGCGGAGTAATACATAGAACTGGTGTATCACCATAAAGATTAATCAATGTCTCATAATATTCTTCGATATCAGTCATGCTCTCAGTTCCATACTGATTGGTACCAAGTGCCACGATGATTTTCTCTGGCTTATATCCATCCATTGGCAGAAGTGACTTTTTGTCATAGATATATCCGCCAATACCCTGGTTTATGATGTCATATCCAAGCACACGATTAGCATTACTTACATAAGTATGTGCAGATCTTAAAGGACCATAACCCTGAGTAATTGAATCACCGAGCCACAATACTTTGGTGCCTCTGCTAACAGGCTCATAGTCAGCATCAATCTCAAAATTCTTAATAAGAACTGTAGCATCAACAGGAAGATAAATCATAATTCTACGAAGGCCGCTTCCCTCAATATTAAAAGTGATTGTACCAGTCTCCTCGAGATCCTTTATATAGAAAATCTGATTTGCAAGTCCGTCAGCCCAAAGCTCGAAAGTGTCCTCCGAACTTTTCCAGATAATCTTATAGTCAAATGAGATTTTTGTTGCAGATGTCTTAAGTTCTATAGTCTTTGCAGTGCTCGCATCACAGCGCTCAGCCCACATCTCAAAGGCTCCCGCAAAATATTTCATCTGCTCTTCTCCATATTGAAAAGCCTGAAGATATCCATCTTCCCTCTCTTTAAAGAAATATGCACCATGATAGATTTTCTTCAGATCCGTATTCGATATTAACATTTAATAACCGCCTTTCGAGAAATAGATTATGCGCCCTTAATCAGGAACAAATACATTGCTACTGCAACGACTGTCTCAATCAAAGCATAAATAAGAAAACTAATAAACGGATGATGATTCACAAATTTACGAAGAGTCATAGGGCCATCTTCCCTGTACTCATCAGGCACACCGTCAATATCAATCCAGTATTCGCCCTCTCCTGAATAGTGAACATTTACCTTGCCGCCCTTAATCGAATGAGACACATCAGTAGCATAAGCCTCCGATACAGTAGTCTTCTCCTGACCACTCACAGGATCTGTGAAGCTCGCAATAATTTTATAAACATGATGTTTATAACTAACATTAGGCTTAGGCTCAATAATCTTACCGCACAATTCGGCCAGCTTCTTGACCTCCACCACATTTCCCATAACCGAAGGGCAGTTGAGCATTCTCTCAAGATAATCAAAATCCTTCTTATGCCTGAGATTATAAATCAAATCCGAAAGCATAAATAAAATGCTTATTACAAGCGCGCCAAACAAAAATATTTTTGCATCCGAGACTTGCATTCCTGCCTTCGCCAACATCGTCGTAATAAATGCTGCCCATATCAAAACAAAAATGCCAACAGCTCTTCCCATACTGGTTCTCTTATATTTAATTGGTTGTATAGATGACATAAACTTTCCCCCTTTTTGTATTTTACACCTATTACCACCAGCATAAAAAGTAGAATCTTAAAATCTATTCTCGAAAATGGGTTCACAAGATATAACGTAACTTAATCTGCTACGCCATTCACTTAAAAACGGCGTTTCATTCACTGACGAGTGAATGGATTGGCACTTTCAAGTGAGATTCACTTAAAACAGGCGTTTCATTCACTGATGAGTGAATGAAACCGCTATTTCAAGTGAATGCTACTTAATCTGTACGATTCTCTCAATCAATAATGGGACATCTGGACCCCATATCACTTAAAATGCCGTTTTCATTCAACTGTCAGGTGTATAAATCTTATGTTTTTTGTGAGATTCACTTAAAACGCCGTTTTTATTCAACTGTTAGGTGTATAAATCTTGCTTTTTTTGTGAGATTCACTTAAAACAGGCATTTCATTCACTGTAGAGTGAATGGATTGGCACTTTCAAGTGAGATTCACTTAAAACAGGCATTTCATTCACTGTAGAGTGAATGGATTGGCACTTTCAAGTGA
>JAKSRE010000048.1 GCA_024403775.1 Clostridia bacterium | reverse complement strand
TTCACACGTCACCTGATTCAAGCATTTCTGTCACCGCGACGGTGACACATTTGCCCGAATATCTTCGCGCGTCACCAGATTGAGTATTCATCTGCCAATCCAGCTCGCGTACCCGCCTCAACCCGCACCTCCGCCTGTGCACATAACCCGTGCACTCAATCCGCGCACTCTCTGTTCAACCCGCGTCTCCGGCCGTGCACATAATCCATCTCGCGTACCCGCCTCACCCCGCGCACTCTCCAATCATCCCGCGCCTCCGCCTGTGCACATAACCCGTGCACTCAATCCGCGCACTCTCTGTTCAACCCGCGTCTCCGGCCGTGCACATAATCCATCTCCCGCACGCTCCAAACCACTCACCTCGCCAACACGCTCACACCCTCCCACAAAGAATTTTAAAAATTTTTTCAAAATCTTGTAACCTCATCATATTTCTTCCGACTATATAGACATAAGGCAATAAACTACTTGTCAAAAATGGAGGAAAAGAAAATGAAGAAAAGTAATATTACAAAAATTGCAGCAGGAGCATTACTTCTGTCTATGACAGCAACCGCATGTTCATCTGGAAAATCAACTGATAGTTCCCTGGCTGCAGATAATGGTCATTATGCAGCGGCACCACATGAAGCAATCAACTATGAAGGCATCGCTGTCGAAGAAGCTTACTGTGATGAAGTGTATTATGAAGAATTTAATACTGAAGAATATAATGCTATCAAAGAGAACAGCTTCATAAACGTTGCGGATGAGCCACTTTCCACTTTCGCTGCTGATGTTGATACAGGTTCTTACTGTAATTTAAGAAGACTTATCAACGATGGATGGGATTTGGGAAATGTCGCTTCTTCAATCAGAACAGAAGAGATGATCAACTACTTTGACTATAAGGTTGATGATACAAGCGAAGTATTCAGCGTTCAGTACTCAGTTGGTGACTGTCCATGGAATTCAGAGAATAAACTTCTCGTTATGACAATGCAGGCAAATGCGGAGGAGAATATTCCAAATGCAGGAAATAACTTTGTTTTCCTCATTGATACATCAGGTTCAATGAGCTTTGACAATAAGCTTGCACTTGCAATTGAGAGCTTTAAGCTTCTCGCTCAGACATTGGGCCCTAATGACAGAGTCTCAGTTGTAACATATTCAGGTACAAGCGAGACAGTTCTTGCTGGTTCAAATAACTATAAGGATATCTGTAATGCTCTTGATAGCCTTGAAGCAGGTGGTGGAACAAATGGTTCTGGCGGAATCGAGGCAGCATATGAGTGCGCTATGAGTAATTTTATTGAGAATGGTAATAACCGTGTAATCATCGCTTCTGATGGTGATATGAATCTCGGTATTACAAGCCAGAGCGGCCTTACTGATCTTATCACAGAGAAGAAGGAGTCAGGTGTATTTCTTACAGTATTAGGCTTTGGTTCTGGTAACTACAGCGACGCTAACATGGAGGCTATCGCAGACGCTGGCAATGGTAACTATTTCTATATTGATTCAATCAGCGAAGCAGAGCATGTTCTTTGTGAGAAGATGAAGCAGACAACTATTACAGTTGCCAAGGACGTTAAGTTCCAGGTTGAGTTCAACCCACTCGAGATCTCTTCATACAGACTTATCGGTTATGAGAACAGAACAATGTCTTCATCAGATTTTAGTGATGATACAAAGGACGGCGGCGAGATTGGTGCAGGCGCACAGGTAACAGTTTGCTATGAGCTCGTTCCAGCAAATGGCGAAGTATCAGGTGACCTTAAGTATCAGGACTTAACACCAAATGAGAATGCAAATTCAGGCGAGCTTTGCACAGTATCAGTTCGTTATAAGGCTCCAACTTCAGACGTAAGTGAGCTCATCGAGTATCCACTCATGGATAACGGTATCTCAAACCGCGAGGATTTTAACTTCATCTGTGGCGTAATCGAGGCTTCATTAGTATTAAGAGAGAGCGATTATGTTGGTACAGCTACTCTTGATTCTGCATATCAGCTTGCTAATTCAGGAGCAGGTAATAATAAGTATCGTGTAGAGTTCTGTGACCTCCTTGTTAAGCTGGGTGCAGATGCATAATAAAAACTAACCGTAAATATCGAACATAACCTCATTTCCCAGGGAGATTCCAATGTCTTCCTGGGATTTTTTTCTCGAAAGTGATATCTTGCCTAATTCACCAACCTCCTTCATAATGGCTATATAATCTTTCAGGTGAGGTATTTATGATAGCAATAGTAACAGGTGCTAATTCAGGAATGGGACGTGCGACAGTAGCGGCTCTGGCAGATAAAGGTTATGAAGTTATAATGCTTTGTCGTGATAAAAAGCGTGGACAGGAAGCTTTTGATGAACTTAAGGCTTCTTCATCCAACCGTAATATTCATCTTATGTTAGGTGATCTTGGAAATTATTCATCCATAAGAGCCTTTGTAGAAGAGTTTAAAACTAACTATAAAACTCTTGATTTACTGGTAAATAATGCAGGCTTTATCTCACTTGACCGTCAGTTTACTGACGAAGGCGTTGAACGTCAGTTTGGTGTTAACCACTTAGGACATTTTCTACTTACTAATCTTCTTTTACCACTTATGCCAGAAGGTTCAAGAATTGTGGTAGTGGCATCTGGAGCTCATAAATCAGGTAAGATTCATTTCGATGATATAAACTTAAATAAAGGCTTTAATGTAGTTAAAGCTTATGGCCAAAGTAAGCTTGCAAATGTGCTTTTTACAAGAGAGATGGCGAAGCGTCTTAAAGATAAGAAAATCACAGTGAACTGCTGTCATCCAGGCGCAGTTGCAACCAACATGGGTGTAAGCCGTGATACTGGTTTTGGCAAGACAATAACAGGTCTTCTTAAGCCGTTCTTCCAGACTCCAGAAGAGGGAGCAGGAACTGCAATCTTTCTTGCGACTGATCCTTCGGTAAAGGATATTACTGGTGAATATTTCTATAAATGTAAAATCGCACCTTCATCCAAGCGTTCCAAGGATATGGACCTGGCAAAGCGTCTTTATGACTTAAGTAAAGAGATGACGCATCTTGAATAAAAAGGAAAACAAAAATGGACTTAAATCTTAAAAATAAAGTAGTAGTAATAACTGGTGGTGCCCATGGAATTGGCCTTGCGACTCGTAAGGCTTTCGAAGCTGAAGGAGCCTTAGTTGAAGTAATTGATATTAACCCAGAGGGCGACCACTTTGTAGGAGACATAAGTAAAAGAGAGGTTCTCGAGGACTTTTCTCAGTATGTTCTTAATAAGCATAAAAATATAGACATACTCATAAATAATGCAATTCCACAGATGCGAGGAATTGATGAATGTTCATATGAGGATTTTGAATATTCCATGGCGGTTGGAGTAACAGCTCCATTAGCAAAAAATGGGATTAGTGCTTTTTAAGAACCACGGTGCGGTCACATAAATCAGAGACTTCCTTATCGTGAGTGATAAGAATGACTGTGGTTTTAAGTTCTTTATTAAGCGTTTTTATGAGCGCCATAATCTCGTTTTCAGTCTCAGAATCAAGTGCGCCTGTAGGCTCATCTGCAAGGAGAAGTTTTGGCTCTCCAACAAGGGCTCTGGCAATTGCAACACGCTGCTTCTCACCACCTGAGAGAGAAGCAGGAGTTTTATCGCGAAGGTCATATATTCCGCATTTTTTAAGGATGGATTCTACCTTGGTTTTCTTATCCTTTGAAGAGAGTTTTGTTTCCCAGAGCGCAACATTAACGTTTTCTTCTACAGTAAAATCATTTATAAGCGCGAAATGCTGAAGTACAATTCCTATATTATTGCATCTGAATTTAACACCGTCAGATGTATTCTTGAGATTTATTTTATTCCCGTCGAAAATATACTCTCCACTATCTGGATAATCGATACCTGCGATGATATTAAGGAGAGTGGTTTTTCCCGAACCGCTCTTACCCATGATTGCTACCATCTCGCCGCTATCGACGGTCATGTTAAAATTATCATGAACAACAATAGTATTGCTGCCTGAATTAAAACTCTTACTAATATTTCTAAGTTCTAGAATAGTTCCCATATTTTAATCTCCTATCAGACAATTCTGTCTCTAATCATTAAGTCTATATTGCACTTTCGATTTGTAATAAAAGTAGGTATTAACGATATAACTGTTATGCTTCCTGCAAATAAAAGTATCTGCCACAAAGGAACAATCAGACTACCGTATTCTCTTATTGATATTGCAACAGTAGGGAAGATAGATATGACAAGATATATCATCATCTCGATGGCAATCGATAAGTTTATCTTCCACATTGGTATTCCACAGCAAAGATAAATACAATAGACATCACGGTCCTGAAGTGTTCTGTTAACCAGAATTGAAGCGAGAGATAAAGCACAGATGGTGCAGGCAATAAGAGCAAGAATACCAATTAGTTTTACATTCTTTTCGGAGATATCCTTGGTGGAAGTTAGCTGAATTCCATCGATTGGGGAGACCTCTATTGTATAGTATCCATATTTGGTTGTAACGGCATTTATTGCAGCCTGAACATCCACATCTTCATTACCAGCATGGACAAGATAAAGTTCTTCGGGAAGTAAATTACTCTCACCCTGGAGTCGTGGGAAGATCTGAGGCAGAAGAACAGCATCGTCCAGATTATAGTAGATTCCATATTCATTGTATGAAGAATTTTCTTTAAGAAAGCCAATGATAACAGCAGTATCTCCGTCATATGTGAAGGTGTCGCCGATGTTAAAGACTTTTGAATAATTGTAACCTAGTATGGCGCTAAGCGGCTTACTTAAATCTTCGTCAGAGTAATCCTCCTCAGTAAAATTATTTCCTTCACCAATTTCAATATTAAAGGCTCTGAATCCGTTAGCTGGCAGATAATGTACATCGATATATTTATATGAGAATTCTTCAACAGTCTGAACAAAGTTCTCCCAATTAATAGAATTATCAAGATACTCTGAATCCATGGCTCCACAGGAACAGTCAAAGAAAATAATATCGTAGTCTGCTTCAAGTTCATTAAAAACTTCTTTTCCGATATAGTACATTGGAGATTTGTTTAGTACGTCATTATTATAGTTTTGACGTAGATTGAATTCTGGAACTACAGAATAATTATGAGCGACATTTGTTGTTCCGTAAATCTCGTTATACTGCTGCCTTAAATAGTAATAATTCTGGAGAAGTACAAATATGGCAGCAGTACTTAGAATTATATTTATCAATATTAAAAAATTAGATTTTGTATGCTGAAAGAACAGCCTCATTATATTATTAAGTATCGTGCTCATATCTTCTGAATAACCTCTCTTGGATTAATAAGTATTATTACTGCCTCTGATGCGATAATCCAGAAAACCAGCATTAATACAGATATCCCAGTTAGTTTTAATGCCAAATCAATAAGGGTTGAGATAGGAAGTGAGAATAAACCAGTAATAATTATCAGGCTGATAGTCAGTAATCCAATAAAAATTCCACAAAGAATCTCAAATGAATACTGCAGTGATACGGAAATGAGAATTTTTGAGTTTGAGATACCTAATACTTTAAGAATAGATATCTTGCTTCTTGAAGTTCTTAAGCTTTGTATCAGTATATTCACGAAAGTAAACAGTAGAAGGCCAAGCATTATATATTTAAGATACATCTTTAAATACATGCCGCCAGATACGGTATCTATTAGTGCTGAAGGGATATCGTGTTCCTTAATACTACATCCAAACAATTCTTCAGCCTGGGCCTCAAAATCATGATAAAGCATCTTGTTGTCAGAAGAAGAGTCAATATAGTAAATGCCACTGATTTGTTCTTCTGGAGTAAGACTACCTAAGTTAACAAAAATCATACTGTCAAGTGCGGAATCGCCACTTAATCCAGTAATACCAATAACCTCGTATTTTCTATTATGATAATCAAAATACTTTTTGCCATCTTCTTTATAGATGTACTTTGTATATAGTTTTCCAACAACAGCGAAAGGAGTTTTGTTAAGACATTCTTCGGAGGTAAAAAAGTTGCCAGATAATAATGGTGGTAATTCAATGTTACCCTGATAGTAAACGCCTCTTAGTACACCGCTATGAAGTGCTGCAAAATAATCAGTATCACCAGAAGAAAGCATTTCTTCAACAGAAGTTAATCCACTATTGTTAGTTTTATTAGTTAAAACGAATGTTGGATCCTTGGCTTCAATATAACTGCTATTGATTTGCATCTCTCCGGTATCGCTGATGATAACGTCAGCACCATCGGTGACATGGTGTTCTGATGTTCCGTCATCCCAAAAGTAACTTTCGCCAATTATATCTGTTTTATATGATGGATTATCAATCTCAAAGAAAGCCGCTTCTCTGGATATATAACCTCTGGCTATCTGCTGGTTAAGATTGTACTCGATATCTGTGCATACAAAAATAAAACCAACTATCATAGTTGATATAAAAAGAAGAATCAAAATCAGATCTGTTACTTTTATTGATGGATGTTTTCTCATATGCGTTCCTAAAAGAGATATAGGGGAGCGGTTTTACACTCCCTTGTATCCTGTTGTGAATAATTGACTTATATTAATAATAAGCTACTGTACCGTAGCAAGAACCAAGTTTTGTGTCAATGTATCCTGAGTAAGCTTTGTGTTTACCGTTACTAATTGTAGTGTTTTTTACACCAGTTATTCCTTTGCTGGTAGCAAGTCCTACACCAACTCTGGATGTACCATTAGAGGAAAATGTTACCCAGCCTCTATAACATAGTGAACTTCCGTAGTAAGTAGTGGAATAACCAGTGTCTGATGTTGGAAGCGCATATGCCATAGATGGCAAAGCAAGACAACCCATTACTGCTACTGTAGCTAATGCTACAGCGATTTTTCTTTTTGCTTTCATATAATACCTCCTAAATATAAAAGTTATTTTATATTAGCATATAAATTTTTTATTTCAATAGTAAAACAAAATTTATTTATATAAAATAACCTATGCCGTATTTGCAGCGGGATTTACTGCTGTATTTGTTAATATCAATAATTTATGATTGAATTTGCCTTGCTACATCCTTTCTGGATTTCACTCTCCTATCAGACAATTCTGTCTCTGATCATTAAGTCTATATTGCACTTTCGATTTGTAATAAAAGTAGGTATTAACGATATAACTGTTATGCTTCCTGCAAATAAAAGTATCTGCCACAAAGGAACAATCAGACTACCGTATTCTCTTATTGATATTGCAACAGTAGGGAAGATAGATATGACAAGATATATCATCATCTCGATGGCAATCGATAAGTTTATCTTCCACATTGGTATTCCACAGCAAAGATAAATACAATAGACATCACGGTCCTGAAGTGTTCTGTTAACCAGAATTGAAGCGAGAGATAAAGCACAGATGGTGCAGGCAATAAGAGCAAGAATACCAATTAGTTTCACGTTCTTTTCAGAGATATCCTTGGTGGAAGTTAGCTGAATTCCATCGATTGGGGAGACGGTTAATGTGTAGTAGCCGCACTTGGTTGTAACAGTGTTAATTGCTTCCTGAACATCCACATCTTCGTTCGGAGAATAAAGATACATGAAATCATCTGGAAGAATACTATCTTCATCCATATAGCGTGGAAAAATCTGTGGAAAAATCATCCTGTCATCTAAGACTTCTCTATATCCATAAACATTTAAAGAAGAGCCTTCTTCAAGAAAACCAATAATTCTCGCGGTATCTTCTCCACACTTAAAGGTATCACCAACATTAAATATCTTGGAATAGTTACTGCCCATAACCACATTCATAGGCGTGCTCATGTCCTGAGATGTATAATCCTTCTCATCAAAAAGAACACCTTCACTTAAATTAAAATTGTGAGTTTCTACTGCATTTTTGTCCATCAGATATGTAACTATGTAGTAGTAATCACCAAATTCTTCATAAAGTAAATAATCAGTCCATAATTCCTCATTTTCCAGATCTTCTGGCCAAAGCGAAGACTCACAATAAAAATAGAATTTAAAATCATATTTTTTAATTAATTCATCTACAATTTTTTCTTTGACATAGTACATTGGTGACTTGTTATCCAGGTCATTATGGTAACTTTGTAATTGGTCAATATCATTTATTGAGACATAATAATTCTTAGCTACATTTGTAGTTCCATACTGTTCGTTATACTGCTGCCTTAGATAGTAGTAGTTTTGAAGAAGAACAAATATCGCAGCTGTGCTCAAAATTATATTGATGAGAATTAAGAGATTAGCTGTGGTGTGCTGGCAAACAGACCTCTTAATATTATTAAATATAGCGATCATATCTTCTGAATAACCTTTCTTGGATTTGTTAGGATGATTACCAGTTCAGTAATAACTACCCAGATAAACAGCATAATAAATGTGCACAAAATCAATAGCGATGATAGTATCAATAAAAATGAGACAGGTAATGAGAAGTACTCGACTGCTACCAGTATGTAAATGAGAAGTGTACCAATAGGGATCAGATTTTGGATAAAATATCCAAAGGTAAAAATTATGAAGTTATAAGAAATAAGATTTTAGGTCATCGAAAAGAAATTGAATCTCACATTAGCAAAGTATTAGAAGAAAATTATGAATTTACTAATATTGAATCTGAAAAGAAAACGTACATTACTATAAAGGTAAATGGAAAGGATTTATTTTCCTATGGCAGTGGGTTTATTCAATTAACAGAGATATTTTCTTCGATTGAATATGTTGATTCTGAAATTTGTATTTTGCTTATTGATGAACCAGATGCCCATCTTCATTTGAAAATTCAGAAAAACTTAATTGAGGAACTAAGAAGTATAGAGAGTAGTCAAATGTTCGTTATCTCACATAATGAAAGATTTTTAGATCAAGTAACGGAAGATGAAATTTTGTATTTGAATGAAGATTCTATTAGAAATTGTGTATTAAAAGGTTTGCCGTGTGGGGCTAAAAAAATAGCACTAGCAGGATTACAAGGTTGTTTGGAAAAAATTGATAGTTTGCGATATGCACGCAAATTGGTATTCATCGAAGGCTCTACGGATAGTAAATTCTTTGCTATCATGGGACAAAAGTATAATGATTACTGTTCGACAGTATTACCAGGTGTTGAGTTTATTGAATTCGGTGGTGTTGATGAAATAATGGCTAAGTTTTTATCATATAAAGAGGCATTATCATCTGTTGTTAGCGATAATTGCGAATGGTTCATTGTAAGAGATACAGATTGTATACCAATTGATAAGATAGAATATGTAAAGAAAGGGTATAAGGATAGAATTAGGTCAGAATTTGTGAATAGGTTTCACGTTTTGTTTCAGAATGGCTATGGTATAGAATCTACTTTTTTTACTGATACAAAACTATTAACTAGATTGATTAGAAATTATTATTCTATAGATGAAACAGAAGATGATTATATAAGTAATTTGATAGTAGATTTAATCTCTGATTTCTCACGTAAGGCTAAAGATGTTACGGATCCGATAAATCAAGCTTTGTCAGTTGCGTTGGAAAGACAGATAGCTACTAGAAGAGAGCTAGTCTACAAGGATTTAGAGCTAAAGGATATGCTAATTAATGTTGATGCTAGTAACATTCAGTATATAATGATGAAAACTGTAGTGGATGATTTCCTAAAAAAACTGTTTTGCTCGCTTTATACAATGTATGATTTGAATAATCAATCTGAATTAGAATGCGATTCGCTTATGGATTTATATTATAGTAATATTGCTTCGAGTGATGATATGTACGAAACCCACAAGCAACTTCTTAGGGAGATTTTTTCTTGAAATGTTTAATGATTTAGGATTCCAGGCTGTATAACCAGTTTAAGATAGTCTGGATTGTTATTCAGGTCAGTTTAAGCTTAGAATTCCTAAGAGTCTTCATAAATCTCTGGCAGAGCATTCCAAGGCTGAAGGCATCAGTATGAATCAGTATTGCCTGTATTTACTGACCAAAAACGACTCATCATATGTAAAAAAGACAGTATAATGCTATAATCTGACCATATTTGGATAACCCCAGTATTTAAGGGAAGTGTAACAGTGTTAAATGGCGCTTTTCGAGAAGAATTTGCATGAAAATAAGGGAAATTCGCATCTCTTTGGGGTGGATTCGAGGATTAGAATAGGAAAGCTAAAATGGATATAAAATTACCACAGAGAATTTTGGATTTTGTTTCTGATTTACCATATGAGGTAGATGAATTTGGGATGTCAGATTCGGAAGTTCGAATCTATGATAAGTATGTTCTTAAGATTCAGAGAAAATCTGAAGAGACAGATAATGAATATGAGATTTCTTCTTTTCTTAAAGACAAAATTTCTATTCCCTCAATTCTTTGTTACGAAGTTGTGGGTGACATCGCTTTTACTCTTATGACAAAAGTTTCTGAAAAAATGCTTTGCGATGATGAGTATATTAATAATTCCCAATTTATTATTAAGCAGGTTTCTGAGGCGATAAAAAATCTATCAAGTGTTGATATAACAAATTGTCCTTGTGAGAAGAGCAGACTTAAAAATCGTCTTAAGGTTGCTGAGTATAATGTTAAGAATGGACTTGTTGATTTGGAGAAAAGTGAAGAGGGAACATTTGGTCCAGATGGATTTAAAGATCCAGAGGAACTTCTTAATTGGTTAATTTCAAATCAGCCAGAAGAAGATTTGGTTCTGACTCATGGAGATTTATCTCTTCCCAATATCTTTATTAAGAATGATAAAATTAGTTCTTTTATTGATATTGGTAAGATGGGTCCAGCAGACAGGTGGCAGGATATTGCGATTGCAATTAGAAGCATAACTCATAATTTTGATGGGTCATATACAGGCGGTAAAAGAATAATGGATTTCGATCCCAAGATGTTTCTTGATGAATTGGGAATTGAGATGGATGAGCAAAAATATAGGTACTATATTTTGTTAGATGAGTTGTTTTGATTCTGAAGGTTTGAGATTAAAGGTGAGTAGAAGACTTCTTGATGCGGGGTTAACTGGTGGCTTGAATTAAAGATTGTGTGTAGTTCATAAGTGGTATATAACACTAGTAGAATATTATATTAGAATAATAACGGCTGTTAGACAGCTATAAATAGGGCATGTTCGCTTACTTAGGTGATGCGGATGTGCCTTAGTTTTTGTCTGGGATGGGTGTGTGGTTTTTGGAGAGAGGCATCTTAATAAGTTGGAACAAATTATACCCATTAAACTGTTGAATGTTGATAATAATGAGGGTATAATGGGTATAATAATAAGAAGAAGGAGGACACCTTATGAAGCAGGTTGATCTTATAAATAAAATATCTGAACTTGAACGTGAGATTGCTGTTTTACCAGAAGGCAGTATCTCTAGAAAATGTATCAAAGGTAAAGACTACTATTATCACAGAATTAATCGTAATGGTAAGAGAACAGAGACTTATATTAAGTTTGAAGATGTATCAGAATTAGAAGATGAGATAAATAAGCGTAAAAGACTTGAGAAGACACTTAAAGAGTTAACTAAGGCTCTGGAAATAGAAGAATCTAATAATGTAGAAGTGGAAGACGATAAGAAGTTTAATACTATTGTCAGATTTGGTAAGTCACTTGCTTCCCAGATAGCGCCAGTAAGTACATATAAGTCCAGATTCATTATTGATAAGTTAAGAGACTATATTCATGGTGTGAATCAGGATAAAGTTTTTATTCTCTATGGCTTAAGAAGAACTGGTAAGACAACCATGATTCGTCAGGTTGTATCTGAACTTACTACAAGAGAATTTAATAGAACTGCTTTTATTCAGATAACTACTAAGGATACACTCTCAGATTTGGATCACGATATCAGGCTTCTTGAGAGAATGGGCTTTAAGAATGTCTTTATTGATGAAGTTACTTTGATGGATGGGTTCATTGAAGGTGCAGCAATATTTTCAGATGTTTATGCCAGTAGTGGTATGAAGATTGTTTTGTCTGGTACCGATTCTCTTGGGTTTGCCATTACTCAGGAAGAGCAGTTATATGATCGTGCCATAGTCTTACATACGACATATATCCCATATTATGAATTTGAAGAAGTTCTTGGAATCAAAGGTATTGATGAGTATATCCGATTTGGCGGAACAATGAGCATTAGTGGAAGAGATTATAATGGGGAGTCAATATTCGGAAATAGTAAGAATACAAAACAGTATATTGATAGTGCAATAGCTAAGAATATTCAGCATTCACTATCTTTGTATGAATATGGTGGACATTTTAGAGAACTTGAGTCAGTACATGAGCGCGGGGAATTAACAAATGTTATTAACCGAGTGATAGAAGATATAAATCATAAGTTTACAAGAAATGTTATTGAACGAACATTTAAGTCTAATGACTTAGGTATTACTTCAAATAATCTTCTTAAGGACGGTATTGTTTTAAGTAAGAAGATTGATGTAGATGAAGTCAATAGTAAAATTAAAACTATGCTCGATATCCTTAATAAGGAAGAGCAGAAGGCTTTGGTTGATGACAGTATTCTTCTTCAGATAAAAGAGTATCTTGTTCTGCTTGATTTAATAAATGAGATAGATCTTGAATATCTTCCAGATATAAAAAAGTCTTCTAAGATTAATGTTATAGCTCAGCCAGGTCTTCGATATTCTCAGGCAAGTGTTATAGTTAATAATATGCTTAAGGACGATAAATTTAAGGCGCTATCTGCATCAGAACGTAAGTATATTCTGGATAGACTTTTATCAGAGATTAAGGGACGAATGATGGAAGAAATGGTTCTTCTTGAGACCAAACTTTTAAGATCAGATAAGCGTGTTTTTAAATTGCAGTTTGCAGTTGGTGAATTTGATATGGTTGTTGCTGACGAAGAGTCTCTTGAAGTCTCTATCTATGAGATTAAATATAGTAAGAATGTGGTAAAAGAGCAGTATCGACATCTTATTGATAAGAATAAGTGTGAATTAACCACTCACCGCTATGGAACTATAACTAATAAATGCGTCATATATCGAGGTGACAATACCGAAGTTGACGGCATAAAATATCTTAATGTCGAAGAGTATCTTAAAGGCCTTAAGACTTATTTATAAATCCTAATAATAATCGTATCAATTGCAGTACCGCAGTCGATAAAAGAACCATAAGGAACAGGCTCAATATAGGCATCTTTTGACTTAAGCCAGGTAACAAATTCCTGATTAGAAGGATTAGTATAGTAGAGAGTGTTCTCTGAGATGATTGCTGTAAGTACACCACCTGGTGCGAGAAGGTCGTAGGCCATCTTGACATGGCTGATGTCACGCCCCAGTGAGAAAGGTGGATTCATTAATACATGTGTAAACTTAGGGGTACTATCTCCCTTAAGTGTCATCTTATTAAAATATTCCTCGAAAGTAATCTTTAAAGGAGAATAACCCTTCTCCTCAAGAATTTTACTATTGGTATCATTAGGCTCAATTGTAATAATCTCGCCTTTAAAATCTTCATCAAGTGCTGCCAGAAGTCCACCCTGACCTGCTGATGGCTCAAGAAGAATCGGAGTTCCTTCATATGAAGTAATTCCAGATAATTCCTTTAGTCTCATGGCAACTTTTATTGGAGTAGGGAAGAACTGAATGCTCTCCTGCCATTTACTGTAGTTAGTCTTCTTAAGTGATTCCTGTGAGAAACAAAATCCCTTAACTCTTTCTCTCCAGTGGCCACCCATCGACTCAATTGTAGGCTTAAGTTCATCGTATTCTTCATTGGTCAACGGCTCCAGAGTTCTAGCCACAATAAAATCAACTTCATCAATTCGTTCCTTTGTTATATCAAACTTCATAGAAGCCTCCCAATATTTTCTATTCATAATTATATGATAATGCTGCCCCTTTATGAAAGATACAAGAATTTTCATTCTATTAACAATATTCCCACCACTACAGTGGCAACAAGAGATGTCCATCTTTCCTATAATCAAGACATCAAAATTGAGGAGGCAAATATGAAAGTTTGGCGTTTAGTATCAGGTATTTTATGTTGTGTTTTGTTTTTGTTTGTAGCATTCCAGTCATGTGCAGCAGGCGTTGCGAATTCTCTTGAAGAGAATGGCTCAAGTTCAGGTTCTGCAGGACTTCTCGTGGCAATTTTGATGCTTACTGGCGGTATCGTATCAATTGCTACCAAGAATTCCAAGGGCAAGGGTTCTGCGATCGCGCTTATCATCATCTTCGGCCTGGCAGCTTTGATGGGCTTTAGTAATAGCGGTAACTTTGGAGACCTTAATATCTGGGCAGGCTGGTGTCTCATAAATGCAGGCCTGGCATTCATCTCTATCTTTACTTCACGTAAGGCCCGCCTTAGCGAGTAATCAGTTCGCATAGTAAATCTCACTTTCATAGATTTTTGCAAGTATCCCGAATGAAGAATTTTTCTCTCATTCGGGGTATTTGCGTTTGGCTCTATAAGTGGTATATTTCTTATCGGAGTATATTTATAAAAGGAGCGAAAAGCAAAACAATGAAACAATCCAAAAAACTATTAGCATCATTTCTCATCTTATCGATGCTCATATCATCTGGCTGCGCATCAAAGTCAGAATCCCAAAAGAATAAGCATGACATAGATGACACATCTGGTTTTACCATGCCAGATCATCCAACCAAGCCATCTGAACTAGAAGAGACTCAGGAGACAACAGTTGAAGTAACAGAGACTACTGCGGAGCCAATACCAGAGGAGACCACTCTAACAGAAGAAGTTACACCTACACCAGAACCAACAGTAGAAGACGAATATACACCTTTTGAGCGTAACGAAGCTGTCTTTACAGCTGATGGGACTTCCACATTTGGTAATCTTACTGATGAAGAGTTTGAGATGTTTAAGGAGCTTTTCGAGGGAAGTTATGCAGAAGATTCCTGCCTGATTTTCCAGGAAGACGCAGAGACAAAAGATGTTGGTATTGGTTATTACTATGGCTGCTATGACAAACCTGAGGATGTAAATCTTGATTATTGCATTCCATATCCAGCCGATGAGTCACACCTTGATGGCGAGTATTGTGATCCATATTTTATACCAGTAGACAGGGTGGATTCTGATATCTATAACCGCATTGGTGTTCATGTAAGTGATTTGACAAATGATCAACTCACATCTATCGAGTATGAAGGTGAGGAGTGTTATATTTTCGACTGCGGTACAGGCGCTCCTGGCACATATATTTCGAACTTCACTCTTATGGGCGGATTGAGAATAGAAGATGATTTTTATCTCTATCTTGGCGGAGCTTCTGGGCACATTGAAGGCTTTGCTATCCTTCATGTAGTTGACGAAAATGGCGAATATAAGATAAAGGGCTGCCGCTTTGTTGAGAGTTGGGAAGATGCAACAAATGTATTGTCTCATAATGAATTGATTACCAGAGATTATTTGGCATCACAGCTTGACGCCAGACTCCTGGATACATCTGACTTTTACTATCACTACCGTAATCCAGAGGAATATGTTGAGATAATGGATTTTAAATATACCCTTATTAGAGATTCATATCTTGCTTATCAGGGCGTAATCTTTGAGGATCCATTTATCCAGACTTATTTCGAGAGCAGAAGCTGGTATGAGGGAAAAATTCCTGAGGCGGATTTTGATACATGGTACACTTTTAATGAATATGACATCTTAAATATGACCGAAGCAAAAAAACTTCTAATGGACATAGACGAGACTTTGGAGACATTCTATCAGGAGGAGATTAAGCCAATGTCTTCTTCTGGAATAGATGCTGAGTTTACTTTTACGTCTTCCTGGAATGATGATGGTTTTGTTCTTGACGGTGATCCAATTACAGGAATTGATGGTACATTTGGCCACCTGATATCTGATTTTGATGGTGATGGTATCCAGGAACTCATGGTATTCGGTCTTACTCAGGTTGATTATGAACCAGAAGAATCTGATGGAACTTCAATTGCCTTAAATAGATATGCTACAAGTTACTATCGTCTTACAGTTGACCTATACTGCTACATCGGCGATGATATTACATTAACTGATACATATACATACTACATGTATGATCCAGAGGATGAATATAGTGAAGATTCAGCAGTAATAAGAGACAGAAGCGACATTAATACTAATTTTTATATGTATCTTGCTTCTGGTGATTCAGGTAATTCAGTTGTGATTTATTGTCTTGAATCAACAAATGGCCTTACAGGCGATGGAAATTTTGATTCATTTGCTGAACTTAATGTTGTTGATAAGAAGTTTAATCTTAAGACTCAGCTTGTTCAGGATGGACTCGGTTCAGATAACAATACATATAATGTTTATACTTTTACTGATGGCGAAGAGGCATCCAAGACTTATTATGGTTATGAAGATATGTTTGATCCATTCGAGTATTTGGGTTTAAGAAGTGATATTTCGCAATATCTTATGAGGTGGACAGCGCTTGTAAAGGCTGGTTTGCGAAATTCTTATAGCGAGTATCTGGATGGCGTATCAAGTGTAACAGTAAGGTATATGGTAATAGATTATTGATTATTAGGGAGGAGCACGGTTAAGTACGGTGCTCCTTCTTTTTTTTGTGTTTCTTTGTGTGTCTATGTTTTGGGCGTTTTGGTCGATGTACATCGACACAAAGTAGGGTTTACATAGACACAACTGCCCTGTGTCTATGTTTTTGCGATTTTGTTCTATGTACATCGACACAAAGCAGGTTTTACATAGACACAACAGCCCTGTGTCTATGTTTTTGCGATTTTGTTCTATGTACATCGACACAAAGTGAGGTTTACATAGACACAACAGCCTTGTGTCTATGTTTTTGCGATTTTGGTCGATGTACATCGACACAAAGTAGGGTTTACATAGACACAACTGCCTTGTGTCTATGTTTTTGCGATTTTGTTCTATGTACATCGACACAAAGTAGGGTTTA
>JAKSRE010000047.1 GCA_024403775.1 Clostridia bacterium | reverse complement strand
GTCCACAAAGCCCCTCCACAAGATTGTGGACTTTTAGGCCTGTTTTTGTGGAGTTTGTTCAGCCTTAATAACACCTACGATTAAAACAACATTTTTCTGTTCGTCTTGGCACCTACTTGTGTTATATGAATTCTAATAAATGATTAATGATAAAAAATAGCTGTTAACCAAATATTTTTTATCGAAAAACAATAAAAAGGTATTGAAATTCGAAAGTGCCTGTGCTAATATTACATCATCAAACAAGAAGGAGGACATGAAGATGTCAACTAAAGAAATGGATAAAGGAATGAAAGTGATTCAGCTCACAAAAGTTGCCTCCTGGGTAATGATTTTGGTTTGCGTTGTGGCTGATATTTTTGGTTATTACATCTGCAGATACGGATGGGATGTAATGGTTTGCGATGAGATGCAGAAGGGAATTCTTGCAGAACAGTCCTTTGCTTTCCCAATGTTTATTGCTCTCTATTACATTGGAACATTTTTTGCTTATATGATTTTGTTCAATGTAATCAGACTTCTTAAAAATCTTGAGAAGGATAAGGTGTTCGTTAAAGACAATACAAGTCTTATGAAGAATATGACAATTGCATGCTCAGCTATCTTTGGTATCTGCTTTGTAGGAATGTTGATTTGGCCAAGCCTTCTCTTTATTGGTGTAATCGGTTTGTTCATGGGCTTAATTGTTCAGTGCGTAAGAGTAGTTATGGATAAGGCTATCGACATGCGCGATGAACTCGATTTAACAGTATAAGGGAGGTGGATACTATGTCAATTGTTGTAAACTTAGATGTAATGATGGCAAAGCGTAAAATCTCTTCTGGAGAACTTGCAAATAGAATTGGTATAACACCTGCCAATCTGTCAATTCTTAAGAATCAGAAGGCTAAAGCAATTAGATTTAGTACTTTAAATGATATCTGTACTGCACTTGAGTGTCAGCCAGGTGATATTTTGGAATTCGTTCAGGATTAATTTTCGGGGAATAAATGGAGTAAATCATGGAAAGTTTAAAGAAGTCAGGCATACTTAAAGTATGCCTGGTATTATGTAGCTATGTTCTTGCATATCTTTATGTAGATAAACTGAATCTGTCGTTCTATGGAGATTCAATCGGCGAGATATTTACAACGCTGATAATTACTTTTGGTTTTGTTGTGTGGCTTGAGCTTGTTATGTTGTATCAGCGAGTAACTGGTATATATAAGCCTTCAAGATCAGTATTAAAGGAAACAAGATTTTGGGAAGTAATACTTATGCTTCTTGCTGGTATTACTCATTTTGGAACCCAAAGCGGACTTGAAGTTTTTGCGATGCATCTGGTTGTTATCTATATGGTGCTTTGTGGAACTGGACATCTTCTTAAGGAGGAATCGAGCTGCCTTTTGCCATTTGATCTTGTAAATGGTGCACTTCGCCTGCCATTCGGTAATTTTGTGATGCGTATTCCGTTTCTTGCAGACGGTGTTGGTGAGATTAGAAATTCCGGAAATAAGGATGGCAAGAAGATGGGACTGAGCCTTGGAAAAATCATTGGAAGCATTATTTTTATCGTAGTTGCTTTTGTTGTATTTTTTCAAGTGTTTGGCCTTCTTAGTGAACTGGATAGTACCTTTAACATAGCTTTTACGGCGTTTGCAGATTTTATCAGACGATGTTTAAGAAGAATTTTTAGATTTGATATATTTATCTTAGGTGAGAAGTTAGGCCTGTTTATCTTGTCTATTCCTGTTGGTGCATATTTATCTGGTCTTTTTAATGGATCAGCAAGACATGATAATGACTTCGAGAAGAATATTAAATGTCAGATTGAAAATGCTTGCCCAAGATTAAGAATTATTCCAGAAGTACTTTTCTGTGTAGTCTGTTCCATATTTATAGTTATGTATTTATTATTTTTTATCTCTCAGTCAAGACTATTGTTTAGTGGTTTTCTTGGAATTCTTCCAGAAGAATTTACTGCATCAGCGTATGCTAGGGATGGTTTTAGTCAGTTAGCAAATGTATTAATGATTAATTTTGCTGGTCTTGGAGCAATGCGAATTTTTGCAACTAAGAGCGTTGTTGAATCAAAATATATAAAACTTGGTTCTACGGTTCTTATGGCAACTAGTATGATATTTTCGGTTATTTCTGCTTCAAAGATTATCCTTTATATCTCAAGATTTGGATATACAGCCTTAAGAACAGAATCCTTGTGGTTCACAGTAGTAGCTTTTGTAGGATCAATGTTAGCCATAGTAAATATTGTTACTTCAAAAAAGACATTTAAGTTTTGGCTTTGGTTCTCTGCAGCAAGCTTCATCATAATGAATATCGTAGCTGGTTTTTGTCAGTTATAAGAAATGGAATATAGAGTAAAGTAGTAAAGGGGTTGTCAGTACAAAATTGGCAATCCTTTTATTTTCTTCTCGAAAAATACTTCAAAACTCTTAAATTTTTTTTGGAATATTGTGATAGTATCTCAGATGATTATTTATAGAGTTTTGGAAAAATGTGTTGTGATTTGGAGTGCAAATAAAGAAGTTAAGAATGACAAAAAGAGGAGTCGATTTAAATCGGCTCCTCTTTTGTTAACTTAGCATTTTTATTACTTAATCTTCTTTGCTTCAGTATCTTCACCCATCCAGCTTTGATGATAATATCTTCTTCGATAATCCTCAGGTGTCATACCAGTTTCTTTCTTAAATACCTGAATGAAGTGGCTCTGAGAAGAAAAGCCCAGGAAATTAGCGATATTTAAGCTTGATTCATCCAAATGACGAAGCATATTTTGAGCTACAGTAATCTTCTCTTGACGGATATACTGGCTTATAGTAATGTTCATCTCCTGCTTAAAAAGCTTACTTAAATAACTTGGGTTAAGAGATAAGGCATTTGCGATACTCTCAACAGATAAACTATCCTGAACGTGTTCTCTAATATAATCGATAGCAAGTACAATATGACGTGATACGACATTTTTACGCTTAAGACTCTGCATTCTTTTACAGTAATCATTAGCTATAGTATGTCTTAATTCGCGAATCTCTTCTACAGTCTTAAGTGAGTCGAGCTTCTGAATATAAATATCGCTTAAAGCATAGCTTATACAGATATCCATTCCTGCTTCGATACAAAATCTTGAAACGAGTGCAACAAGAACGATACCATGGTATCTCTCGTTATTTACATCAGCTTCACTTAACTTGCCAGGAGCGTGCTTGGTGCTTCCGTAAGTTTTACGCCACTCATTAAGACCATCAAGATTACCACTTGCGATTAAATCATAGTAAATAATCTCCTGGTTGTAGGAGTCACGTAATAAAGCGGATTCACGTTCACTTAAAAGCTGGTTTTGTAAAAGCTTATCAACGTTCATATCTTTTCCCTCAAAATAGTAGAAGTAGACTTAAGCTATTAGTCGATTACTCTAACTGTCTCAATAACAGGCTGATCCTGCTTCTCAACTGCACCGTTATCACCCTGTGGAATATTCTCACAAATCTGATCTACTATCTCGATACCAGAAGTTACATGACCAAATCCAGCGTATGAAGTATCAAGGAAAGTAGAGTCCTTATGACAAATGAAGAACTGTGAACTTGCACTGTTCATATCATCTGATCTTGCCATTGAGATTGTTCCACGAACGTGTGAGATATCATTCTTGTGACCATTACCACTAAACTCACCAATAATAGTGTGAGTAGTCTTACCAAGAGGCTCACCGTCACCGCCCTGCATCATGAAACCAGAAATAATTCTGTGGAATGTAGTTCCGTCATAGTAACCAGACTCAGCAAGCTGGAGGAAGTTAGTAACTGTAATAGGAGCAGTATCACCATCTAATTCAACGGCAATAGTACCATAATCTTTAATAACAATTTCTACATGATGAAGACCAGTACGATAGTTTTCTGTAGGTGTGTGATATGTAACACATCCTGCTAATGAAAGAGTAAAAAGCATCGCACATACGCAAAGTGCAAATAATTTCTTTAAACGCATACAAAATTCTCCCTAAAAATAATATAATCTATTATACTATTTTTTTGAAAAAATATAGCAAAATTCATTTTCTTTTGTAAAATGTCTTAAATTGGAGAATAGAACATTGAAGAAGTTTATCGTAACAAAAGAACAGAGCGGAAAACATGTAGTACGTAATACTATTGATGCATTTCCTATGCTTAAGACTTCTGACCTGAACAAGGCGTTAAAGCATCGTGATATCAGAGTGGACGGAAAGCGTGTATCAACAGATATTGCGGTTTATGAAGGTCAGGAGATTCAGGTATGGCTTCCAGATTCGCTTTTCGAAGAAGAAATAAATATAAGAAAGAACACAAATGAAGATTCAAGTGTTGACTATAAAATTGTTGCTGAGACAGATAATCTGCTTTTGGTAAATAAAAGACAGGGACTTGCTGTTCATAGTGGAGCAAGTACTGGCGATACTTCACTTATTGATATATTGCGCAGAGATACTCACAATAAGGAATTAGATCTTGTTCATAGAATTGATATGAATACAGGTGGTATCCTTATGCTTGCCAAGAATAAAAGAGCTCTTGATGATGCGATTAAGCTTTTTAAGCAGAATCTTCTTATTAAGCGCTATCGCTGTCTTGTGCTTGGGGTTCCTACTGAGGGTGAGAATATTATCTGCGAAGATGATACTATAATGCGTGAGGTGTCTCACTATCTTGAGAAGACAAGCTCTGGAAATGTTTTTATTCATGATGAAGCAAAGCCAGGGGATTTACCTATTACTTCAAGATATCATGTACTTCGTGTTTTTGAAGGAAAGGGGCCTGACGGAATAGATGTGGCTGAACTTGAAGTTGAGCTTGTAACAGGAAGAACTCATCAGATTAGAGCGCAGTTTGCACATATGGGTTATCCTATTATTGGAGATGGTAACTACGGAAGAAATAAACAAAATACTTTCTTTAGAAGCTTAAGTGGCGGTAAGGTTAATTATCAGCAGCTGTTTGCTACAAGCCTTATATTAAGAAAGATTCCTGCTGATAATATTCATTCTAATCTATCAGGAAGAAGATTTGAGATAATTCCACGTTATGATGTAAAGATATAAAATAGAGAGGGAAGAAAAATGAAAATTAGAATACGAGTAAGAAGTGACATTATGGGAGAAAGATTTAATGAATTTCCTGCAATCTATGAGGACAATAGTTCTTGCATGAAAGTTATCTGGAAGGATAAGTTTGAAGGAGATACAGAGGAATCTATCTTTGAGATGAACTATAACAAGGTTCGTAAGGAGTTGGTTTTGACTCGTAAGGGACCAGTTAAGAGTACAATGACATTTAAGAAGGGCGCTAAGACAAGAGGAACTATCTCAACAGTACACGGAACAGTTCCACTTGAGATAGATACTGCAACTCTTATGGTGCCAAATGCCGTTACTAATACTCTTAAGATTGAATACAGCTTGAGCGAGGGTATCGAAAATACTTATGAGGCTCAGTTGATTTTCTGATTCTAGGTGGTTGATTTGAGCGAAAGTTATGCTATAATTCAACGGCTAGGGTAGCAGGATTTAAATAAGTCGCAAAAAAGTTGCGATTTTTGTAAAAATGCTATTGCAAAAGCAAATATTTTAATGTATTATTTTTTAGCAATATGTGAGTTAACGACTTACAGAACGCGTAAACAGTAATTTATTCCCACCTGATTTAGATTAAACTCGGTGGCGAAGAGCAAATCGGAAGTGATTCTGATAATATAAAGTGAGGTGGAGAATATGGCACATCCAAAACGCAAATGGTCTAAGGAAAGAACTTCTCGTCACAGAAGTGCATGGAAGCTCAGTTTGCCTGGATTCGTAGAGTGTCCTAATTGTCATTCTAAGATGCTTCCGCATAAGGTTTGCAAGAATTGCGGTTATCTTGATGGCAAGGAAGTTATCAAGCTCAGCGAAGAAGTTTAATCTTTGCGATACGACTAGCGACTAACAAGGCAGTGTTAAATTAGACACTGCCTTTTTTTACGGTTTATGTTCAGCAAGGTCCAGCCTAATTTGAACATAGCTTTCTACGGGAGACAATAATGGCAGTTAAAGAGCCTGTAAAAAATGTTGTAATAGCTGTTGAAGAAGGAAGCATTGCCGAAGAACTTGGTGTAGTTCCAGGCGATATTTTGCTTGCTATTAATGGTGAACCAGTAAAAGATGTATTTGACTATCGAATGCGAATTCTTGACAACAGTTTTACTATGACTTTCGAGCTACATGATGATGGAATTCAGACTGTAGAGATTGAGAAAGATGATGATGAGCATATTGGTCTTGTCTTTGAGAATGAACTCATGGACGAATGTATGTCCTGTCATAATAACTGCATTTTTTGCTTTATTGCCCAGCTCCCTAAGAATATGCGTGAGACATTGTACTTCAAAGATGATGATGTACGAATGTCTTTTCTTACAGGTAACTATGTAACTCTTACTAATCTTAATGAGGAAGAGTTCGAGCGTATGTTATCTTACAGATTATCTCCTGTTAATGTTTCTGTTCATACAACTAATCCAGAGCTTCGTGTAAAGATGCTTAGAAATAAGCATGCTGGAAAGATTATGGAAAGATTAAGACGAATTGCAGAGACTGATGTTGATATTAACTGTCAGTTTGTGCTTTGTCCTGGATTTAATGACGGAGAAGAACTTGAGAGATCTCTTGAAGATCTGGCAACACTAGGTGATAGTGTAAAGTCTATTGCCTGCGTACCTATCGGTAAGACAAAATTTCGTAAGGAGAATAATCTTACTGAGATTGACCGCTATAATAAAGAAACTGCATCAGCGGTTCTTGATATTGTTGAGAAATGGCAGAAGAGATTTCTTGAAGAGCGCGGAACAAGACTATTTTATGCGGGCGATGAGTTCTATATAAGAGCAGAACGTGAGATTCCTGATAATGATACTTATGAGGATTTTCCTCAGCTCGAAAATGGTGTTGGAATGATTGCTGATTTCCTTGCCGAATCCAGAGGTGCTGTCGAGTTTTTCCGTGAATATCAGGAGAAGAATTCCAAGGGTATAAAGGGATTTTTAAATAGAAATAAAGCTTCCAAGGATGATAAAAAATATATTGTATATCAGATTTGTGGAACAGATGCTGCTCCTTATAATCAGCGATTTGAGAAAGATATTAACGAGATTTTTGATATTGATTTCAGAGTACAGTCTGTTGTAAATGAATTCTTTGGACATGAGATAACTGTAACGGGACTTCTTACTGGTGGTGATATATGTAATCACATAGAAGCTATCCTTGAGAAGGATCCAGAAGCAAAGCCAGATTTGATTATTTTGAGCTGTAATTCACTTAAGGCAGATGAGGATATATTCCTTGATGATATGACATTAGATGAGTTTAAGAAGCGACTTAATATCGATGTTTATGTAGCTTCTGATACTCAGAATATGTACAGAATGCTTGCCAGAAGATATTTGGCTGACTGTCCTAAGTCAATACTTAAAGATACGTATATATACAGAAATCAGACAATAGAGAGAAAGAGGAAATAACTGATGGGAAAGCCAGTAGTAGCAATTGTAGGAAGACCAAATGTTGGTAAGTCTTCATTATTCAATACTCTTTATGGTGAGAGAATTTCAATAGTTCACGACACACCAGGTGTTACTCGTGATCGTATTTATGCTACAACAACATGGAGAGAAAAAGAGTTCGTCATGATTGATACCGGTGGTATCGAGCCAAATAACGACGATGTTATTCTTCAGGGTATGAGAATTCAGGCTGAGATTGCTATTGAGACAGCTGATGTAATTTTATTTATGGTTGATGTTAAGCAGGGTTTAACAGCTGCTGATGAAGAGATTGCTGTTATGCTTCGTAAGGCTGGACGTCCTGTAGTTGTTGCTGTAAATAAGTGTGACCATGTAGGTGAGATGCCTGCTGAAGCTTATGAGTTTTATAACCTTGGTCTTGATGTTGTTCTTCCAATATCTGCTTCACACAGACTTGGACTTGGTGAAGTTTTGGATGCCATTTTCGAGAGATTCCCAGAGGATAAGGAAGGTGAAGGCGAGGATGAGAGCATAAAGGTAGCTCTTATTGGAAGACCAAATGCAGGTAAGTCTTCTCTTACAAACAGAATGACTGGCGATAACAGAAGTATCGTTTCTGATATTGCTGGTACAACCAGAGATTCAATTGACTCTTATGTAGAAAATGAGTTCGGTAAGTTTACTATTGTTGATACAGCAGGAATGCGTAAGAAGGGCCGAATTGAGGATGTCATTGAGAAATACTCAATGGTAAGAGCACTTGCTGCAATTGAGCACGCAAGTGTCTGCGTAATTCTTATTGATGCTTCTGTAGGTGTTACAGAGCAGGATACAAGAGTAGCAGGTCTTGCACATGACTCAGGTAAAGCATGTATCTTTGCTATAAATAAGTGGGATATCGTTGATAAGGAGACAGGTACTCTTGAGGCGATGACAAAGATTATGCGCGACAGATTTGCATTTATGGATTATGCTCCTATTATTTTCCTTTCTGCTAAGACAGGTCAGCGTGTTGATAAGCTTTTTAAGAAGATTGTTGAAGTACATGAACAGGCTGGAAGAAGACTTTCAACTGGTGTATTTAATGATATGCTTAATGAGGCTGTTGCGATGGTACCAACACCACAGGATAAGGGTAAGCATTTAAAAATCTACTATGGTACTCAGGTGGCAACAAATCCTCCTACATTTGCTCTTTTTGTAAATGATAAGGAACTTTCTCACTTCTCTTATGAGAGATATCTTGAGAACCAGATTCGTAAGAATTTTGGCTTTGAGGGTACACCAATTAAGTTTTTCTTGCGTAATAAAAATAAGAACGACGATTAAGCACTTAAATTTTGTGTAAATTGCTTAATACCGATTACTGCTATTAAGTAGGAAAATATATTGGTTGATTTAAAAGGATAATTATTTTTCTTAGATAAAAGGAGAACTTCAGATGGCAAAGATTGAGAATATGCGTAATGTTGCAATCATCGCACACGTAGACCATGGTAAGACTACAATCGTTGATTCAATGCTTAAGCAGGCTGGTATCTACCGTGAGAACGAGCAGATTGTAGAGCAGGTTATGGATAGTAATGACCTTGAGAGAGAAAGAGGTATCACAATCCTTGCCAAGAATACTGCTATTCAGTATAAGGATATTCGTATCAATGTAGTTGATACTCCAGGCCACGCAGACTTCGGTGGTGAGGTAGAGCGTGTACTTAAGATGGTTGATGCAGTTCTTCTCGTTGTAGATGCTTTTGACGGACCTATGCCACAGACAAGATTCGTTCTTCGTAAGGCTTTGGAGCTCGGACTTAAGCCAATCGTTTGTATTAATAAGATTGACCGTCCAGATGCTCGTCCTATGCAGGTTGTTGACATGGTATTCGATCTCTTCGTAGAGCTCGGTGCTGATGATGATCAGCTTGAATATCCTACAATCTTTACTTCAGGTAAGACAGGTATTGCTACAACAGATCTTAAAGAATATGAAGAGGGTAAGGAATTAGACTTTACACCACTTCTTGATGCAGTAGTAGAGTACACACCTTGTCCAGAGGGAGATGTAGATGCTCCACTTCAGCTTCTTGTTTCTAATATTGATGCAGACCCATATATCGGAAGAATTGCAGTTGGACGTATCGAGAGAGGTACAATCTCACAGAACCAGAATACTGTTATTGTTACATATGGTGAAGAAGGTAAGAAGAGTGCACGTATTGTTAAGCTTCTTAGATTCCAGGGTCTTGGTAAGCAGGAAGTTTCTAGCGCTTCAGTTGGTGAGATTGTTTGCGTAGCTGGTATTAGTGATATCAATATCGGTGATACTATCTGTGATGCAGCAACACCAGAGGCACTTCCATTTGTAAATATTGATGAGCCAACAATTTCCATGACATTCTCAGTAAATGACAGCCCATTTGCTGGTCAGGAAGGTAAGTTCGTTACTTCAAGACATATCAGAGATCGTCTCTTTAAGGAAGTTGAGACAAACGTATCAATGCGTGTTGAAGAGACTGATACAACAGAGGCATTTATTGTAAAGGGAAGAGGAGAACTTCATATCTCTATTCTCATCGAGACAATGCGTCGTGAAGGTTATGAGTTCCAGGTATCACGTCCTAAGGTAATTATGAAGGAGATTGATGGTGTTCTTTGTGAGCCAATCGAGGAACTTATGATTGACGTTCCTGAGGACTTCGTAGGTCCTGTTATGCAGAAGCTTGGTATGCGTAAGGCTGAGCTCCTCAATATGCTTCCACCTGATAAGGGATATCAGCGTCTTGAATTCAAGATTCCTTCAAGAGGTCTTATCGGATATCGTACAGAATTCCTTACAGATACAAAGGGTAATGGTATCATGAACAGCGTTATCTGTGGATTTGAACCATTTGTAGGTGAGATTGAGACAAGAAATCACGGTGTACTTATCGCTTTCGAGAGTGGAGATGCCATGACATATGGTTTGTTTAATGCTCAGGACAGAGGTTTCCTCTTTATTGGTGCAGGTACTCCTGTATATGAGGGTATGATCGTTGGTGCTAACCCTAAGCCAGAGGATATTACTGTTAACGTTTGTAAGAAGAAGCATGTTACTAACATGCGTGCTGCTGGTAGTGATGATGCTATGCGCCTTACTCCTCCAGTAAATTACAGCCTTGAGCAGTGTCTCGAATTCATTTCTGATGATGAGCTTTGTGAGGTAACTCCTAAGAATATCCGTCTCCGTAAGAAGATTTTGAATACAGATCTTCGTATGAAGGCTCAGGCAGCTTTGAAGAAAAAGGATTGATATTGAACAATTCTTAAATATTTGAGTTATAATAGAATAGTATTTTGACAAGTGTCCTACCAGACTTATAATTATTCGTTTGGTAGGACAGTTTGTAAGATAAAAAGAAGTTAAGTTATAAGGAAATAGATATTAAATGGTATCAAAGAAAGTACAGGTAGCACTTCGTCTGCTCATTATTCTTTTATTACTAATAGGATTCTGCGTTGTTGGCGTGTTCTTCGGGTACAACTATGTCATTGTTCAGGAACAAAGACTTGATTCTCTTCAGAGCAGAATGGAAAGCGGTGAGTTCTATATTGACGAGAATACTGAAGGAGCTATTCCGCTTGTTGTTCAGACTGGTGATTTGACTTCTGATATTGCCCAGCATCTCTTTGATGAAGGACTTATTGATAACACTATGATTTTCTCATTGATGAGTAAGATTAACGGATTTGATGGAGCCTATATGGCTGGTACACACTATTTAACACCTGGTCTTGCTTATGATGAGATTATGTATATTCTTATTCAGAAACCAGAAAGTGTAATTGTAACTTTCCCTGAGGGTATTACTTACGAAGAGATAAAGAGAAAACTTCATGAGGCGGGATTAACTTTTACAGATGCTGAGATGGATGAATGTATGGATTCACCAGACCTCTTTGTTGATTATAAGTTTGTAGCACAGCTCAAACTTCATGATGAGAGAGATCACGTGTTGTCTGGTTATTTATTCCCTGATACATATGAATTTGATATTAATGCCAGCCCAGAGACTATCATTAATACCTTCCTTAGAAATACTAATGTTAAACTTTATGATGAATACTATGAGAGAGCAGAACAGCTGGGAATGACTCTTGATGAAGTAATCACTCTTGCTTCTATTATTCAGACTGAGACTGATGACGCGATAGATATGATGTATGTATCAGCCGTATTCTATAACAGAATCAATTCTGATGATGAGTCCATGCAGTATCTTGCTTCAGATGCAACTATCAATTTCTTACGAGAGATGGGTGGAGAGAAGCCACTTATGATTTTGCCATCATCTGATCTTCAGCTTGACAGTTCTTATAATACGTTTACTCACAGAGGACTTCCACCAGGACCTATTTGTATGCCTGGTCTTGATGCTATTCAGGCAGCTCTTTATCCAGAACCTAACTTTGGTTATTTTTATTTCTGTGCTACAGGAGATGGTTCTACAGTATATGCAATGACACTTGAAGAGCATGAAGCAAACTGTGCACGCTATATGGAAGTATGGCAGTCAATTGATGATGGAACATACGTGGATCCTTCACTTATAACAGATGATGATAATGGTGAAGGTGACGGTGAGTCAGATAACAATGAGGATAATTAATATTACATATGTCAGAAAGTGTAAGTAACATGTCAAATAAGAGAGTTGAAGTATTGGCTCCTGCAGGAGATTTGGAGAAACTTAAAACCGTTGTTGAATATGGTGCAGATGCTGTCTATATGTCTGGAAAGCAGTTCGGATTAAGAACCTTCAGTGGAAATTTCACTCATGAAGAGATGATTGAAGGTATTGCTTATGCCCATGAGCATGGCGTTAAGTGCTATGTAACCATGAATATTATGGCTCATGAAGCTGATATGGATTATGTTGATGATGAGATAAAGTTTATTGCTTATGAAGCAAAAGCTGATGCTGTACTTGTATCTGATGTTGGAATTTTTAGCCGTGTTCGAACAGTAGCTCCTGATTTGGAAGTTCATATATCTACTCAGGCTTCTGTAACCAATAGCGAAGGCTGTAAAATGTGGTACACATTAGGAGCAAAAAGAATCGTTCTTGCTCGTGAAGTGTCTTTGAGTGAACTTAGTAAGATGAAGCCTAAGCTTCCAGAAGATCTTGAGATTGAGTGCTTTATTCACGGTGCGATGTGCGTATCGTATTCTGGACGCTGTCTTTTGTCAAATTATTATACTGGCAGAAGTTCTAATAAGGGTGCTTGTGCTCAGCCTTGCCGCTGGGGTTACTATGTTGATTCAGAGAAGAAAATAGACAATGAGAATTGTGATAAGTCCTGTCCAGAGAAACTCGATTTTGTTAATAATGAGTACTTTATTACAGAAGAAAAACGTCTTGAGGACAGACTTCCAGTTGAAGAAGATGAACATGGAACTTATATCTTTAATTCTAAGGATATCTGTATGGTTGAGCATGTTCCAGAGATGATTAAAGCTGGTGTAGATAGTTTTAAGATTGAAGGTCGAATCAAAGGTGCATATTATGCAGCTGCTGCAACAAAAGTATACCGTGAGGCAGTAGATAGATATTATGAGGATCCAGAGAACTTTACAGTTGATCCTAACTGGCTTGTTCTTCTTGATAAGGTTGTTCACCGTGATTATGCCACAGGTTTCTTCTTTGATACGCCAGGTTCTAACGCCCAGATTGTTAATGATAAGTCATATAATAAGCCAGCATTTGTTGTTGGTCTTATCGAAGACTATGATGAGAATCTTAAGCTTTATAAAGTATCACAGCGTAATAAAGTGTTTAAGGGTGATATGGTTAACTGTCTTATGCCAAAGGGATATATTGATCCATTCACTATAGTAGAACTTTATGACGAGGATATGAAGCCAATTGATTCAACTCCTCATGCCAAGATGACATATTATATGAGAACAGATTCTAACGATGTTATTCCACCTATGAGTTTTATCAGCCGCGATGGTGATAAAGATCAGGGTATCGAGAAGATGTAATAATTAATGTAACTAGGAGGTTTATTATGTCACTTAAGAATTATTGTTTTGATGGAAGTAAGAAACTTGACTTGGAGAAGATTCCTACTAATAGCAAAAAGGATAAAGTAGACAAGGAAAAGATTATTGCTAAAACCAAAGAGAATCAGGAGAAGATTTCTGAACTTCAGGATAAGCTTTATGCTGATGGAAGAGAAGGTCTTATTATCATTCTTCAGGCTATGGATGCTGCTGGTAAGGACAGTACTGTAAAGCAGGTAATGAGCGGTGTAAATCCAACAGGAGTAGATGTTATCAGCTTTAAGTCTCCTTCTTCTGAAGAGTTAGCACATGACTTCCTCTGGAGAGTAAATAAGGTTATCCCATCAAGAGGTAAGATTGCTATTTTTAATCGTTCTTATTATGAAGATGTACTTGTTGTTCAGGTAAAGGAATTCAATAAGACGTATCATCAGGCTGATCGTGTTATTAATATTAAGAGCAAGCCTTTCTTTGAGAAGAGATATGCTCATATTCGTAATTACGAGGACTACCTTTATGATTCAAGTTATAGAATTGTTAAGATCTTCCTTAATGTATCTAAAGAGAAGCAGAAGGAAAGATTCCTCGAGAGAATTGATATGCCTTCAAAGAACTGGAAGTTCTCTTCAGGAGATCTTGTAGAGCGTGCTTTATGGGATAAGTATCATGAGGTATATGAGGATGTAATCAATAATACTGCGTCTAAAGAAGCTCCTTGGTATGTTCTTCCAGCTGATCAGAAGTGGTATACTCGTTATCTTGTATCTGAAGCAATTCTTGATAGTCTTAAGAAAATTGATCCTCAGTATCCAGTTATGCCTGGAGATGAGCAGGCTCGTCTTGACGAATGCCGTCAGCAGCTTATGAATGAGGATAAGTAAAGGAATTAGTTAATAATGGAAACATTAGTTCAGTGGTATCAAAGTAATCTGGGAAGCTTTCTTCCAGAGGAAGTATTCATATTTTTTGTATCAATGCTTCCACTCATCGAGTTAAGAGGCGGGCTTCTTTGTTCTAGTCTTCTCAAAGTGTCTCTAATCAAGGCAAACATAATCTGCCTTCTAGGAAACATTATTCCGATTCCTTTCATACTTCTTTTTATAAAGAAGATATTTGCTTTTATGAAGAAGTTTAAAATCTTTGTTCCTCTTATTAACTGGCTTGAGGCACGAGCAGATAAGAAATCAGACGGAATTGAGAAGGGAGAATTTTTATTTCTTTTGCTCTTTGTAGGTATTCCACTTCCTGGAACTGGCGCATGGATGGGTGCCCTTATTGCATCCCTTCTTAATGTAGATATTAAGAAGGCATCAACAGCAATTTTTATCGGCCTTCTTCTTGCGATAGTAATTATGGACATCGTATCTTATGGAGTTCTTGGAAATATCGTTCATTAAGAATTCAAGTGATTCTGGTTTGATATTTTGAAAAGCGAAAAAGAGTATCTATAAACATAATATAATTATTTACATAAAAATAGTTGTGCATTACGCACAACTATTTTAGTTTAACATGTTTTTAGGTTGTGTTAAATATACAAAGTGCCCAAGGTTTAATCTCAAATTTGAGACAAAACTACCGATTGTGTAAAAGAGGGGGATCTAGTAGTATAAAGATAGCTCCAGGGAATACTGATTATTCTTTACGGAAGCCGCCTATAAAACTGGATGGTTCTTATATTTATATTTTTTGGCAGATGTGGACCTTAAGGAGAGGTATATGTGACATCGTGAGACCCTAGATACGTGTTTTGTATCTATCAGTTATCCATCAGTTTTAGGATTTACGAGTTGCAATTGACGGAACAATAGTTTACAAGTTGCAGATCGTGATTAGTTAGTTGATTCGTATACTGTTCCGTGGTTCAGTGAGATGTCACGACCAACAGGTAGGTAACGAGGTCAGATTGAACGGTAATCGCACACAGGACGGGTAGAGCTCCTTGTAAGATGTGATTTAGAGTAGCCGATAGGTCGGTGAAGGTAGGTCGAGATGATGGACCGATTTAACCGTTGTTTGACAGTTAGTTGATAATCACGGTGATTCGTTATTTGAATGCTCGAGTTGTTTTAGTTATTGGCGCCGTAGTTGAGGAAGCGTAGCTGGTATAGTGGCCAGTACGGAGGATAGGTTCGCTGGAGCTTTTTTATGTCTGTTTCAGAAGCGCTTGATCTTAATAGATCTGGCGCTTGTTGTTTTGTAGAAATCATATATACTGGTTTGTGCTTCCATTTTTTGTTTACAATTTGTTAATCGTAGCGACATAATTTCTACACCATTAATATTTAACTATATGATAATATCTTATTGTTAATAACAACAAATTAAAAAGATGTGCTAACGAAGAAAGGAAAAGAATCATGAAAAGAAAGTTTTTATCAACATTGCTCACTGTAGCAATGGTAGCTGGTTCCATTGGTTTTGGTGGAGCAAATTCGGTAAGCGCAGCTGGCGTTTCTGTTGATGCAGGCAACTTCCCAGATGCAGTTTTTAGAAATTATATCAGTAGTAATTTTGACACAAATGGAGATGGATCATTGTCTGCTTCAGAGATTGAGGAGGCTAAAGTCGTAGAGATTGATGACTATAATAATGATTTGGCTTCAGTTCAGGGTGTAAAGTATCTAACAAATTTGGAGAGATTATACATACCTTTCTCAAAAGTAACTTCAGTAGATGTAAGTGGCATGAATAGTCTTAAAGCAGTTGACATTATGTTCTGTGAAGATTGCGCTACATTAAATGTTACTAATTGTTCTAATTTGACTTCGATTTTGGCTACTTCGACTTCAATGAAGACATTGGATCTCTCAACTAATACAGATTTGTATTTTCTTGCGATTGACGAGAATCCACAGCTTGCAATGCCAAATCTCGCAAACAACAAGGATCTTATGGCACTTTATGTATGTGGTAATAATTACTCTAGCTTGAATTTGTCTGGTCTTTCTAATTTGTCTTATTTGGAAGCACATGGCAATAATTTTACTTCATTAACTTTGGACCCATGTCCAATTCTGTGCAATTTGTTTAAGACTCAAACTGCAGAAGAAATGAAAGGAATCGATTCCGATTTTAATGAATATACATACTATAGATATATTTGTAATGATGATGGAAATAGAAGTACTCTTACTGTTGATGTTGACGTAAAAATTACAGCCAATGGAACAACAACTAGTACTCCAACATCAGCACCAACAGCCGCTCCTACAAGTGTTCCATCAACACCACGTCCTACAGTAGGTGCAATTCCATCAGCAGCTCCAACAACAGCTGCCAAGAAGAATGTAGGTGACTTTGTAGATCGTTGTTATAGCGTTGCTCTTGGTCGAAAGGCTGATTCAGAAGGTTTCACATATTGGAAAGATAAGCTTGTAAATGGTCAGGCTTGTGGTGCTCAGGTAGGATATGGATTTATCTTCAGTGGTGAGTATATCGGAAAGAATAGATCAAATGCAGATTTCATTACTGATTTGTATAATATGTTCTTTGGTCGTAAGGCAGATTCTGCTGGTTATGATTACTGGAAGGGAATGCTCGATGCTGGTACAAGCAGAGAAGAAGTATTTGCTGGTTTTGCAAATTCACTTGAGTTCTATAACCTCTGTAGTGAGTATGGTGTAGTATCTGGATACTATGCAGTTGGTGTAGATAATGACCGTCAGGGTGGTGTTAACTGCTTCGTAGCAAGACTTTACAAGACATGTCTTAACAGACTTCCAGATATGGGAAGCCAGGCAGAGTGGGTTAAGAAGTTGCTTAATAATCAGGTATCTGGTACAACTATCGCTTATTCATTCGCATTCAGCCCAGAGTTCGTTCAGATGAATTTGAGCAGAGAAGGTTATGTAGCATATATGTACAGAGCATTCTTTGGCCGTGAAGCTGATACAGACGGATTTGAAGGCTGGGTTAACAGAATGATCGATGGTGCTTCTAACCAGGATGTATTCGATGGTTTCACTGGTTCAATTGAGTTTGATGCTCTTTGCCAGAATTACGGAATTACAAGATAAAATAAAAGGAATTCGTAGCACATAAACACAAAAGTAGTGGCTGTCTTCAGATGAATTAGTATTTCTCTGAGGCAGCCGCTTCTTTTTGCTCTGATAAATACACAAAAAAGAACTGTCCCAAGATTGACTTTTATCAATAAACTGGTCCCATTGTCAAGGACAATTAAAGAAAAGGCTGTTTGAAAAGACT
>JAKSRE010000046.1 GCA_024403775.1 Clostridia bacterium | reverse complement strand
AACATTAAAAGAACCGCCTCAATCAGGATTTACTTCCCTTTTGAGACGGCTCCTTAAGTTTACTATAAAGTATTAGTATCAATTAATACATTGGTGGCTGAGCTGCCATAGGTGGCTCTGGTTCAGGAATATCTGTAACAAGAGCTTCTGTTGTAAGAAGTGTTGATGATACAGATGAAGCATTCTGAAGTGCAGAACGTGTAACCTTAGCTGGGTCAACAATACCAGCCTCAAACATATTTACATACTTCTCATTAAGAGCATCATAACCAAAGTTATTATCCTCATTCTTAATTCTCTCGAGAATTACACTGCCATCAACACCAGCATTTGCTGCAATCTGACGAACTGGCTCTTCAAGAGCACGAAGAATAATTGAGATACCTGTCTTAACATCACCCTCAGCTGTCTCAAGAAGCTTAGCAACAACTGGGATAGCGTGAACATAAGCTGTTCCACCACCTGGAACCATACCCTCTTCAACTGCAGCCTTTGTTGCAGCAAGAGCGTCTTCAATACGGAGCTTCTTCTCCTTCATTTCTGTCTCTGTAGCAGCACCAACCTTGATAACTGCAACACCACCAGAAAGCTTAGCAAGTCTCTCCTGGAGTTTCTCTTTGTCAAATGTAGAAGTAGTCTGCTCTGACATAACCTTAATCTGAGCTGCACGAGCCTTAATAGCCTCACTGTCACCAGCACCATCAACGATGATTGTGTTATCCTTTGTAACCTTAACCTGATGAGCACGACCTAACTGATCAAGAGTAGCATCCTTAAGCTCAAGACCAAGATCAGAAGTAATCAACTGGCCACCTGTAAGAATAGCAATATCTTCAAGCATAGCCTTACGTCTGTCACCAAAGCCTGGAGCCTTAACAGCTATACATGTAAATGTTCCACGAAGCTTATTAAGAATAAGTGTTGCAAGAGCATCACCCTCAACATCTTCAGCAATAATAAGAAGCTTCTTACCTGACTGAGCAATTGGCTCGAGAACTGGGAGAATCTCCTGGATATTTCCAATCTTCTTATCTGTAATAAGGATATATGGATCATCAAGAACAGCTTCCATCTTATCCATGTCTGTGCACATATAAGATGAGAGATAACCCTTATCAAACTGCATACCTTCAACAACTTCAAGCTCAGTAGCCATTGACTTACTCTCTTCAACAGTAATAACACCGTCGCTTGATACCTTGTCCATAGCCTCTGAGATCAACTCACCGATATAATCATCACCAGCAGATACTGCAGCAACACGAGCGATATCCTTAGTAGATTCAACCTTCTTGGCATTCTTCAAAATCTCTTCTACTGTTGCATCAACTGCCATTGAAATACCCTTACGAAGAATGATAGGATTTGCACCTGCAGCAAGGTTCTTCATACCCTCACGGATGATTGCCTGAGCAAGAAGTGTAGCTGTTGTTGTACCGTCACCAGCAACATCATTTGTCTTAGAAGCAACTTCCTTAACAAGCTGTGCACCAGCATTCTCAAATCTGTCCTCAAGCTCGATTTCCTTAGCAATAGTAACACCATCGTTTGTAATAAGTGGTGCACCATACTTCTTATCAAGAACTACATTTCGTCCTTTTGGTCCAAGTGTTACCTTTACTGTATTGGCAACTTTATTAACACCAATTTCCAAAGACTTACGAGCGTCCTCAGCATACTTAATATCCTTAGCCATTTTTATACCTCCAAAATACTATCACTCAACGATAGCAAGAATGTCTTCCTGCTTAACAATGATAAAATCCTCACCATCAAGCTTAACATTTGTTCCTGCATAGTCTCTGATAATTACTTTCTGACCAATCTTAACTTCCATAACGATATTGTTACCATCGATTACTCCGCCAGGTCCTACAGCAACAACTTCTGCGAACTGTGGCTTCTCCTGAGCACTTGATGCGAGTACGATACCGCTCTTTGTTGTCTCTTCAGCCTGAAGTTTCTTAATAACAACCTTATCTCCTAAAGGTTTAATAGTCATAATCCTGACCTCCTTTAATATAATACATTTTCGTCGTTAGCACTCATCCCTTACGAGTGCTAACAAATTTATTATAGACAAGATTCATTCAAAGTCAATACGAAAATCAAAAAAAGTCAAAGTATTTACTTTGTCATTTTGGAAGAGTAAATCATAAAGCCAAGAATTGCCAGAGATAGTATTAAACTTACGCTTCCTATCGCTATTTCAATAACATCATTATCCTGAGTTTCCTTACTAATCTCCCTAACAATTTCACTTCCTTCTATAACCTCTGTAGTTTGTAATGTTAGTTCTGTAGTATAAGATTTCTCTGGAATTTCTGTCGGTTCAGCTATTAACGATTCTGAAGTAGATTCTGTCATATAAATATCTGCTTTACCCATTTTCTCAGTCTCATAGTCTTCTGAATTTATACACGTAAATTCAAAGAAAGAATCAGAATTTTTTACCTCGAAAGTCCTATAGAAAGTCTTCTCATCCCATTTATTCCAGTTACATATAATATCTTTTGCATCCACTACTTCATTAATACCATAGAAACCAGCACCATAATCAGTAAGGTTTATATAGCTTTCGCCATTATCCCAGATTACCTGTCCTGATTCATTTGCGTGTCCTTGTGCTATAAGATAATCTCCTTCGCTTGGAAGACCATTTCCATCAAATCTGTCAGGGGCATACTTCCAAAGATTAAACTGAGCACTATCCAGTGGGACGTCTACCGTGTATATAGTAACTTTTATGTTTGTGGCAATTGTATTTTCGAAAAGAAAAAGGCTACCAATTAATACATTAACTAATAGAAGATTTAACATCTTACACGACCACAAGTTCTTCATACTCCTGTTCGTAAGTATAGATATCGTAAGACAAAATGTCGTCTGAAGATATCAGGCTGCCATCGTTATTAATTGATACTAACTGCTTTCTAAGAAAATACGGTGAATCTGCGGCCTTCATAGATACTATAAGGCATTCATGGATTGATGAAGGAATTATATAAAAGCCTTCTGGAAACAAATCGCAGACTTTGCTCATAACTTTGTTATTAATAATTGCACTAGCTCCATATACCATATCGCTTCCAGTAAGTTCAAAAAGTGACTTTTTACTTCGAATCATATCCTTCTCAAGATAGTTTATTTCTTTCTTACCCATCAGGCGTCTTCCAAGATCTCTTAAAACAAAGTCTTCATTGCTTACATTACTTATAGCAGCCTCATATATCTCGAAGAAACTCTTATTCCACAATTTCTCAAAGTCCTTGGACACCTTAATACAGCATGGACCATACTTAAACTTCTCTGAAGGAATATCAATAATTACAAGAACCGCCATGTCATTAATAACTCTGTAATTAAATGAAGTAAGAAGTTCACTATAATTATTACGATTAACAATGATAGGCTTTAAATACTGCTTAATCTCTTCAAAATTATCGACGTTAAAATCAACAATCTGCTTTTCTACTTCTGAGAAGCAGCCTTCTTCAAAGTAGTCATCATAGAATGGAATTATATCAGCTGCTAACTCAAAAAGAAGTTCATCGGTAACGACTTCGATATTCTCATGATAATAATTCTCCATATAAAAAACAGGAGCAACACACTGCCCCTCAAGTCTGATACACAAACCATGTACCCTTTTACTATTCTTAATAGTTGAATATGTAGTAACATTTGCTTCGCCAAATTTATCTGGAAGATAATCTAAAATCTGGCTTGCAACGCACTCTGTAAAATCTTCAATTGTCATAAAAAACTCCTCACATTAATATTTACAATAAGAACATAGAAACATAAAAATATCGGGAATTATTCACCTCCTTACTGCCCGACCACAAATAAAAATTGGCAACAAAAAAAGCACCTGAATCAAATTCAAGTGCTTTAAATTTTGTTAAGTATACTGTATCACACAGTAGGATTAAATGAAAGTACCACGCGTACCAACTTAAGCTGTAACGATCTTATTAGCCTGCTCAAGTGAATGTCTCTCAACTGCTTCCTCACGCATCTTGTACTTAAGGATCTTACCAGCAGCATTCATAGGGAAATCTGATACGAAGTCAACATACTTAGGAACCTTATGCTTAGCCATATGATCAAGTACGTATGTCTTAATCTCTTCCTCAGAAGACTCCTCGCCTGGCTTAAGGATAATAGCAGCAAGGATTTCCTCACCATAATCCTTATCAGGAACACCAATTACCTGAACGTCAGATACCTTTGGATGTGTATAGATAAAGTCCTCAATCTCCTTAGGATAAATATTCTCACCACCACGGATGATCATATCCTTGATACGGCCTGTAATCTTGTAGTATCCATCAGGTGTTCTTCTAGCAAGGTCACCAGTATGGAGCCAGCCCTCTGAATCGATAGCAGCTGCTGTAGCCTCTGGCATCTTGTAGTAACCCTTCATGATGTTGTAACCACGTGCAACGAACTCACCATCAACATTATCTGGTAAATCAGCACCTGTCTCTGGATCAACAATCTTACACTCAACACCGAAGATAGCCTGACCTACAGTATTAACACGCTTCTCAACTGAATCAGTTGTCTTACTCATTGTTGTAGCTGGAGAAGCCTCTGTCTGACCATATGTAATACAAATCTCAGACATATGCATCTTCTCAATAACTTCTTCCATTGTCTTAATAGGACAAGGTGAACCAGCCATGATACCTGTTCTCATATGAGAGAAGTCTGTCTTCTCAAAGTCCTTATGACCGAGCATAGCGATGAACATTGTAGGAACACCGTGGAATGCTGTGATCTTCTCCTGATTAATACAGTGCAATCCCTTACGTGGTGAGAAAGCTGTGATAGGACACATTGTTGTACCATGTGTCATAGAAGCTGTCATAGCAAGTACCATTCCGAAACAGTGGAACATTGGAACCTGAATCATCATACGGTCTGCTGTTGACAAGTCCATACAGTCACCGATAGCCTTACCGTTATTAACAACATTGTAGTGAGTAAGCATTACACCCTTAGGGAAACCTGTTGTACCAGAAGTATACTGCATGTTACATACATCATCCTTCTTAATTGTACGACGAAGCTTCTCAACCTCGCTCAAAGGTACCTGTGTTGAGAGAGCATTAGCCTCTTCCCATGTATAACAACCTGGCTGCTTTGAATCACAAGTAATAACATTCTTAAGGAATGGGAGTCTAGCGAAGTTATACTCACCTGGCTTTGAATCCTTAAGTTCAGGACAAATCTCATTGATGATAGATACATAGTCAGAATCCTTAAAGCCGTCAATCATAACGAGTGTATGTGTATCAGACTGCTTCAAGAGGTACTCAGCCTCGTGAATCTTATATGCTGTATTAACAGTTACAAGAACTGCACCAATCTTTGTTGTTGCCCAGAAAGTGATATACCACTGTGGAACATTTGTAGCCCAGATAGCAACGTGATCCCCCTTCTTAACGCCCATAGCAAGAAGTGCTCTAGCAAAATTATCAACGTCATCTCTGAACTCAGGATATGTACGTGTGTAATCAAGCTCAGTGTATCTGAAAGCGTACTGATTTGGGAAAGACTCACAAACACGATCAAGAACGTCTGGGAATGTCCAGTCGATAAGAGTCTCCTTAGGCCAGATGTAGTTACCTGTACCCTGATTATTTACCTGAAGCTCATGCTTATGAACTGTCTTATACTGTGACATATAGCCTGAGAACTGTGGAACAGCGATACCAGCCTCATCAAGTGAATTCATCCATCTGTATACCCACTCAAGAGAAACAAAACCGATGTAATTCATAGACTTAAGAGCATTAAACATATCACCAAGTGGAAGATCACCAGTACCCATAAGCTTATAAGTAACCTTACCGTCTTCACCCATAACTGAATCCTTAACATGAACATACTTAATATATTCGCCAAGGTTCTCAACAGTTGTCATAGGAGCTTCATTAAAGAATCTATAAGGATGATGAATATCCCAAAGAGCAGCAACCTTACGATTATTTACTCTGTCAAGCAAACGACGAAGTCTTGCTGTATCAGCATAACAACCGTTTGTCTCAATAAGAAGTGTTACATTATACTCTTCAGCAACTGGAATGAGCTTAAGGATGTTGTTATATACAACCTCATCATCAACCTCTCCCTCAGGAGCTGGATTTCTATCACCAAGAACACGAATATAACTAGCACCAAGCTTATTAGCAAGAACTGCATACTGTGTAATCTCATCAATAGCAGCCTCAGAAGTCTCAGCACAATTAATTGGTTCACCAGAAGACAAGCAAGGAATCTCAAGCTTTAGGGACTTTAGCTTCTCAACTGTACTAGGTAGCTGCTCATCTGTAAAAGGAAGAGCTTTATAAGACTTAATGTCATTGCCTAAACCACGAACTTCAATACCGTTAAAACCAAAATCACTAGCCATTGAGTAGATTTCAGACCATGTAAAATTTGGACAAGCCAATGTAGAGAATGAAATTTTCATATAGACCTCACTTTTTTAAATTTATCGGTTTTATTATATTTTTATCTGGAATATAGTCAATGAAAAAAGAATAACTTTTATTAGTCTTTTCGAGCACAGTTAGCATAAACAGCCATCATCGTCATAAAAATCGGATAAATCATCAAATTCATCGTATTGATTTCCTGAAAAGAATCCATAAACATCATTCTCTTTAAGATACTCAAACAACTCATCTATTCCCTTATTTAATGAACGATAGAAAGAGGTTCTGCTGAAATAATATAGTTTTTCAATAGATTCCGGAGTCACATTCATAAAATACTTTAGAAATAATATCTCATTGTAAGGAGAAGGCATCTTTAGAATACAATTTAATAAGAAAATAGAACTATCTCTTTTATACTCATAATAAACCTTCTGCTTAGCAAGAGTATTCTTGAAGTTATCATAACCTTCCGAAAAGTTAATGAAAAACTCATTCATATCCCTGTCGGCCTGTGGTTTGATTTCCAGATTCGAAGATGCAACAGGAGCAAACTCTCTAACATAATCTTCTTTAAGCTTTTCAAGAGATTCCTTCATCTCGTTATACATGGAAATCTTCTCACCCAAAAATGCGCTAGCAAAAGCTATATCGCGCTGTAAATTTGTCAAACGTCTTTTTAATAGGCAACTGTTCATATTAAAAAACTCCAACTAAAAAAAATTAAATTTCCGATTACAAACAAATGTTTGACTTATTTGACACATTAATGTAGAATCAAATAAACAAATGTATGTTCGGAGGGATTAATATGACAGATATGGCAAAAACTACCAAAGGGAACAATACTGTTGAGCGCGTTTATGAATATGTTCGTAAATACATTCACGACAACGGAATGTCTCCTTCAGTCAGAGATATTTGCTTAGGTGTAGGACTTAAGTCAACTTCTTCAGTACATACTTATCTCAAAAAACTTGATGAGATAGGTAAGATTGAATATCGACCAGGTCTTCGCAGAGCAATCATTATCAAAGATACACAAGATGATTCAGTTGAAGAATCAGCCATCGTATCAGATCTTACATCACCTGTTTCTACTGATACTGTCAAATTAAATTGTATTGGCAAAATCACCGCCGGAGTACCGATTTATGCACACGAAGATAATACTGAATCCTTCTATGTAAATAAATCAATTATCGGCAGTTCTGATGCCTTCATTCTTAAAGTAAAAGGAACAAGTATGATTAATGCTCACATTCTTGATGGAGATTACATAATTGTTCGTAAACAGAATACTTGTAACGAGGGTGACATTATTGCTGCACTCATTGGCGATGAAGCAACAGTTAAGCGTTTTGGTCATAAGGATGGTGTTCCATACTTATTCCCTGAAAACGACTTATATTCACCTATCCCATTCAATACAGAAGATTGTAAAATCCTCGGTAAAGTCGTAGGTCTTCACAGATATTCTATTTAATACTTTAAATTGCTATGTTGACGTCTAACAAGGCTAAAATCAATATATCAAGTCAATATATAATTTTCAAGTATATTTTATAATTCTGGTACACTTGGGAAAAGTCAAACATAAGTCAAATTATTACAAACAAAAGAGGTTGTCTCCATATCAGAGGCAACCTCTATATTTATATTTTCTGAATAATTATGCAAAACAACATCTCAAATTGAATACTTACTTTAGTTTACTTTTAATAAACTCAATCATATCCATCTTACTCATATTGGCATCGAGATATTCGATATAGTCCATATATCGATACCATGTTAGCTGCCTCTTTGCATAATGTCTGGAACGAAGTTTTATCTGATATATTGCTTCATCAAGAGTTATTTTGTTATCAAAATATTCAACAAATTCTTTGTAACCAATAGCCTGCATTGATGTTGATCCTTTTGGAATATCCATCTTAAGAATATTATCAACTTCATCAAGAAGACCTTCTTCCATCATGATATCAACTCTTTTATTAATTCGATCATAAAGAATCGAACGATCCATATCTATTGCAAAAACTTTAAATGGATACAATGGACCATCTGTTTTGGACTCATTGTTCCATTCTGTAAATGTTTTACCTGAAGAAATATATACACTTAATGCTCTGATAACTCTTCTGGTGTCATTAGGATGAATCTTCGCTGAAGCTACTGGATCAATATCCTGAAGTCTTTTATAAAGATTATCTATACCATTCTCTTCATATTCTTTATAAAGAGAATCTGTAATTGAAGAATCAACTGATTCATCCGTATATTTAATACCTTCACACAATGTCTTAACATACTGGCCAGTTCCACCGCAGATTACAGGAAGTTTACCTTCTTTGAGCATTGAATCGATAACTTTATAACAGTCATTAACGTAATCATTGACAGAATAATACGAATCAGGCTCTACAATATCAATCATATGATGTTTAACTTCAGCCTGTTCCTTCTTCGTTGCTTTTGCTGTTCCAATGTCAAAATACTTATAAACCTGCATTGAATCACAGGATATAAGTTCAGTATTTAAATCTTTGCATAAATCAAAAGCCAGTGAACTCTTACCACTTGCAGTTGGTCCACAGACTATTGGAATAAATTTATAATTTTCAATATAAGAACTAATATCAATCATCAGACTATTCTTTTAAATTCCTTTTCGAGATCTTGCTGGCTTAACTTAATAAAAGTAGGTCTTCCATGTGGGCAATGATACGGATCTTTAAGGTTACGCATCAATTTCAATAGTTCCAGAGCTTCTTCTCTGTCTATTCTCTGATTTCCTTTAATTGCTGCCTTACAAGCTTTAGTAGCAATTAGTGAGAACCACGCATTATCACCTGTAGGAAGTTCATTTTTGGCAGAGGCAATAATGTTTTCAACTGCCTTTCCTACATCAACATTATTTCCTTCAAAAGGAATAGTTCTAATAGCAACTTCCCTGTCGCCTATTTGTTCTATCTCAAAACCATAACTATCAAACAAAGTGCTGTTCTCCACAACAAAGTTTAAATCAGACTGTCCAAGAGACAATACCTTAGGAACAATAAGTGTCTGCTTTGCAAGCGTATTATCGTTTGAAGAATACTTTTCGAGAAATTTCTCATATAAGACTCTCTCATGAGCAGCATGCTGATCTATAAGAAACATATGCTTACTGCTTTGCATAATTATATATGTGTTAAAGACAAAGCCTACAAAATCAGAAGATAACAATTCTTCAAAATCAGACTTAGGCGCATCTTCAATAGTAAAAGCTGGCATTACAGGAGTCTCATCTATCTTTGTATCACTATTTGTTTTTGCCTCTTCAGTCTTAACAACTGGCATAGAAGATAACGAAGATAAAATATCAGTGTATGCTTTAACTTCTTCAGCAGTAGATTTTGGTTCAAAAGAACCTGAATTACTGCTTTTACTTTCAGAAGACTCGTCATCCTTAAACTGATCAAGGACATAACTACTTTGTCTTGGAATAGTTGTTGTAGGAATAACCGAATTAATTGCAGAAGTATCAAATGATAACTGTGGCTTAACTGGAGCTACAGAAACAGATTCCTCCTTAACGCTTCCAAGCGACATATCTATAGATTCATTTGTATTTAAAACAGCATTTTTAACGCCATGATAAACAAGGCGGAAAACATCACCTTCATTATTAAAACGAACATCTAATTTCTGTGGATGAACATTTACATCAACGAGACTTGAAGGTATATAGATACAAAGATAGCAAATAGGAAATTTGCCTTTCATAACAAGATTACGATATGCTTCATCTAATGCAGAAGTTAAAACGGTATTCTTGATATTACGCTCATTAACATAAAATACCTGATGTGATCTTGAAGCCTTTACATATGATGGCTTTCCACAATAACCACGTATCTTAAGTCCTTCATACTCATAATTTACTTCAACAATGTTAGTTGCTATCTCTTTACCATAGACACTATAAATTGTATCCAGCATATCACCATTACCTGGTGTGGTAATAATCAATTTTCCATCTTTATATAGTTTAAAACTAATATGAGGATTAACAACAGATAAGCGCTCAATAAGATGAGTTATATACATTCCTTCAGTTGCATCTTTTTTGAGAAACTTAAATCTTGCAGGAATATTAGCAAAAATGCAATTTACGCTTACAGATGTTCCGATATCACAGGCAACTTCTGAAGAATCAACCATAAGTCCATCTGTGAACTCAACTCTTGTACCATATTCAGAATCGGCCTGACGTGTCTCAAGGATTACATCAGCACAGGCACAGATTGAAGCAAGAGCCTCACCTCTAAACCCCTGAGTTGTAAGAGAATAAACATCTTCAATGGTTTTAATTTTTGAAGTAGCATGAATGAGAAAACACTTTTCAGCATCTTCTTTATCCATTCCAATTCCATTATCAGTAACATTAATGTATGTGATACCACCATCTTCAAAAGAAACACTGATCTTTGTAGCACCAGCGTCGATAGCATTATCAACAAGTTCCTTAACAATAGAAGAAGGTCTCTCTATAACTTCTCCTGCCTTAATAGCATTTGCTGTAACTGTATCTAATACATTAATTCTTGACATAAACCTAATTAAGTCTCCTCTTTATTAACTTCATCAACAAGATTATATAGAATATTCATTGCCTCGATTGGCGTTAATCTTGTAATATCAATATCTTTTATCTGAGCACGTAACTTATCTTTCTTTGTATAGTCAGCTTTACCAACATCGAATACACGATCTTCAGCAAGAGAACTTACTGACTTATCACCTTCGTCAAGTTTGAAGTCACCTATTCTCTCAAGTTCACCCAGAATTGATTTACTTCTGGACAACACCTCTTCAGGAAGTCCTGCAAGTCTTGCTACCTCAATACCATAGCTGTCAGAGGTTCCTCCACTTACAATTTTGTGTAAGAATACGACCTTATCTTTATCTTCCTTAACATCAACATGACAGTTAAAAATACCTTTTGTCATCTTCTCAAGCTGATTTAACTCATGATAATGTGTAGCAAAGATTGTTCTGGCATATAAAACCTTAGGATCTGTAATATATTCTATTACTGCCCAAGCAATAGAAAGGCCATCATAAGTTGAAGTACCACGACCAACCTCATCAAGAAGAAGCAGGCTCTTTGACGTTGCATTTTTTAGAATATTAGATACTTCATTCATCTCAACCATAAATGTAGACTGGCCAAGTGAGATATCATCAGAAGCACCGATTCTGGTAAAAATCTGATCTACAAGACCAATATGAGCTTTTTTTGCCGGAACAAAAGAACCAATCTGAGCAAGAAGAACAATAATTGCAACCTGTCTCATATATGTAGACTTACCTGCCATATTAGGACCTGTAAGAACCATAAGACGCCTGTCAGAATCAAGTTCAGTTGAATTAGGAACAAATCTGTCATTACGAGAAAGAGCTTTTTCTACAACAGGATGTCTTCCATCAACAATATCTAGTACATCAGAATCATCAACAACTGGTCTTACAAAGTTCTCAACAGAAGCAAGTTCAGCAAGTGAAGTTATAACATCAAGGAGACTTACTGCCTTGGCAACAGCAAAAAGTCTCTCTTTTTGCTCATTTACTTTATTACGAATCTCGTTAAAGAGTTCCAGTTCAAGATTAATCCTCTTCGATGAAGCACTCATAATCTTACTCTCGAGTTCCTTAATCTCAGGAGTAACATAACGCTCCGCATTCGTAAGTGTCTGCTTACGAATATAGTTTTCTGGAATAGGCAGAGTATTATTCTTAGAGATATCAATATAATATCCGAAAACCTTATTGTATCCAACCTTAAGTGTTTTTATACCAGTTTTCTCTCTCTCAGACTGTTCGAGTTTTAAAATATATTCTTTGGCATTGCTTGCAATCTCATATAATTCATCACATTCCTTATTAAAGCCACGCTTAATAAGATCACCATCTCTTAAAGTGATTGGTGGATCCTCGTTAATTGAAGCTTCAAGAAGTTCATAAATATCAGTAAGCGGATCAAGCATTTTATTAATATCTGAGAATAATCCCTTACTAAAATTTGAAGCTACATCAATTATAAATGGAAGCTTGGCAACAGCCTGTTTAAGCGCAAGAAGTTCTCTTGCATTAATAGTACCAAGTGCAGCCTTAGATGAGAGACGCTCAATATCATATAAACCAGAAAGTCCCTCAATTATCTCCTGGCGATTAATAAACTTATCAAGTGCCTCTTCTACTGCATCTAATCGCTTATTAATCTCTGTCACATTAATTAATGGCTCTTCAACAAATTTTCGAAGAAGACGACCACCCATACTGGTTTTGGTTTTATCAATAGCCCAGAGAAGCGAACCTCTCTTACTCTTAGATCTGATTGTCTGAGTAAGCTCAAGGTTAGTTCTGGTTGATAAATCAAGTTCCATTGTATCGCTGATTCTAAAGCAGTTAAGTTTTAATATATGTGATACTTTATCTGCCTGAGTCTCATCAGCATAAAGTAAAAGCGCATTTACAGCACCAATAAGAAGAACATTCTCACTAAAGATTGATGATTCACTTATGTCAATAGTGCCATCTTTTACTCTGGAAGAACCAAATTCTCTCTCTGCTCGTTCAGTAAATGAAGTCTTAAAACAGAGTTCAATCTGTCCAAATACAGAAGTATTAGTAAACTCTTTGTTATAAATAATCTCAGAAGGATTATATTTTCCGATAAGATTTATCAGGTGTTCATTATTAGAATCAGAACAAAGCTGAGTAGCTTCAAGAAGACCAGTTGAAATATCACCAACTGCGCAGCCATACTGAGAACCAATACAGAAAATTGACATAAGAAAATTATTCTTATTCTCATCAAAGCTGTTAAGATCAACTGAAGTACCAGGAGTTAATATCTTAACAATTCCTCTTTTTACAAGTCCTACTGCAGTAGATGGATCTTCGAGCTGCTCACAGATAGCAATTTTATGTCCCATATTAAGGAGTCTGCTGACATATGTTGAATATGCATGAAAAGGTACTCCGCACATAGGCGCACGTAGATTATTACCACAGTCTCTTGCAGTCAATGTCAGTTCAAGTGCTTTGGATACGTATAAAGCATCATCAAAGAACATCTCATAAAAATCACCAAGGCGATAGAAAAGTATAACGTCACCAAGTTTACTCTTGGTATCCGCATACTGCTTCATCATTGGAGACAACTTATCGTATTCTATGTCCTTTAGTCTATATTCAACTACTTCAGCCATCGATAATACTCTCCATAACACCATCAATAGAGAACGGTCTAGAATGTGTAATCTTTACATTACAAAGTTTTCCTTCAAAACTATCTGCACAAACACCAGAATCGCTATTTGAAGGACTAACTAATTTGCCATTAATAGTAAAATCTTCTGGAATAGTGAAATTTACAAGATGATTAGATCTTGTTCTACCAGTAAGAATATCTTTTGCTGTAGAACTCTCACCTTCTATAAGAACTTCCTCAGTCTTACCTACTTTAGCCTGATTAGATTTAAAAACATAGTCATTCTGAAGTTCAAGAAGTCTTCCAAAACGTTCAGTAACAACATCTTGTGGAACCTGATTAGGACATACTGCAGCTTTAGTTCCAGGTCTTTTTGAGTACTGGAAAGTAAATGCAGAATCATATTTTACCTGATTAACGATATCAAGAGTATCAAGGAAATCCTGCTCTGTCTCACCTGGGAAACCAACGATAATATCTGTTGAGATAGAACCTTCAGGAAGTCTCTCTCTGAACTTAAGCGCAGTTCTTAAATACTGGTCACGAGTATAATGTCTGTTCATTGCTTTAAGTATATTATCTGAACCAGACTGAACAGGAAGATGTAGATGAGTCTCCATATTCTTATAAGTTGCCATAATATCAATAACTTCATCAGACAAATCTCTAGGATGAGAAGTCATAAATCTAACTCTTGAGAAACCTTCAATCTCAGCGGCCGCTCTTAAAAGATCAGCAAAACTCTTATCATAACCTTCGCCCTTACCGTATGAATTTACATTCTGGCCAAGAAGCATAACTTCCTTATATCCATTAGAAGCAAGTTCTTTAAGTTCATCAATAATCTGATTAAAATCTCTTGATCGTTCTCTTCCTCGTGTATATGGAACAATACAGTAGGTACAGAAATTGTTGCAGCCATACATAATTGGAACCAAAGCTCTGAACTTTCTTGCTCTCTTAACAGGCAAAAGATTATCTTCAACAATATAGTCTTCTTCTGTAATATCGATAAGCTGCTTCTTTCTTCCAATCTTATCGAACATAAAAAGTGGAAGATTGTGAATCTGCTGTGGATCAAAAACTATATCAACATAAGGAAAACTCTTCTTAATTCTGTCGACATTTTCCTGAAGTTTCATCATACATCCACAGACAATAATAAGAAGATTTTTGTTCTCACGCTTTCTTGCCTTAAATACGCCAAGATTACCAAAGAGTCTGTCTTCAGCATTTTCTCTAATAGCACAGGTATTAAAAACAATAACATCAGCCTGTTCTTCAGTTCCTTCCTGAAGACCAACTTCTTCAAGAGTACCAATCATCTTCTCACTATCAGACTCATTAAGCTGACAGCCATAAGTATGAATATGATAGTAAACAGGTCTATTCAAGTCAGAAGACAAACTACTAAAATGACTTCTTAAAGACTTTTTTGCAAAGTCAACATTTGCCAAATCATTTTTATTTATATTAACAATTGCCATAAACAACCTCTATAAAACATTTTTACCGATTTATTATACTCGAAAAACTAATCTTTTCGTATTCTAATTTAAACATAATTGTAAAAAAGTAATCATATAATGTATTGTGAATAATAATAATTAGGAGAATCTATTATGATTAATAGAAAAATTAAAAGATTGGTTGGATCTGTTTCCACCGCTATTATGATGATGTCGTTATTTAGCACCAATCTTCTTGCCATAAATGAAGAATTCGATGATGAGAACGACAATATTATTTCTCAAAACGAGTCATACTATGAACTTCTTGATGAGATGCCATCTGATAGTCCTATTGTAAATGGTACTTCTTATGCCCTTTATGATACTGCTTCAAAGGCATTTATGCTTGGAAATGATATTGATTTACAGTGTGAACCAGCGTCAATAACTAAAGTAATGACCGTTCTTCTCGCTCTTGAGAATTTAAACCAGGATGCAATAGTACAGATTACTTCACCTATGATTGATGGTATCCCTGATGACTATGTTAAGCTTGGCTTAATCTCAGGCGAAGAAGTTACAGTAAAAGACTTGGTTTATGCTGCAATGCTTAAATCATGTAACGATGCTGCTCTGGCACTTGGTGTTTATATGGGTGGCACTGAAGCTGATTTCTGTTCTATGATGAATGACAGAGCAACTGAATTAGGCTGTACTAATACAACATTCACAACTGCATACGGATTTGCTGATCCAAAAAATCTTACAACAAGTCACGATATGTGCCTAATTCTTGAAGCTGCATTAAACTGCCCTGAATTTACTAATATTTCAACTACATATCAGTATTCAATTAATCCTACAAATAAATATACAGATGTTCGTACTATTACAAATACAAACAGATTTGTTTCAACACAGGAAATTGGTTATGAATACTATGTTGGTGGAAAAACTGGTTACACTGATACGGCTGGTAATACTCTTTGTTCGGCAGCAACCAAAAACGGAAGAACATTAATTGGTGTAATTCTTGGTTCAACAAGTTCTGATCAGAGATATTACGACATGCTGAATCTATTTGAATATGGTTTCATTAACTTTACTACAATCGCCATTGACGATAATGAATATGCTACTGCATATACAACTACCCTAACAAGATTTGAAGAATCTTTAATAAATACAAATCTTCTCGTTGAATCAAATACAATAGACTTCTCATCTTATATTACAGTACCTTCAGCTAGAGCAGCACTTGGTAACACAATCTCAGTTGAATTGTCTGGAGTCAATGTAGATTTATCAAAATCAGAACAGTCTTTTAATATCCCACTTTATAAGACATTTGCTGATGATGTAACTTATATTGTAGGAAATATAACAATTCAGGTTAGAGCTAAAGATAGAATTGTTACTATTAACCCAGAAAAGAAAACCATCTGGAGCACAATAAAAGATATTCTTATTGCAGCAATTGCATTCCTTATTCTTCTTATCATACTTATAGTTGCTTTCTATATATTCATAAGTAAAACAAGTAAACGAAGAGATCGTGAGTTTAATAAGAAATCTCGAATGTTATAACAAATACGTTTTTACGGGAGTCATATCAGATGTAATTAGTTATCTTTTGATATGGCTCCTTTTATTTGTCCTGAATTTATAAAGATTTATGTTTGGTTATAAGAGTCTCTGCTCAGCATCTATTGTATTCATCGAAAGTGAATTGCTAATTTAGAATCTTAAGTCAAAACACAGATTATTCAAAATTATAGAAAACTGAATATAAAATATCGAACCTTACAATACGATATTCTATATTTATCTCTACAAGAAATACAATTGATATAAATACAAAAAAAGAGGACTGCCAATAAAGCAGTCCTCAATTAAGTTATTAACTAATATTATTAATCAGTTCTCTGGCTCATCATAGAGTTCATCAAGCTTATTATATCTTGAAGAAAGACTTACGAATGAAGCTGACATAAGAAGAATAATGATTCCATATACTGAAAGCATGTTTGTCTTCTCACCTGTTCTAGTAACAGCATTACTAGAAGCAGAATTTGTTGCAGGAGTGCCAGCTGCACCACTTGTTGTCTTGTCTGGATCCTTAGGAGTATCAGTTGGCTTTGTTGGAGTTGTATTAACAATAGTAAGACTATTGATCTCTACACCCATAACAAATACCTTATGATTCTCATCAACAACAACTGAGAATTCCTTCTCATTTACTTCATATCCATCAGTAGTAGTTCTCTGGATAACTGTATAGCTACCAACTGGGATATTTGGAATAATAAACTTACCTGTCTCATCTGTAGTAACTGTTCCAAGAGAAATACCAGTCAACGAATCAATAATCTCAATCTCAGCACCAACAATTGGAGTGTTATTACCGTCAGTTACAACTAACAATTCCAAATCAACTGTATCAGGCACTGGAGCCTCAGGAGTAGGAGTAATAGTACCAACAACTGGAGGAGTTACAGTAACAACAGGAGTTGTAGTTACTGTAGGTGTTGAAGGAGGAGTTACAGTTGCTACTGGAGTAGAAGTTACACCTGGAGTTGTAGTTGGAGTAACGTTTGTTGATGGTGTGGTTGTTGGAGTAACATTACCTGCAGGAGTTGTAGGTGTTGGTGTCTGTGGATCTGTTGTTGAACCACCGTTACCATTATCCGGATTAGTTGGTGTATTGTTGTTACCATCATCTGGATCTGTTGTTGAACCACCATTACCGTCATCTGGGTCTGTAGTAGAACCACCATTACCATCATCAGGATCTGTAGTTGTACCACCGTTACCATCATCTGGGTCTGTAGTAGAACCACCGTTACCATCATCTGGGTCTGTAGTAGAACCACCATTACCGTCGTCAGGATCTGTAGTAGAACCACCATTACCATCGTCAGGATCTGTTGTACCACCGTTACCATCATCAGGGTCTGTAGTAGAACCGCCATTACCATCATCTGGGTCTGTAGTAGAACCGCCATTACCATCATCAGGATCTGTTGTAGAACCGCCATTACCATCATCAGGATCTGTTGTAGAACC
>JAKSRE010000045.1 GCA_024403775.1 Clostridia bacterium | reverse complement strand
TGGGGTTACAGACAATTAAAAACCGCGGAGCCTTTATTTTCAAGGCTTCGCGGTTCTATGGCGGAGAAAGAGGGATTCGAACCCTCGAAACCGTTTTGCGGTTTACACGATTTCCAGTCGTGCGCCCTCGACCAGGCTAGGCGATTTCTCCTTGATCGATAACGTTTATTAAATACGCGTGATAATTTTACCTACTTTAAGACTAAAAGTCAATCTTACCAACGTGTTTGTAAACATGTGGTAAATATCAGTTGGTTGCGGGTACTCGCACCCTGTAAACCATTTATATAATCCAGAAAAGGTTATAGGAGGAAGTATTTATGAAAATAATCAAGATTGAATGCCCAAGCTGCGGCTCAAATCTAAATGCAACTGACGACGTATCAAGAGTAGCATGTAAATATTGTGGTGCTACCGTAATCGTAGAAGACAGCAAAATGGAAGGTTATAATCAGGAACTTGGTAAACTTCAGGCCAAAAGCGATACTCATATCAAACTGGCAAATGAGATTGATGAACTCATTAAGCCCCTTACTACACGTTTCAGATCCACCAAAGAGCAAACTAAATTAGAAAATAAGTCTAAGGAACTTACATCAAGCATCGCTGACATTGATAAGATGGGCAAAGTAAAACTTCTGGGCAAAATCGCTGGTGGCATCATCGTCTTATATATCATCCTTATTGCGGCAAAAGCCACTACTGGCGCATTCATTTTCTTTGGATTAGTAAGCTGCCTAGCTGTTTTTATTGGTGCATTTATAGCTGTAACCAAAAGAGAGAAGTTGATTGATGAACTTGAAGCCACAGAGAACTTAATCATTCAGCATGAAGCCAAAATCAAGGAAGCTAATCTAATAATCAGCCAGCATCCTAATATTCAAATCCCACAAAAATACATTCATAAGCGTGCCCTCGAATTCATACGCAACAGCATAAAATCGCAGGAAGCCGTTACAGTCGAACATGCAATCTCTTTATACGAGAAATTATTAAGAGAAGAGAAAACCATTGCCCTTCAGAAAGAGCAGATTCGTCTACAGCATCAGCAACTCGAAGAGATGCAGGATATTATCGATAATACTCAGTATTATCAATAATCAAACAGGAGGACTTCTACATGATTAATAGACTAATAAAAAGCTTGGATTATCTTGGTGGTAAATACATTTATATTGCAATATGCGTATTTATAATGATTATTTTCGTTGGTACTTCTTTTGGAATTGACAGAACACCCTCTAAGGCCGCTTCTGTAGGTACGACAGAGGAAGCTACCTTAACTTCAAGTAAAGTTACGCTTAATGGTATCACATTTAGTGTCCCTGGTTATTATGAAGAGTCATCCAAATCAAAAGAACAAATAAACTATAACTCTGTCGACGGCTACGAATTCGCCTATCTGACAATATCAGTCTCATATGATGATGAAGATTCTGTTTCTTATAAGATGCTCGAGGAAGAAACAAATGCAGGATTAATGACAGAGGCTATCGAGAGCTCATACTTTGATAATAGCAAAGTTAATAATATAGTCAAATACAAAAACCATTACTATCAGGGCTTCATCTACGAATGTACTGCTAATTGGGAGAATCAGGATATAGAATTCTGTGTGTACTGTTTCCCAATTGAGGAGAGTAATTCCTGGGGGATGTTTACTTTCGCCAACTTTGCAGATTCTGAATCAGGATACTACGAAGATTATCTTGAAATTCTGAAATCAATTCAACCAGTTAACTAAGTACAAGACAGGAGTACTATAATCCCCGCAGTTTATAATTTTGCCTTGTTTTGTTGGAAATTATAAACTGCTGAAAATGAAATTTATAATTTTCTTAGAATGGCAGGAAAATTATAAACTGGAAAGAAAAGAATTTATAATTTGCAATAAATTGCAGAGAAATTATAAACCGCATATAGCCTTCAATATTCCATAAAAGTAAAAGCTAGGCGCAAAAATCATTTTTTGTCTTATTTCCTTCTTTTAAGGTCGAAATCCAGTTTATAAAATCTTCGATTTCAGGCAAGAATTATAAATTCAAAGAAGAAGAGTTTATAAAAAGTAGACTAAAACCCAAAAATTATAAATCTGCCTTACAACAATTTATAATTCTATGGAAAATGGATAAAAATTATAAACTGGGATAAATCAAAAATCTTAGCTCACAATATTTGTTGAAGAAAAATCAGAATGTGACATACTCCCACCAATTATTTTGCCAGCACAATTCATATACAGCTATTAATGAAATCAACAATAAGTTCATTAATACTAAACCCAGCTATATTCTCATCTGGCCATGAATGGTATCCATCTCTTATGAGTAAATCCCAGATCTCAACGGAAGCCTCACTATGATATCTATTCAGGACAGAATTCTTTCCTATGTTGGTAGTAGCATAAAGGTCTGCTTTAGTTAATTCCACATATCTATCCATAACCAATTCTATTGCTGGATTAATTGAGGAAGAAGCAGAATTATTTAGATTTTGCGGGATAACCTCATCCTTAGTACCTGTAATCTGGAAAACACTTATGGATAAATCTTTATTCATTTCATTCCAGATTTTCGCTGGCATCATACCTGCTACAGATACTACTCCCTTAAATTCATCTGAAGCTTCAACTGCAATTCTATGTGTCATAAAAGCGCCATTACTAAAGCCGACTACAAAAGTATTACTGGAGTCGGTATCAAAGTTCTCTGCCATATAATTTTTAAGCGCAACCAGAAAACCAACATCATTATTTGACATATCTCCAATTCCCGAATTCCACGAGAGGGCCGAAATAGCATCATCAGGATTTGAAGCACCAGTAACATATACAACGCAGATCCCCGCTTCATTTGCTTGTTCATGTAAATTGGTACTTAATCTCATACTAGAAGCATTATTTCCATAGCCATGAAGAGCAATAATCAGGGGCGCATTTGTAGAATTGGTATCAGGCAGTTCAACTATAAAATCATGCTTTATCCCATCAAAATAGCAGGTATAACTATTAGAAGAGCACTTAACTACATCTTCTATTTTCTTTGGACTACGTAAACTGCAGCCAGCAAAAGAAAATATAGTAATAAAAATCAAAAAAATGGAAAACAGACGCTTGGGCATAAATTAACTAATAACTTTATATCCTTTACCTACAAGAAAGCTCTCTAATTCATCACCATCTGTAGATTTAAGGATTGCAACAGGAGCCATAGTATCTCTGTTGAACGAAATATAAATATAATCAAGGTTCAGATATGCTACTGTTATCTCTGTCAAAAGTTTGTCAAGGCTACCAAATGTATCCTCCATCTCAACAGCTACAACAGAGTCAATTCTGCACAAATATCCTTTGTCAGTCATTGCCTTTAGTGCTTTCTCAGGGTCATCAACAATCATTCGAACTATACCAAATTCAGCACTGTCATTTGTAACAAGTGTATTTATATTAATCTCATTTTCCTTAAGGATAGTAGTAAGAGCATTCATAGCTCCTCTTTTATTCTCTGCAAAAATCGAAAGTTGTCTGAACATTTTTTAACCTCAAAATATGATATTAAGTGACTTATTTAAAAAAGCCTTTCATAATAGACTTTCCAGCGCTCTTAGCCATGCTCTTACCAGCTGACTTTGCTATGTTTCTACCTGCACTTTGAGCAGCAGACTTAGCAACAGATCTTCCAGCGCTCTTTGCTGCACTCTGAGCCGCTGACTTCGCAAGATTTCTTCCTGCACTCTGCGCTGCTGACTTTGCAACAGCTCTACTAGCATTCGCAGCAGCAGTTTTTGCAACTGTTCTTCCTGCGCTCTGTGCAGCAGATTTTGCAAGGTTTCTACTAGCAGATTGTGCTGCAGCCTTGGCAACATTCTGACTGTAACTATTGGCAGCAGTCTTCATAACACCAGAAGTCATACTTCTGGTTGCTTTACTTGCAGCAGCATCTCGGCTTGCGTTAGCACTCTCGAAGATACCAGCGAAAAGTGGTTTCTTCGCTGCACTACTATTGCTACTGCTATTAATATTTTTATTCATATTAACTGCCGGAGTTGGCACATAAGTTCTATTAGTTCTAGGCGCATTAACTGTACTTCCAATTATACTGCCTACTGCACTTCCAACCATATTTCCCATGAAAGCACTATTAGCATTGGCTTCCTCTGCCTCAGCCTCAGCAATTCTGGCTTCTGCTTCCTTAAGTCTTGCTTCAGCATTTGTACTCTCAACTGTAGCAGCCTTATAAGCACTTCTTAATTCAAGCATCGACACAGCTGTTCCACAATAATCACAATAGATAAAATCCTGCTCAATATCTGGCTTCAATATTGCTGTACAAGATGGACAGGACATAGCTTCAAGAGATGAGAAATCAAACTCAGTATCAGCTGATTCTTCCTGCTGTTCATAATCAAAACTATCTTCATTCTGATCAGTTACTACCAGCTTTGCTCCACACTTAGAACAAAAAACACTGTCATCTGGAAGACTATACCCACACTTATTACAAAACATAATCTTATCCCTCCCCAATAAAGCTTATATCTATTTTATCATAATCAGACAATTACCTAATAAAAAATCTCCAAGTACTACCAGCTGCTTTCTTACCAGCACCAGCACTTGGAGAAAATTAACATTATCAATTAACTAATAAATTACTTGTGGTAGAGTTTCTTAGTCTGATACTCTGGCTCACATGTAATATTGATGCCAAGCTTCTTAAATACATTTTCGTCTACTGATGACAAAATTGTTGTTGCATGTGCATCACTTCTATTAAGGTTACTAATCTGCTGCATAGCAAGCTCAGCAACTGGGTTAGTTGCAGCACTGATTGCGAGAGCAATCAAAACTTCATCAGTATGAAGTCTTGGGTTGTGGTTACCCATGTGATTAATCTTAAGATCTTGAATTGGCTCAATAACGATTGGTGAGATGAGCGGAATGTCATGCTGAATACCTGCAAGTTCCTTAAGAGCATTCAAAAGACATGATGCTGAAGCACCAAGTAAGTCTGATGTCTTACCTGTTACAATTCTTCCGTCTGGAAGTTCCATTGCAACTGCTGGGCCATCTGTTGTCTCAGCTCTTACAAGAGCGGCACTGATGCACTTACGATCTGATGTATCGATACCAATCTTCTTGATGATGAGTTCTAACTTATTAATCTCACTAATGTCTGCATTACCCTGACGGAAAGCACACTTAGCCTGATAATATCTTCTTACGATTTCCATCTTTGAAGCATCACGACAAGCCTCATCGTCAACAATAGCAAAACCTGCCATGTTAACACCCATGTCTGTTGGGCTCTTGTATGGTGATTCGCCATAAATCTTCTCAAAGATTGTATTTACAACTGGGAAAATATCAACGTCACGGTTGTAGTTTACTGTTGTCTCGCCATAAGCTTCGAGGTGGAATGGGTCGATAACATTAACGTCATTAAGGTCTGCAGTAGCGGCCTCGTATGCAATATTTACTGGATGATTAAGTGGGATACTCCAGATAGGGAATGTCTCAAACTTGGCATAACCAGCCTTGATTCCACGCTTATTCTCGTGGTAGAGCTGAGAAAGACATGTTGCCATCTTTCCTGAACCAGGACCTGGAGCTGTAACTACTACGAGAGAATGTGTTGTCTCGATATAGTCATTCTTACCATAACCCTCTTCACTTACGATGAGAGGAATATTCATTGGGTAACCATCAATTGGGTAGTGCTTGTAAACCTTAACACCGAGCTGACGAAGTCTCTTCTCAAACTTCTCTGCGAGGTGCTGACCAGAATACTGAGTGATAACAACGCTTCCTACATAAAGACCAAACTCTGTAAAAGCATCGATGAGTCTTAATACATCCTGGTCATATGTGATACCAAGATCGCCTCTCTTCTTGTTCTTCTCAATTGCATCTGCATTGATTGCAATTACAATCTCAGCGTCTGCCTTAAGTTCAAGAAGCATCTTCATCTTACTGTCTGGCTCAAAACCTGGAAGAACACGTGATGCGTGATAGTCATCAAAGAGCTTACCACCAAACTCCATGTAGAGCTTACCGCCGAACATAGCAATTCTGTCTCTGATTTTCTGTGACTGGAGTTGAACATATTTGTCGTTATCAAAACCTACTTTAAACATTTGCATACCTCGAAAATATAAAACTGAAAAAATTATATCACGATGTACCCACTATCGCCACACTAATAGTATTACAAATTAAGCTTTTCGAGAATCAGCTTTCAGAAGAACGCCACTCAAGATAATCGTCATAAGACATCTGCTTGTCGATGATGCCTGTAGGAGTAATCTCAATAATACGGTTCGCGATAGTATTAACGAGCTCGCGGTCGTGTGAATAGAATAAAATCGCGCCTGAGAACTTCTTGATACCCTCATTAAGAGCAGTGATTGACTCGAGGTCAAGGTGGTTGGTTGGATCGTCAAGAAGGATAACATTCGCATTAACAAGCATCTGCTTTGAGAGCATACAGCGAACCTTCTCACCACCGCTTAATACGGATGCTTTCTTCAAAGCCTCATCGCCTGAGAAGAGCATTCTTCCCAAAAAGCCTCTGATATAAGTCTCTGTCTGATCCTTTGAGAACTGACGGAGCCAGTCTGCAAGAGACAAGTCGCAGCCGTCAAAATATTCACTGTTATCCTTTGGAAGATAAGATCTTGATGTAGTAATACCCCACTTGATGTCACCCTCAACCACGTCTCCCTCCTTAGGAGATTCAACTGTTGATACACCAGAAAGGATATCGAGCATCTGTGTAATAGCAACCTCATCCTCACCAACGAAAGCAATTCTGTCGCCCTTATTCATAGTGAAAGTAATATTGTTTAATGTCTGTCTGCCACCTCTGTCAGCAGAGAGATTCTTTACAAATAAAACATCATTACCGATTTCTCTATCCATAGTGAAAGAGATAAATGGATATCTTCTTGAAGAAGCCTTAACCTCAGGAAGCTCTAATGCATCGAGCTGTTTCTTACGGGATGTAGCCTGCTTTGACTTAGATGCATTTGCAGAGAATCGTGCGATAAAGTCCTGAAGTTCCTTACGGCGGGCCTCAATCTTCTTTGTCTGATCCTTAATCTGTCTCAAAGAAAGCTGTGTATATTCATACCAGAAGTCGTAGTTGCCCTGGAATAAAGTAACTTTACTAAAATCGATATCAACGATATGTGTACAAACCTTATTAAGGAAGTGACGGTCATGGGATACAACAAGAACGCAGTTCTCATAATCCATGAGATAATTCTCAAGCCAGCGGCATGAGTTCAAATCGAGATGGTTTGTAGGCTCGTCGAGGAGAAGATAATCAGGTGTGCCGAAGAGAGCCTGAGCAAGAAGTACCTTCACCTTCTGACCACCTGTGAGGTCAGCCATCTTACGCTCATAGAATTCTTCACCCATACCAAGACCCTGAAGAAGCATCTCGGCATTACTCTCAGCAGACCATCCATCAAGCTCAGCAAACTCACCCTCGAGTTCACCAAGAAGGATTCCGTCCTCATCATTAAAATCAGGCTTTGAATAAAGTCTTTCTTTCTCTTTCATAATCTCATAGAGGCGCTTATGTCCCATGATTACAGTCTCTCTTACCTGATACTCGTCATACTTAAAGTGATCCTGCTGCAATACAGCCATACGCTCAGTTGAAGGAATATGAACAAATCCCTTCTGTGACTCAATCTCACCAGATAAAATCTTGAGGAAAGTAGACTTACCAGCACCATTAGCACCAATGATACCGTAGCAGTTTCCCTTGCTAAACTGAATATTTACATCATCAAAAAGTAATCTTCCACCAAATCTTAATTCAACACCAGATACGTCAATCATTGTTTTCTCCTATATATTTAATCCAGGCTATGAAAAATATTCACATCATCCATTCACTTTAAAAACGCTAGTCTCGAGCCATAATATGAGGTCCGTAGGAACTAACTTACTTGCCACGTGCAAAAGCTTTTGCATAAAGCCATAAACAAGCACTTTGCGACCTCTCTTATTTGCTTTTATCGAAGCAACAGACAGCTTGTCAGGATCAGCCACGCACATCGCTCTGATACCAGTAAATTCAGCATTCGGATCATTAAGTGCCTTCTTCAAAAACTCCGTCGCAATAGGGCCTGAGCAGACACATGTCACATTTATTTTCTTTGCCTTAAGTTCATAAGAAAGTGCGCGAGATAAATTTAAAACAAAGCTCTTGGAAGCCGCATATACATTAAAGCCAGGCTGTGGCAGAAAAGCCGCAGATGACGATACATTGATAATTCCGCCGCCCTCCATCATGTATGGAATACAGATTCTTGTCATGAGGGCAAGTCCTGTGCAGTTCAAATCAAGAGTAGCCTTCGTGTCCTTTACTTCGTTCCCCTCAAGAGTTCCTCTCTTACCCATGCCAGCACAGTTAATAAGAAGCTTTATTCTAACGCCGCTTTCTTTAATTTTATTCTCGAAAGCGATGACTTCCTCACTATTTCCGATATCAAGTACGACTGCCTCATACTTGGAATCAATGCTGGCTATCTCCTCCAGCACCTCACGTCTTCTGGCAACAAGCCAGACTTTATCATATTGACTCAAATCCAAATTCTTGGCATAGCTTCTTCCAAGTCCGGAAGAACTACCAGTAATGATGGCAATATCCATGATATCCTCGCTATTACTCTCAAACTTACAAAGAGCTGTCACAAAATCACTTTTGTAACAGCTCTTCAAATAATATTATAAATTACGAATTCTATCAAGCATATCACCGAAAGAGCCTGAATCCTTGTCATTCTTCTTATCGGAACTTGATTTTGTATCGCTTCCCTTTGAATAAGGCTTCTTATTAAGAGAAGCTGTCGATGACTGGCTCATTTTAAATGGAGCCGTTTTACCAGCCTGCGCTTTAGCTGCTGAAGATTCTGAAACTTTCGAAACTGTCTTCGTCGCTTCCCTTACTCCTTCTTCTGCCCCAACTGTTTGTGCCAATGGTTTAAATGGCGAGATATTATCAGTAGGTGAGCCCCATGTTGGCATTGGTTTCTCATACTTAGGAGTCTCCTTTACCTCAGGCTTTGGCTTATCAGAAGATGTTTCCTTCTTAACAGCAGTTCCAGATGCTGCAAAAGCCGATGCTGCTGATGCTGACTTAAATGCAGAAGATGCTGCTCTTGCTGCCTTAATATCAGTCGCACCACCCTTTACAGGAGAATCACTCTTTGGCGCTGCAGATGTAGCTGCACCTGAAGAAGGTGCTTTTGCATCTTGAGCAAAAGGTGACTTCTTAGAAGCAAATGGTGATTCCTTTTTGGTATCAGGACTCTTAGATGGTTCGTCCTTAGATTTGCCTTCAGAAGCTGTAGCTCCTGCTGCCGCCGTTACTGCGGCCTTCTCAGCAACCTTTTTTGATGAAGGCGCTGAAGATCTGATTGGTCTATATTGAGCAGCAAAACTATTTGAAGCTGGTCTAGATGCAGTTGTTCCTGAAGAAACTGCTGAAGGAGCTTTTGCCGAAGCAGGACCAGTCGCTGATGGTTTCTTCGCTGCTACATTATTAGTAGTCTTTGATGCTTCAGAAGCAGCCTTAGCGTTTACTTCAGCAGTCGCCATATCTCTTGGTGTTACTGGCTTAGAAGGAGTTGGCTTACTGGCTGGGGCTGCCTTTTTTGCAGCTGCTTCCTTGTTTGCGGCAGCTTTTGCAGCTGCACCAGCAGATGACTGAATAGGTCTATATGCACCAGCAAAACTGTTAGATGCAGACTTCGATGTTGAAGCCGTTGTAGCTGCCTTAGTTGTATCTTCCGAAGACGATAGTCTTGAAGGTGGTACCGTTCTAGGCGGATATATTTTATTTGTGATGGCAGGAACTGGAATAATATTTGCTACTAATTCCATACCATAATAGTCTTCTTTTTGAAGGTCATTGACACGTTTACCAACTACGCCAGCAATAATAAGAAGAATAATCCACCACCAGCTAAAACCAGTCTTTTTCTTCTTGGATCTTGCTGAAGCCGCAGCTTTTATTGGTGTTGGTGTAGGTGTTCCATTACCACCACCATTACTTCCATCTCCACTTCCATCACCAGAAGTGTTTGATCCATTACCTGAGGTATTTGAACCATCGCCAGAAGAATTATCTCCTGCTACAATCCCGCCTGAAGCAGTTCCAGTGGCTGCTTCTGAAGAAGCATCAGGATTATCTGGATCACTATTTGGATCAGTTTCAGTTCCTACCAGAGTAGTCTCAGTAGTTGATGTTACATTACTCTTTGATGGAGTAGGCGTAGGTGTACCTGTTGTATCTGGTCTTTTGGTAGGAGTTGGAATTGGTGTATTTGTTGCCACTGGCGTTGGCGTACTTGAGCCAGAAGACTGATCTGGTCTTGAAGTAGGCCTTGGTGTATTCGTAGGAGCAGGCGTATTTGTTGCCTGAGGTGCTGCTGTAGGCGCCTTTGTTGGAACAGGAGTACTGGTTGCCTGAGGTGCCGCCGTTGGTGCCTTTGTTGGAACAGGCGTGTTAGTAGCCTGAGGCGCTTTTGTAGGCACAGGTGTCGCTGTAGGGATTGGTGCACTTGTTGCCGTAGGAGCAGCGGTATTTGTTGGCTTTGGGGTAGCAGTTGGCGCTGTTGTAGCTGTAGCCTGTGGTGCCTTTGTAGGAGTAGGCGCCGTAGTATTAGTAGGCTTAGGAGTATTTGTCGGAACAGGCGTATTAGTAGGAGTTGGTGTGTTTGTTGGTGTCGGTGTTGCAGAAGCATTGTTTGCCGTGCAGGAACAACCCGTTACAACAAATGAATCATCAAGATCCGTACCTGTTACCTGAAAACCTATATCCGAAGTATTCATCGCCCAGCTTTCGGTAACACTAATAGTAACTTTATTTCCAGAAACGCTAACAATCTTGCAGTTCCATCCACTTGCCGAATCAACATTAGAGCTAAAAGTAATCGTTATAGTTAATGATTCAGCCCCGTCGTTTCCCGAGGTAGTAACTACAACCTTTGCTCCATTTCCCCATGTATTATCAACACTTGCAGTAGCTCCAGCAAAAACAGAAGCCATATTTCCTGGCACGAAAAGTGATACTACAAGAATAATCGTCGCCAAAAATGACGCCAGACGCTCAAACTTCAAATCTCTCATTAAACTTCTCCCACTTATAACTTTTCTATTTATCGAAAAGTAATATTACTATTATACTAGGCATAAAGCATAATTTCACCTAAAAAACTCTTTACTTTTTTGTAGATATTACCCAAAACAAAAGTTGCCTCATTCGGGTGGGTTCCCTAATGAGACAACTTCATTTGTTAATTAATATAAACGTTAAACTTATTTCTTATCGTTACCCTTGTCCTCAGGCTTCTTCGTATCATTAGTATTTACATTTGACCTAATTGGTCTGTAGTTAGCTGCAAAGCTGTTTGAGGTCTGCTTTGGAACAGAAGTATTCTTTGAAGTAGCATTGGAAGCGGCACCTGCCACAGCCCCTGCAGCAGTAGCAGCCGTCTGAGCCTTAACCTTACCAGGACGCTCAACATTTACATTTGATCTGATTGGTCTATAAGCGGCTGGACTGTTTGTCTTCTGTAAATATCCATTAACAACAACTGGTGCATTTGGATCTGGAACATCAGCTTTCGCGGAGGAAGAAGAATTCATCTTACCCTTTACCTTCTCGATAAGCGCTGGCATGCCAGGAATGATATTAATAAGTGCATCACTTCCATAGAGATTTTTCTTCTCTGTAAGATACTCATAACGCTTATATGCAGCGAAAGCAAGAATGCAAAGAATAATCACCCAGATTAAACCTGCTGCGGATTCTTTTTTCTTCTTTGAAGGCTTCGATGCAGGAACTGGAGTTGATGCTTTCTTAGTTGGGACTGTCTCCTCTACTTCTGAAGATTCAACTGGCTCACCATCACTTGGATCTGGTGTAATCTCAGGTTCAGTTGTCTCTACAACTGCAGGTATTACTTCAGAAGTTTCTGTCTCTTCAGTAGCTTCAGTCTCCTCTGTCTCCTCAGGAATCTCAGTAGGAGTTGGTGTAGGAGTACTTGTTGGTGTAGGTGTAGCCTCCTCTTCTTCCTCTACAGGAGTAGGGGTAGGCGTTACTGTAGCTTCTGGCGCCTCAGTTTCAGCTGGCGCCTCTGTTGGAACAGGTGTAGCTGTAGGTACAGGAGTAGAAGTTGCAGTTGGCGCTGGTGTAGAAGTTGCAGTTGGCGCTGGTGTAAAAGTTGGACGTGGTGTAGCAGTAACCGCAATAGGTGTTGGCTCTGGAGAAGCTGAACTAAGCCAGCCTGATACACTTGCTGATTCTGAATCAGCAGCACCGCTGATATTTACTCCTGAAGTACCATTAAGTACAGCAGAATCTGTTACAGTACAAGACAAACTTGTTCCTGAATCCTCCATAGATACGCTTCCGGAAGTAGAAGAAGGTGTTCCAGCAAAGTAACCATCACTAATCAGAAACTTAACTGTTACTGAATCACAGGCCTCGCAGCCATATAGCGAAAAGGTGATTGACAGACTTCCCTCACCTCTAGAAAAATTATAATTCATTCCATAATTTCCAGCTGCATCAACATCGATGATTCTCTCATCCACAGGGAAACTTTTCTTTACAATTGGTGCGCCAAAATTAATCCAGCACACAGTCAAAACAACCACCAAAACGCAAACAAAGCGTTTGCACATACCATTAAACTTATTCATCATAAAACTCCCATAACCAACATGTAGACTAAATATAGCATCATATGATGCTAAAATCTACCAAATATTAAATGTTTGTAAACAAATGCGATACAAATATTGCTATTTTTGATATTCGAAGTGGTGCAGGCTTTGACGTTGTGGTCTTTGACGTCGCTTCTGCCATTTCTGCCGCTTCTGCCGCTGTCGTCACAAAGAACTTGAGTATTCGTCACAAAAATTGTGACAAAATCGCCATTTCCTTGTGACGTCACAAAGAAACTCTCAATACGTCACAATTTTTGTGACGTATTGGGCAAAGCTTTGTGACGAAAAAAATTTAAATCCAATTGTCGAAACCAAAACACCCAAGAACCCTGGCTCGAGACCGATTTGACATTAAAAATCCGCCCTGTTTTGTCGGAATTTGTCGAACTTCAGTAGCTTTATTCTGATATGGAAACGGTCTAAAATAGAAAAACCAGGAGGAATATATCATATGGATATCAGAGAAAATTTTTCGCTTGAATATTTATGCCTTTATATCAATTACTATCAAAATATACTTGATTCTATGCCAGTAGTATATTTAATAAAAAAGCGCGATGGCAAACATAAGATTCGTGCCGTCGATTCGCATACACAAAAGATTATACATGAATACCTTTTGCCTTCTTCCCAAGGCCAGGCATTGCTAAAAAATAAAGAGTATCGAGCTAAATTACAGCAGCAACTCGATACATATAAGCAAATCTGGAATAATAAAACCACTCAGGCCATTCCCAAATTGGAGATTCAAAAACTAATGACTCCAAAAAACTTCGACGACATCAGTTTTTATAACAGATTAGTTCCAGAAGAAGCTTTTCGAAAATATGGTAAAAACGAGCACCCATATGCATACAAAGGAATTTATATGCGATCAAAATTAGAGATGTTAGTTGCCACAATATTAGACAAACTGGATCTTAATTATAAATACGAGCCACTATTAATGCTGGGAAATTATGAGAAATATCCTGATTTCTTCATTGCATTACCATTTATAAATGCATGTTTTCCAACAGAAGTTGCTGGCCAGATGGTAAAAAGCAGTTATCGCAAAAAGACACTTAATGACCTCGACAAATACTATTTTGAGGGTTATATCTTCAATAAAAACCTTTTACTTATAATTGAAGATGAAGATAATCCTGCAAATGATGATGTAATTGCCTCTGTTATATGTGACTTCATAAACAGAATCGTACACGAAGCGTTTATTAGTGCCCAAATACATAACAACCTCAAATCTTATTAGATTTGAGGTTGTCTAAATAAATCAATTTGCAGGTCTCGTTCCAGAATCAAATGGATTATCCGTATCATCCTCCCCGCGCGAAGCGCGATACTTATAAACCACAACACCCGCCGCTATGGCGGCGATTGTGATAACCAGGACACTTATAATCACGATTGTGCGAGTGATGGATTTTGATAGCGCCTCGTCTGAAGATTCGGAAGAGCCATCATTCATATCAACTACAGTTACATTAGTTGGCGTTGTGTCTGATGGGTCATCTGGAAGTGTGAGATCTGTGTCACCCAGAATGAAGCCCTGAGAAGTAGAATCGTCTGAAGTATCATTTTCGGAAGGGGTAGGCTCTATCTCAAGAGGCACCACCTCATCTCCTGTATATTCACTTAAGCTTATGCCATTGGAGCCGAGCGCGATTCTGTGGTCAAGCCCGATGAATTTACCTTCAGAATTCTGCCAGAGAACAGGCTTTACGAATTCATATTTGGTCTCATCCCATGTACTAAAATCATCAAGAACGAGTCCGCCCGTGTCGCCTGAGTTGGCATTAAAGCACCAGAAAGAGTGATTAAGGTGATACTCTGCGATAAGCTGGCGCATATAGGTCATCCAGGTAAGGTTGTCGCCTGACATGAAGCCGCCCCACTCACCGATAAGAAGCGGTGCGGTCTTGGTGTCATCGATATAAAGCCACGCGTCATACCAGTAGTCATCCATGAGAGATGAATAGGTAAAGCCTTCATAGAACCAAGGCTGCTGATATACGGCAGGACCATAGTCATGTGGTGAATAGACAACCTGTCTGTTTCGTGCCTCTGAACCAAAATCAATTGGAAAATCCTTAACGGCACGAAGATTTCCGCCCCACCAGGAATTATAGTAATCGTTCTCATCCATCGAAATGAAGTTATTAGAAGCGATATCCTTTGGATAAATCTGAATACCCTCTATCACAATGAGCGCATGCGGATTTACATCCAAAATGATATTTCCTGCCTGCTCTGCTGCCAGTTTCCAGTTACTTGGATTATTTGTGTCATTCCAGACAGCACGAACCGCGTCATTTCCAGCACCATGCGGCTCATTTTTGAGGTCATAGGCAATAACTGTGTCATTTAAGCCCCAGCGGTTCACCATCCAGCTGACCGCCTCAAAATAGCGCGAAGCCTCGAAGTCATCCGTATACCAGAGAGGCGCATTATGCCCCATCGCATCTGTCTTACAGGAATGGATGTCGAGCATAACCTTAATGCCGTTTTCCTCGCAGATTTTTAGCGCATATTCGAAAATCTCCAGCGAATTCATTCCCACAAGTTCTGAATTAGTTGAAGTGTTAAAGTTAGCCTGTGGATAAATTCCATCACGCCAGTTAAGCAAAAGCTCAGCCGATATAGGAATTCTCAAAAGATTAAAGCCATGGTCAGCAATTCCTTCAAGAGCTGACTTCATGCTTACAGACCAGCATCCATCAAAGATATTGGTTCCCGTATTATAGCCAAACCATGATACACCAGTAAGCCATACCTCGTTACCATTCATATCTAGAATCTTATCACCATCAGTTGTAAGCCAGTCGTCGCCATAAACTGAATTAGAGCTTACCTCCGCCTCAGTCTGGGTAGTCTCGGTCTCAGATAAAGGTGTTGAACCAAGAGCCGGTGTCTCAGAAGCAGTCTGCTGAGTATCCTCGGTCTGCTGTGACTGGGAAGTCTGCTGTGGCTGGGAAGTCTGCTGTGTCTGAGGCTGTGGCTCCGCTGGAGCTGCACCACTTCCACCTGCACTAATTGACACGAGCGAAGCAGATGTAATATCAGAACCTTCAACCTGAATACCTACACCATTATTATAGGCCCATGAATTAGGGCCGCTCGCATAACATATTGCAGTAACTTCATTACCATTTACTTCATAGGAATCAAAACCCCAGCCGCTGGCTGAATTTATTTTTCCATCAAATCTGACAACCACCTTAATTGAATCGTAGCCGTCACAGTCAGAAAGATTTAAAGTGATTTGTCCACCTGATCCCCATAGATTGGTGCCGTCGACAGATGCTTCTGGCGCAGCCCATATGATCATTGGGAGCATGGCAATTGTGATAATGATTATTAGTAATGTTGATATGTATTTAGATTTCATTTTCGAGAATTACCTTTACAAAAAAAATAGCACATGACAACAATAATGCTGCCATGTGCCATAAAAGTCAATCTTTATTACTTAAATCTGTTGTCAACAACACGCTTTGCCTTACCCATTGACTTAGGAAGTGTATTAGGATCAACAAGCTTAACCTTGATGTGAAGTCCTGTGATAGCTGTTATATCAGACTCGATGCCCTTCTTGATTGCCTCAACATTCTCTGTAAGAACTGTTGGCTTCTTGAGCTCAACCTCAACATAGATTGTATCTGAGTTATTTACACGGTCAACATGGATTAAGTAGTTGATAACAACGTCCTTCTTATGACGACCAATAGCTTCCTCAATCTGGCTTGGGAAGAGGTTAACACCACGGATGATGAGCATGTCGTCACCACGACCTGTGATCTTATCGATACGAGGAGTTGTTCTCCCGCATGCGCACTTACCATGATAGAGACGTGTAAGGTCATGAGTATTATATCTTACGAGTGGTGTAGCTTCCTTTGTGATAGATGAGAAACAAAGCTCACCAAGCTCTCCGTCTGGAAGTGGAGCACCTGTCTCTGGATCAACAATCTCAGGCCAGAAGTGGTCTGCGTTGATATGAATCTGGTTTGTGCATGAACATGAACAACCAACACCAGGTCCGAGTGTCTCTGAGAGGCCATAGATATCCATTGCCTTCATTCCAGATCTCTCCTCAATCTCTTCCTTCATCTCAACTGTCCAAGCCTCAGCTCCGAAGAATCCACAACGAAGATTAATTTCTTCCTTCTTAACACCCAACTCGTCCATCTTGTCGAGGATACCGAGCATATATGAAGGTGTACAGAAAATTACATCTGACTGCCAGTCCTTAAGAATCTGAACCTGTCTCTCTGTCTGACCAGAAGATACAGGGATAGCTGTACATCCATAAGGCTCACATGCATAGTGTGGGCCAAGGCCACCTGTGAAAAGACCGTAACCATAAGAGATATGACAGAGGTCACCCTTCTGAACACCACCCATTGCAAAGCAGCGGCAAAGCATCTCTGACCAGAGGTCAACGTCAGCCTTTGTATAACCAACAACCTTCATACGGCCTGTTGTACCTGATGAAGCGTGGAATCTAGCAAGCTCCTCACGTGGTACAGCAAGTGTTCCAAATGGATAGTTATCACGAAAATCATACTTATCGCAGAAAGGAAGTTTTACAAGATCCTTTACTCCTGTAATATCCTCAGGCTTAACACCTGCATCATCAAGCTTCTTCTTGTAGTATGGAATCTTCTCATACATTCTCTTAACACAAGCAACAAGACGCTCACTTACAAGTGCTTCACGCTCCTCGTCACTCATGCACTCATTCTTCTCATCCCAAATCCATGGTTTGAATTCCTTTGGCATAGTAATCTCCTTCACTAAATTATTTTTTGTTTTGCCTTATTAAATAAAATGCCCGCCAACTATTGATAGCTGTTACCATATCAACAGTTGACGGGACGTTATTTACGCGTTACCACCCATCTTCAGCTTTGGCCTTTGTATTATCTCTATTAGCCAGCAAGCTGCACTCGGTAAGAATTGCTTTTATGCATTTATGCGTTTTTGCACTTCTATGCCCTTACGCAATCCCTTATTCCTCTAACGGTGAATCTCCGAGAATGCCTACACATTTTTGTTTTTTATTTTAAAAAACTTCACTTCAACATTCCTGCTCGAGAGCGAACTTCATAGGTAGCTTTTATTAGAGGGCTTTCAGCCTTAAATGACCCTCATTCTCTGACATATCGACTACAAATTACTCTTCTCTGTCTTCACATTTGTTCATTTTGTACAACAAACCGATTATAACTGAACGAAGGGGTGTTTTGCAAGTGGGGAATTGTTTTGTTTTTGAGGTACATTGGTTTTCCAGGGTAGGAGCGATTGAGGACTGTATGTTTAACGGCATGATGATAGGATAACATGTAACATTCTGCGACCTGGGAGTGGATCTCACATTCGTTACACAAGCATTCGTTCTTAGTGAGTAGAATAGTGAAGGTATTCGGGGTGATGTGTCACCACTGAGGTGACAGAAATGCTTGAATCTGGTGACGTGTGAAGATATTCGGGGCGATGTGTCACCGCCGAGGTGACAGAAATGCTTAAATCTGGTGACGTGTGAAGATATTCGGGGTGATGTGTCACCACTGAGGTGACAGAAATGCTTGAATCTGGTGACGTGTGAAGATATTCGGGGCGATGTG
>JAKSRE010000044.1 GCA_024403775.1 Clostridia bacterium | reverse complement strand
TCCACAAAAACAGGCTTAAAAGTCCACAATCTTGTGGAGGGGTTTTGTGGACTTTTGCAGGTAAAGCTTGGCATTCACTTGAAATGGCATTTTCATTCAACTGTTAAGTGTATAAATCTTACGTTTTAAGTGAGATTCACTTGAAATGGCAGTTTTATTCAACTGTTAGGTGTATAAATCTTACGTTTTTTGTGAGATTCACTTGAAATGGCAGTTTTATTCAACTGTTAGGTGTATAAATCTTACGTTTTTTGTGAGATTCACTTGAAATGGCGTTTTCATTCAACTGTTAAGTGTATAAATCTTACGTTTTAAGTGAATGAACAAACTTGATAACTTCCTGCCCACCAATCAACCACCAATCAGCCAATCAACCTACCAATCCAATCTACTTCTTACCAATAAATAACGATACCCAGAATCGCAGATATCACAATCAATGTGATAGGTGAAAGATGCTTCAAACGAATTCTAATCTTAAAAACATTCTTCTCGCCCTTGTCCTTAGCATCACCCACACCTGATTTATTAGCCACAAACTTTCGAGGAATAAAATATATACAGGAAAGTATGATAGCGATAACACCAGACTTAACATTGATGCCTTCTGATGGGAAAAGATTTTCGATGAGCATGAATCCGCCTGTTGCCAGAATGACCCCTATGATACAGGACTGAAGGCCAAGAAGAAGAGCCTTGATGAATGGATTTTTGAGGAAATTTTTAAGTACAACGAGGACCAGAAGAATTATAAGAAACGCTGGAAGCACAACGGTCAGCGTCGCTATAAATGCGCCAAGAACGCCGCCCTGCGAACTTCCGACATAGGTTGCAAGATTAACCATGATCGGGCCTGGCGTACTCTCACTAACGGCAATCATATAGGATAACTCCTCGTCAGTAAGCCATCCATACTGATGCACAACATCTCTTATAAGAGGAATCGCACTGTATGCGCCTCCGAATGAGAAAAATCCAACTTTAAGAAAGGCAAGAAATAACTGAAGATAAATCATTTAGTTGCCCTCCTTTTATTGATAGTGAACGCAAACAGGCTTATAAAGGCCATAATGAGCATCAGATAGATAGATGAGAAATTAATCGTCAAAATATTTGTAAGCATCATAACGACGAAAGAGGCGGTAAATATGAGAAGTGGAAGAGGCTTCTTGGACATTTTCTTAAACATCTTATATGAAGCATCCACAATAAGAATGCCAACAGCGATTTTTATACCCTTTAGAGCATTAGATACGATGGTGATTTCAAGAAAATTATCCAGGAAAATAGAGATCAGGTAAATGATGATAAAAGAAGGTAAAACCATGCCAAGAGTCGCTATAACTGAACCCAGAAGTTTATGCTTCTGATAGCCTATATATGTGGCAAGATTAATCGCGATTGGGCCTGGCGTTGACTCAGCGACAACCGTGAGATTCATCATCTCTTCATGTGTAATCCATTTACGCTCCTCTACACAGATATTCTCGATGATTGGAATCATCGCATATCCGCCTCCGAAGGTAAACATACCTATCTTAAAAAAAGTAGTAAAAAGCTCTAATAAAACCATAAAACCTGTTCCCTGAAGCATATGTTTTCTTCTCGAAAATTAAACTTTAAAATCCCTAACACTATACAAAAAAATATCTCAGAAAACCATTCAAGTTTTCTGAGATATTAATAATTTAAATTCTTAAGTAAAATCAATTAAGCTACTTCGTAGTAAATTGCTGTAAGAACTGAATTGTCATCTGCATCGATAACGAGGAACTGATATGTACCTGATACAACACCACCAACTGGTGAATAGCTGATATAGTACTCATCCTGATAATCTTCAGTAGCAACGATAGCAAAAGTATCAGCATTCTCATCAACATTAGGACCAACTACCTTGTAGATAAATGTCTTACCTGTATCATACAAATCCCATGTAACGAAGTAGAAGCCAATTGAATTTGCATCAACTACATCGCTCTCTACGAGATAGAGCTCTTCACCTTCGAAGTATGTCAAGTTAACATCACCGTAGCTCTCCTCATCAGCCTCTGGCCAAGAGATTGAATCAATTGCAGGATAATCAACAGGAACATTATCAACAACTACATTACCAGCAGCTGGAACCTCACCAGTACCTGCACCTGTATCACCAGCTGCAGCACCTGAGAATGCAGCAACATACTGCTCATACTCAGCATCTGTAATCATGTTGTTATCGTGAGCATACTCAATAGCTTCCATCATAAGAGCCATTGTCTCTTCATCTGTCATATTTGGCTGAGCAGCATTCTCTGTTGAACCGAACAAGCACTCACTAGCATTTTCACCAACACCGTAGTTACCATCCTCATCAACTGCAACTGTTGTTGTTGTTGAGAGATTTTCCTTAGAAGCTGTTGGGATAGCATTTGTCATAGACTGAATGAACATAGAAGCGAGCTCTGGATTGTTATCAAAGTCAGCATCCTGTCCAGAAATAGAATAAGCAAACATTCTTACAAGCAAGTCATGGTTCTGATAAACTGCACCAACCAACTCACCTGCATTTGGAACTGTTGTGTTAATAGTAACATTAGCTGTCTTGTTATCTACATCGATTGAATTAACAACTGCTGAATGTGTTACATTTGAGAAATATGTTGAAAGGAATCCAACGAACTCTGGGCTGTCACTGTTGATACCAGCAAAAACTTCACCAGCCTCACCATCGTTAAATTCTGAGAAATCACCTGTTGCCCATGTAGCAAAACAGTTGTCGATATAAGCAAGTACGCTCTCCTCAGAGAAATCAGCATTTGTAAGATCAATAACACCTGAAGCAGCACCACCAGCAATATCCTCTACCATCTCAAAGTAGAAGTTTGCGATGTCCTCATCGCTCTCGAGCATCCAGTCATCATCATTTACCAATGACAACTTAATCTTACCCTCTGTTGTATCGTCTGAATCTTCGATAGCATCGATAAGATCATCGATATCATAACCATCATCCATATCATCGATAACAGATTCGATATCAACTACTGTAAGAACGAGCTTACACTTAGCCTCATCGTCATCTACCTCAACATCTGTTACCTCATACTCTGTTGTAGAGATAAGAGCCTCAATTACATCTGCCTGGTCATCACTAAGATAATCAAACATTGTAGAGATATTGATAGCATCCTCATCATCCTGCTCAGCAACAGACTTAACTGCCTTATCATACTTACCACCGATAACATTATCCATGTAACCAGCTACTGCATCTGTAACAGCATTCTCTTCCTTGCTGCCGCCCTTTTTGCCCTTGCTGTCATCGCCACCGAAAGGCAAATCACAACCAGTAACACTAGCCAACATAGCAACAGACAACATAAAAGCTGCAAATCTAGTTAACTTCTTCATCCTATTCTCCTTTTCTAACTAAATAAAAATGTACATTAATTTTACTTCAAGCAATTTTTAAAAAGAATAGAAATGAGTTTATCTAAAATGACCTATTTTTTATTTCTCGAAAGGTTATGTTTATAATAAACCAACCATAAAATGTTAATTGTCTATTAAATCTCCAAATATTTAAGTGCCTTTTCCCTCGCGAAGTCTTCTACACTACTTGATAACTCAGGTAATACAAAATCCTCGCCATACTTGTTTTTAAGGGCTTTACTTATGAGCATATCTGTAATAAAAGGATTCTTTGGCAAAAAAGATCCATGAGAATATGTGCAGAAAGTATTTTTATATACTGCACCCTCTTCACCGTCATCACCATTATTACCATGGCCTTTTATTACTTTCATGAATGGCTTAAGATCAGGATTCTTATCTTTCTCAAGATAGGTTCTACCACTGTGATTCTCAAAACCAACTACTTTTTTACCCTCATATTCATAGACAGTATCGTTAATAAATCTTATATCTGCACCAACAGTATATAAATCCAGTGCTCCAAGACATTCAAGTTTTGAACCATCGTGTTCAAGATAGTATTTTCCAAGCATCTGATAACCACCACAGATACAAAGGAAAACCTTGTTATCCTCAATCATTTTCTTAATTATTGGGCCTTTTACATTTACAAAATCATTCTTAAGAATATTCTGCTCATTATCCTGGCCGCCACCAATGAAACATAAATCAATCTCATCAGGATTTAATTCATCTCCAATTGAGATGCTTTTAATATTAACTTTAATTCCACGAAGAGAAGCTCTTCTGTAAAGTGCCAGAACATTACCTCGATCTCCGTAAAGATTAAGAAGATCAGGATAGAAATGACCAATATTTAATTCATAGTTATTCATGTTATTATCCATTTACTGCCTCTTATTTTTCCCAGAAATCCTTGATATTATATTTATTTACCAGAAGTTCTCTTAACTTAAGCATTGATGTGTAGTTAGGAAGAATATAAACACACTTTCCTTCCTCACAATTACTTAAAGCCTTGGAAACAAGATCAATTGCCTTACTCATATCACCATAGTTTTCTTCTGGAATATTCTTTCCAGCATAGGTAACTCGTAAAAGCATATCTCCAAAACGCTCACCACTTACATAAATATCTTTTGGAAGCTGATCAGCTTTACTCTCAAAATCAACGTCCCAGATCCAGGATACATCCTTACCATCTGCGATATTACTGTTAAGTAAAAACATAACAGATGAAGCATCAGAAGCCTCTGTAACAAAAGACAAAGATCTGTCGAGTCCTGCTGGATTTTTTACAAGAAGAATGCAGAGCTTTTTGCCATCAATATTAATCTTTTCCATACGGCCAAAGGCTGGCTTAACCTTGGAAGATGACTCACATGCCTTTTTAAAGCTGTCATTTACAGTAAGCTTTTCGAGAAGAAGCGTTACAGCAGATACAGAAGCACATGTATTATAAAGATTATGTGTACCAGGAATAACAAGATTTAACTTCTCGCTACTATTATTTTTATTATCCTTTATCTCGAAAGGGTATCCTTCATCTGATGGACTTTTATCAAGATTATAAACCACTGAGAATCTGTCAAGCGGGCTTCTAAAGCCACATGAAGGGCAGTAAAAATCACCAAGATGGCTAAAGCTTCTTGATTTATATTCATATTTTACCTGACAGGTAGGACAGTAAACTGCATCAGAAGATGCTTCAAGAACAGTTTTGGAATTCTGCTTACTCATATTAGTGAGCATACTATCCTTATCCATTCCAAAAAATACTGATCTACTTTCTCTTCCCTTACCAAGTGATGCAACAAGAGAATCATTACTGTTTAAAATCAATGTTGCATTTGTCTTATCGATACCGCCAGCAATCAGATCTCTTGTATGAGTTAATTCACCATAACGGTCAAGCTGGTCTCTAAAAAGATTGGTAACAACAGATATAGCTGGCTTAAGAGAACCTGCAATCTTTGCAAATGCTGCCTCATCAGTCTCAAGAACATAGATTGCATCTTTATTTTTTGAACTGTCACAAATAAGAGTTGTTGCAATACCTGAAGCAAGATTTGCTCCTGAGATATTATTAACAACTTCATATCCTAAGGATGTAAGCATCTCAGATATCATGTGAGATGTTGTTGTTTTACCATTAGTACCAGTAACAGTAATTATGGTCTTATCTTTTGCTACTTTACTTATAACATCAGGTGATACTTTTATAGCAAGTTTACCTGGAAGTGTGGTAGCTCCCTTACCCATAAGTCTTAAAGTTTTGCGTGTGATTCGCGCCAGTAAAATACCAAAAAAAGAAGGTAACATTTTGTCTCCTTAATATTAATTATCTCCAAGAGGATGAGCTATAACGAGAAGTCTGTGTGTTGGATTACCCATAGGAGTACAGGTTACAAGAGTAAGCTGCTCTCTGTCAGAAGAATCCGCCATAATATAATTTTCAAGCTCTTCAGGAAGAATAGTAATAATCTCATCTACGATATATACAATTTCCTTACCATTTGTGAGAGTAATTCTTATTACATCATCTAATTTAACTTCGCCAAGGCTGTGGAACAAAAGTCCTTCTGCTCTCATTCTGTGTCCAAGAATTGTGCAGTTCTGACCCTCTCCAGGATAAGCGGACTGCTCATATTTACCTGCACCATAACGAAGAGCTACAACAGAAGTACTGTCCCAGATAGGAATCTCAATATCAACAGATTCTATTTTAATAATACCTACATAAGTGAGAACAACATTTTCTGGTAATTCAGCCATAGCAGCTTCTAATGCTGCCTGCTGATCGGCCTCATTTGAATTAGGATCAAATAAATCAAAGCCTTCACCATTAATCTCATTACCCTTTGCAGGAACCACAAAAGTAATTGCTTCTGTATTATTTATCTCAATATTATTATTTATATTCGACTCGAAAACATTAAGAGCCTCATTTGTCTTATTATCGCGAATTTTATTTTTTACAGGATCAACCAGTAAAAGACATACACCAAGCAAAAATAAAAGAATTGCGATAACAAGAGAAATATTACTTTTCTTTTTATTTTTACGCTGATCTTTTGAATAGCAGCGGTTCACATTCATTTCTTCATTAGTATATTTATCAGAAAACATAAAAAACCTGCTTATTTTAAAATTTCAAGTCTTATTATATATAAAAATCGTGCTATAATACACTTACTTTTCGCTTAAATATTTATGGAAGGATGAATAACTTATGTCTGTTTGGGAAACATGTCTTGAATTATTGGAATATGATTCACGAATTACTCATGCCTGTTTTACAGTTACAGTAAAGAACATTACTGAAGTTCGTTATGAAGAAAATAAGTATATTATCCTTGCTGCAAGAGATTCATATTCACTTTTGCAGATCAAAAATAATTCCAATGGCTTAAGAGATGTCATTAATGAAGTTGTTGAAGCTGTATGTGGTAAAAAGATTAATGTTGAATTTATTCTTAAGGGCGATGAGAAGAGTCTTAATACTGTTGCTTTGGCTTCTGATATTGCTTATGAGAAGAGTGAAAGTAGTCAGAATACTGATGGATATTCCTATTTTGATTTAAATAATCTGAAAGAACAGGATAAGTATTTTACTTTCGATACTTATATTGCAGGTGAATCAAACAGATTTGCAAAAGCTTCATCAATACAGGTTGCAGAAAATCCTGGTTTTGTAGATAACAACCCATTTTTCCTCTGGGGTAACTCAGGTCTTGGTAAGACTCACCTTCTTTATGCTATTGCAAGAAGAATTAAAGAGAATAATCCTAATCTGAATATACTCTATACTGACTGTAATTCTTTTGTTAATGAATATGTATTCTGTACAAAGAACAACAGTTATGATGACTTTAGAGCAAAATACTATAATGCTGATGTCCTTCTTATCGATGATATCCAGTATCTTATTGGTAAAACTGGTTCTCAGAATGAATTCTTTAATACTTTTAATAATTTAATTAAAGCTGGAAAGCAGATTGTTATCTCTTCAGATAAATCTCCAAAATTCATGCCTGAATTAGATGAGAGACTTACATCAAGATTCAGCCAGGGTATTACTATGGATATTCAGCCACCTAACTATGAGACCCGTAAAGCAATTCTTGTAAGTAAGCTTGAAGCAGATAATATTTCTATCGACGATTCTTTTGTTGATTATTTCTGCGAAAATTTTACTTCAAATATCAGAACTTTGATTGGAGCTTATAAGACTTTCAAAACTCGTCTGAGTTTTGGTGATGGAAATATGAGTTTTGATGAATTTAAATCAATTCTTGCACCTCTTATTACTCCTAACAGCGAAGATAAATTATCTCCTGATTTTATTGCTGGCAAGGTTTGTAACTATTATTCTGCAAATTACTATAATGTTACTCTCGATAAGCTTAAATCAGCATCCAGAGCTAATGAGATTAAAGATCCTCGTAATGTCTGTATGTATTTCTTCTTTGAACTTTTACATATGACATATAACGATATTGGTATTTACTTTGGCGGACGTAAACATTCAACTGTGCACCACGCCATAAACAATGTAAAGTCTGATATTGAGGCTGGAAAAGAGATTAAAAAAATAATCGAGACTATTGGTAAGGAATTCAAATAAGAATTCCTTATTTTTTTGTAAAACAAAAGAATGGCTAACTTGTGTGAATTTTTGAACATTTTTTGTTCAAAAGTCTAAAACTCAATGTTCATAAAAAGGGTATGTTCAAAAGCATCTTTTTTGAACATTAAAATTCATGGTTTTAACACTGTTAAATCGCCTGTTTTTACTTACTTTATACGTGTTTTATACACTTTGTTAAGGCATAAGAATAATACTAAGTAAATATATATACTTAAGGAACCAAAATCGTTTATTTTCTTGCTCTTATAATGTATAATATTATCAAGAGAATTCCCGAAAGGATGATATATACTAATGAAATTTATTTGTACAAAATCAGAATTAGAGCAGGCAATATCAATCGTTCAGAAAGCAGTAAAATCAAATTCAACAAAACCAATATTGGATGGTATTTTAATCCAGGCTAGCAATAATAAAGTAATGCTTACAGGTTATGACTTGGAGACAGGTATCGAAGCAGATGTAGATTCAGATGTTTTTGAAGCTGGTGCAGTTGTAGCAAATTCAAAGATTTTTGGTGAGATCATTAGAAAGCTTCCAGAAGAGAGCATTACAATCAAGTCAAATGATAAGAATAAGCTCACAATTGAGTCAGGTGTTGCTGAATTTAATATCAATGGTAATTCAGCTGATGAATATCCTAAGATTCCTGTAATTGATAATAACGATAAGATTATCATGCCACAGGCAGTTCTTAAGAGAATGATTAATAATGTAATCTTTGCTGTATCAAGAGATGATACAAGACCAGCACTTACAGGATGTCTTCTTGAGAGCGATGGAAAGTATGCAACAATGGTTGCACTTGATGGCTTCAGAATGGCTGTACGAAAGGAAGAATTGGGTGAGGATTTCCCACTTATGAACTTCCTCATTCCTGGTAAGGCTTTGTCTGAGTCAGCTAAGATTTTTGATGGTAAGAATGAAGAAGAAGTTATTATCTATTCTTCAAATAATCACCTTCTCTTTGATATCGGTAATGTAAGAGTTGTATCAAGACTTATCATTCAGCCATATGTTAATTATTCTTCACTTATTCAGAATAGTGCAAAGACTGTAATGAATATTAACCGTAAGCTTTTGCTTGATGCTATCGAGCGTGCTTCACTTATCATCATGAATGAAGAGAGAAGATTCCCTGTTCAGGTATCTATGTCAGATAATGAGACAATCGTTATCTCAGCTAATACAGATGCTGGTAACCTTAAGGAAGAAATCTCAGCTTCTATCTCAGGTGATCTTATTGATATCGACTTTAATGCAAGATTCTTTATCGATGCACTTAAGAATATCGATGATGAGATGATTAAGATTGAATTTAATGGTGCTTTGGGACCATGTATCGTTCGCCCTATTGAGGGTGAAGCTTATGTATATCTTATCCTCCCTATCAGAAGATAATGTATATCAAAAATATTGAATTAATTAATTATCGTAATTATGGAAGGCTCAATCTTGAGGTTGGGCCTTCTGTTAATGTTATCTATGGACAGAATGCTCAGGGTAAAACTAATATCATTGAGGCAATAAATTACTGTTCCTGTCTTACTTCGCACAGAACTTATAAAGAAAGAGAACTGGTTAAATTTGGATCCAAAGATTTCTCTATAAATATGTCTTTATGTGATGAAGTAGATAATTATAGTACAGATTTATGTGTAAAATACGATCTGGATACCATGAAGCGTAAGCTTTATCAGGATAATATAGATATTCGTAAAGTTTCCTCATATATAGGCATTTGTAACACTGTTATGTTCGTTCCTGAGGACTTAAATATCGTAAAAGGTGCCCCTTCTAATCGTCGTAAGTTCCTAAATGTACTTATTTCCAAGGTCTCACCTGTTTATTTTGACCTGATTAATTCTTATGGCCACATTTTAAATCAGAAGAATGTATATCTTAAAAAATATAGTTCTAATATTGATGAATCCATTCTTGATTATTATGATATCAATTTGTCTGATTTATCTTCCAAGATTGTATATTACCGCTTAAGATTTGTTCTTATGCTTTCAAGATTTGCTTTTAATCATCATTCAAGAATATCTGATTCCAAGGAAGAATTATCTTTATCCTATATGTCTGTATCAGGATTAATCGAATTACTCGTTAAAGAGCTCAAATTACGCCTTGGAGATGACTTTGAAGATGATTTCATTAATAACCGTATAGCAGGCCCAGATTTTGACGCTATACAGGCTTTAATGAGCGATTATATGTTAAATAAGATTAAATCTTCACGTCAGGTTGATATTGATAAGGGTTTTGCTTCTGTAGCACTTAATAAAGACGATATAGATATCAAATTAAACGGTATCTCTATGAAATCATATTCTTCCCAGGGTCAGCAGAGATCAGCTGCTCTGGCGCTTAAATTGGCCGAATTAGACTGTATAAAAACATTTACGTCTACTTCCCCTATTCTTCTTCTGGATGATGTATTTTCTGAATTAGATAAGAATAGAAGACGAAGTCTTATATCAAATATTAAGGATACTCAGATATTCATTACATGTACTGATAAAGAGTTTATTTTGAATGAAATTCTGGACAAAAATCTGTTTGATAATATTCGTTTTTATAACGTTAATAACGGTGAGATTTTTGGCTCAAAATGAGCTTTTATGGTATAATATATTAGTTAAAGTATTCGCTTAAAATTACTGGTTTAAAAGGTGTTTTTATGTATGTTCATTTGGGTGGAGATGTAACAGTAAATTCTAATTCTGTAGTTGCTGTTATTGACCTTGAGAGTGTCTCAGCTACTTCTAATGATTTTAACTCATATATCAAGGCTGAGGATGATTCTGAGCGTCTTGAATATATACCTGGAGATATCTCCAAATCAGTGATTATTACAGCCGACAGGACTTATGTAAGTCCTATGTCTGTAAGTGTTATACAGAAGCGTTTAACAATGCTACAGATCACTTAAAGGTTATTTCTTATAGTGATAATTAAGGAGTTTTTAAAATGAGCGACAATGAAGAGAAGAACTTAAACAATTCATCCCCAGAAGTGGTTGATATTTATTTTCAGCCTGTAGAAGATGCTGGTGATGATGAACTTCGTAATCTTGCTGAGAATCCACGAGCTCTTACTGAGGATTATAATGAAGATAAATCAAAAAATCTTGACAATTTAACTGAAGGTCAGGATGAGTTTGATACAGGTAATAAGAAAGCTTATGGTGAAGATGAGATTCAGGTTCTTGAGGGACTTGAAGCTGTACGTAAGCGTCCTGGTATGTATATTGGTGATACAACTCCTAGAGGACTTCACCATCTCGTTTATGAGATCGTTGCAAACTCAGTAGATGAGGCTCTTGCAGGTCGTTGTGACACTATCGATGTAACAATCAATAAAGATGGTTCTGTTACTGTTAAGGATAACGGTTCAGGTATTCCTGTTGGTATTCATCCAAAGCAGGGTATTCCTACTGTTGAGGTTGTTCATACAGTACTTCATGCTGGTGGTAAGTTCGGTGGCGGTGCTTATAGTATCTCTGGTGGTCTCCATGGCGTAGGTGCTTCAGTAGTTAATGCTCTCTCATCTAAGATGGTTGTTCAGGTTCGTCGTGAAGGTAATATCTATCAGATTGGCTTTGAGAAAGGTAAGACAGTTGAGCAGCTTCATATCGTAGGCAACTGTGATGTAACTGATACTGGTACAACTACTACTTTCCTTCCAGATAATGAGATTTTTGCAAGCATTATCTTTGATTTTGATTCAATGATCACACGTTATCGTGAGATGGCTTTCCTTAATAAGGTAGTTACTATCAATTTGTGCGATAACAGAGGTGATGAGCCTGTTACTAAGTATCTCCATTATGATGGTGGTATTATCTCTTTCGTTGAATATCTCAATAAGCACAAGGAAGTTCTTACTGGTTCACCTATCTACTTTGCAACACGTGAAGGTGACTGCTTTGTTGAGATTGCTCTCCAGTATAATGATTCATATCAGGAGACAGTTTATTCTTACGCAAATAATATTGCTACAGTTGAAGGTGGTACTCACCTCACTGGATTTAGAACTGCTTTGAACCGTATTATTAATGAATATGCTAAGAAGTATAAGTTCCTTAAGGATGGCGACGAGAAGTTCCAGGGTGAGGATTCAAGAGAAGGTCTTGCTGCTATTATTTCTGTTAAGCTTCCTGAGCCACAGTTCGAAGGCCAGACTAAGTCTAAGCTTGGTAATGCAGAGATTCGACCAATGGTTGAGAAGGCAGTTGCTGATAAGTTTATGACTTATCTTGAGGAGCATCCAGATGTAGCTAAGATCATTATGGAAAAGTGTATGTCAGCTTCCCGTGCTCGTACAGCAGCTAAAAATGCTCGTAATATGGCTCGTCGAAAGACTGTATTTGAATCTAATGCACTTCCTGGTAAGCTCGCTGATTGTCAGTCAAATGAAGCAGAATTTTGCGAGATTTTTATCGTTGAGGGTGATTCAGCCGGTGGATCTGCTAAGCAGGGCCGTGCTCGTAAGTATCAGGCTATTCTTCCACTTTGGGGTAAGATGCTTAACGTAGAGAAGTCAAGAATTGATAAGGTATATTCAAATGAGAAACTTCAGCCAGTAGTTATGGCTCTTGGTACAGGTATTGGTGATGATTTTGATATTAATAAGCTTAGATATCATAAGATTATTATCATGGCCGATGCCGATGTAGATGGATCTCATATCCGTACACTTCTTCTCACATTCTTCTTCAGATATTTAAGACCACTTGTTGATAATGGAAATATCTATATAGCATGCCCACCTTTGTTTAAGGTATTTAAGGGTGAAGAAGCATACTATGCTTATGATGAGAAGGAAGTTGAAGCTATTAAGGAAAAGACAGGTTGGACAAACCCAACAATCCAGCGATATAAGGGTCTTGGTGAGATGAGTTCAACACAGTTGTGGGAGACAACAATGAATCCTGCTACTCGTAAACTTCTCAGAGTATCACTTGAAGATGCACAACAGGCTGATGAGACATTTACACTCCTTATGGGTGATGTTGTTGAACCTCGTAAGAACTTTATTCAGGAGAATGCTAAATCAGCTAATATTGATACATAATTTATTGGTTTTATGGTTATTAGAAGAGAATGTTCCACGTGGAACATTCTCTTTTTTTTGTTTGAATTAATTGTTCTATAGAAATGATATGATTTTACAATTGTTCCACGTGGAACAATTATTTAAATTATTGCACAATATTGCGTGAATAAAATGAAATGTTCCACGTGGAACATTTCATATGTAAAGATAATGAAATATAAGAAAACTGATAAAATGATACAATATTAATGTAATTAATTATATTAATAAAGAGGAGATATAAAGAAATGACTTCAATTATATCTGTTGTAAACCAGAAGGGCGGCGTAGGAAAAACTACAACTGTTATTAGTCTTGCTGCATATCTGGGTTTAAAAAAGAAAAAAGTGTTAGTAATTGATATGGATCCACAGAGTAATAGTACAAGTTCTATGGGTATTGATGAGACAACACTTGAGACATCAATTTATGATGTATTAATCGATGAGAAGCCAATTAGCGAGGTTATCGTTAAAACAGAGACAAAGAATGTAGATATCTGTCCAACAGATATTAATCTCGCAGGTGCAGAAATTGAATTAGTAAGCGCAATATCACGTGAGCAGATACTTAAGACTGCATTGGCAGAAGTTAAGGAAAATTATGATTATATTATCATTGACTGCCCACCAACATTAGGACTTCTCACAATTAATGCATTAACAGCATCTACAGATATAATTATTCCAATTCTTGGTGATTATCTCTCACTCAAGGGATTAAGCTTACTTAATGACACAATAAATCTCGTTAAGAAAAAACTCAATCCAGATATCAAGCTTCTTGGTGTGCTTCTTAATATGTTTGATGGACGTACTCAGTTAGCACGTCAGGTTAAGGAAGAAGTAGTTAAATTCTATGGTGATAAGGTATTTGATACTGAGATCCCTAGAAATGTACGCCTGAGTGAAGCTCCAAGTTATGGTCAGACCATCTGTGATTATGATAAGAAATCAAAGGGTGGCATGGCTTATGAGAAACTTGCAAAAGAAGTAATTAAGAGAACTAAAACTGTTTAATATATAGATACGTATCAATATAAAGGAGTTAAATATGGCAACTAATAAAGGCCTGGGAAAAGGATTAAATGCACTTCTCTCAACAGAGAGTCTTGTTGAGAATAAGAGAGATTCTGTAATTGAATTAAAGATAAATGATGTAGCTCCAAACACTGATCAGCCACGTAAGAAGTTTAATGAAGATTCACTTCAGGAGTTAGCTGATTCTATTAAAGAACATGGTGTAATTCAGCCACTTATCGTGCAAAAGAAGGGAAATGGCTACAAAATTGTAGCTGGTGAGAGACGTTGGAGAGCTTCTCGTCTAGCTGGTCTCGAGGTAGTTCCTGCAATTGTACGTGAATTAACTGATGAGCAGACAATGGAGCAGGCTCTTATTGAGAACCTTCAGAGAGAAGATTTGAATCCTCTTGAAGAAGCTATGGCTATGAATAATCTTCTTAAGACTCATAAGCTCTCACAGGAGCAGTTGGCTCAGAAACTGGGTAAGCCAAGAGCTACAATTGCTAATACTATTAGATTGATAAATATCGATGAATCATTACAGGATTTCCTCGTGAATGGTGACTTATCTGCTGGTCATGCAAAGGCACTTCTTGCACTTAAAGATGGTGAAGAGCAGAGAAAAGCAGCTGATGTTATTATTGCAAAGGATATGTCAGTTCGTCAGGCTGAGGAATATATTAGAAGACTTGTTAATTTAAGTACTGCTTCAGGTAAGAGAAGTGAAGAAGAAGTAAAACCTGAAGTTAGCGAGCAGGTTCAAATTAGTACCAAGGAAGTAGAGACATCACTTAAGAAGGTTCTTGGTTCAAGAGTAAAACTTAAGTTATCTGATACTTCAACTGGTAAGGGTAAGCTTGTTATTGATTATAAGAACTATGATGATCTTGATCGTCTTATTAAGTTACTTGCTGAGTAATTTGATTTAATTGTCGTTAGAATAATAGATAATAACAGGGGATATGCGAATATAATCGTATATCCCCTTTAATTTTGTCAATAATTCTTGCAAAACTGAGTAGAATTTCTTCATTTCTGGCATAAAAGATAACACTTCTGGGATAACCGTCAATAACACTATTTGTTATAGGAATAGGCATAGATGGAAGTCTAGCAAAATGCATTATGGAAGTAGATTCAGTCATAATACAGGCATCGTGATTTTTTAAGTTATCAAGAATCTCCTGTCGCTTGATATTAGATTCATTAATTAACGTATAATTAATCTTTCAGTATTATTGGAATCACTACAATATTCATATGACTTTAAAATAAAATCAATTCCATAAGGAACATAACTTTCCAGGTTACTGTTATAGTAGTCAAAAACTAATCTTGAGGTACAATTTCTCTATTAAAATCATTAAGAAGTACTCTTTTAATACATAGATTAGAATCTATGTATATTTATAATAGATTTATATGAATAGCATAGATTTTCAACATCTTTTGTGAAGAAACCAACACTATCTAACATATGAAATATAGGTACAATTCCTTTACTGGAAAAGTTCCACAAGTAGGTTAGTTTTACCTAATATTACTGCCTATCAGATATAGCATATGGATTAATGCTTAGAACGCACTTTAAATCGCTTCTAAGGCCATACAAATTGATTTTATTGATGGTAATAAGTATAAATCTCTTCAACGCTATATAAACCATTTTTACAGCGTTTGTAAGTTCTTCTATACTAAGCTTACAAAAATGGTTGAAGACATAGTGTAAGTTACTCCTCAAATTCCTATTAATCTATAGTATCACATTTATTATAAGAAGAGTTTTAAACAAAATTTCATTTAGTTATTGACAAATACTAATATATTGAGTATCATACTTAAGCACGTTTACACGGAGGTGTATCGAAGTGGTCATAACGAGGCAGTCTTGAAAACTGTTTGTCGTTTACGCGGCACGTGAGTTCGAATCTCACCGCCTCCGCCAGGAAAGTCTTGAAGCTATTGCTTCAAGGCTTTTTTTATACCTTGAAATTTATTGTTGTTATTTGTCTTGAAACAGAAAAGTGTAGTATCATCTCAAAAAGACATTTGAAAAAGTGTATTCTATACAAAAAGGTGTAAGTACTAATTTGTTGGGAGGCTCACCATGTTCAAAAGAAAAATCATGGATAACCTTATTTCGTAGAATAACAACTAAATTTATATTTTATTACAGTAGATTAGTACGATATTGTTTGATTATACGGGCTAAGTTGTCCCACCAATGAAAGGAATTGATAATGGAAAAAGTAATTACAACATCAGAATATGGATATAGTATTTTCTCAGTGGATTCTATGTGTGATTTTATGTCTAAGGAGAAAATTAGATCAAAAAAGTTATTAGCTCTTTTGCAAAAAGATAAAAAGAAATATTTAAAATCCTTGGAAGATGGGAGTTGGCTACCTATACCAGCGGTTGATTTTGGGGAAGTTTTGATTAGTGTAGAAGGGTACGATGAACCATTTTCTAATGAATGGGAAGAAGTTATAACATATGATGGATTTAATATTACAGTAAAAAATGGATTGTGGATTACAGATATTGGACTTTTTCATAACTTCGATAAAAATGAATTCCAAGGTGATGGAGTAGAAATACCACTTGATTTTGGACGAAAAGAGTACTATTCCCAAAAAGAAAAATGGTATACGACTTTAGACGAAAAAAAGATTTATAATGGTTTCTCTTATGATGTTCCAGATGGAAAGTATTTGATTAAATTATCTATTTATGCTCGTAAAGGCGTTCTTGAAAGCAAAGAAGTGAATTATGGAATGCGAATTGGACTCAAGATGGTTGAGGAATTTTTGGATTGCAAAAATCCTCGAGAGGAAGAATATGATTTTAAGATAAATTGGATGCTTACATCAAAGAAAGCAACTGTTCATTGGCTTCCTACAAAAGAAAGTGGAATAAAATGGCCACTCAAGGAGCGTGAATATAAAGGTATGATTACTACACCTTCAGGAGAACAAAAGCCAGCTATTTTAGTAATTATATTTGATGTGAAGAATCAGTCAGAAGAAGGAAAGACACCTTGCCGTGTGAAGACAGGTATAAGAAAACTGGAGAACTTCTCATTGGAAAGTGGAAAAGAATATCCTATATTTGAAGAAATATATAAAAGAGGAAAAAATATATATAAAGAGTTAGGAACCATAATGATTGAGTAAGATGATTTTGATAATATCGTTCAGGAGGGGGTAATTATGTTTGAAAAGATATTTAGGAAAAAAGTAGGTTCAAATGTATTTTCTGATTCTATGAATCCAATCTCAGATGATGATATTAGGTATTTTTATGAGTCTACACACGTTAAAGTTCCGCAGCCTATAGTTGAACTTTACAAGATTTATAATGGAGGAAGACCTGAAAGAAATTATTTTTATTCAGAATTAGCAGATATAGAAATTACTATTAATACTTTTTTGCCTATTAAATATAAAAATGAAACAGGATATACAATGGAAAGTATGTATTTGAAGTTTGTGAAGGAAAAAGTATTTCCATCTTATTATTTGCCTTTTGCGATAGATTGGGGGAGTAATCTAATATGCGTTAATCTGAATTCGGGTGAGATTGTAGTTATCTGGATGGACAAATGCGAAATAACTGAAAACGAAATAAAAGTATTATTTAATGATTTTTATGAGTTTATGTCAGCATTAGAGTATGAAGAATAGGTTCAGGCTATAATTTGAGAATACGGTGCCGCATTTTCACATTAATATTATTCCAAGAAGAAATGGTGATGAGATTGACGCATGATTTAGATGGAGATTATATTACAGGAATCAGAATTAATATATTTGGAATACCTGTAATCGATACTACAAAATAAGGGATACCGTAAATTCAGATTTCCCTATTTAAGTAATAGTGAAAAATAGTGTAAAAATAGTGTAATTTTAATAGACCATACACATCCTTTTGAGTATAATAATTTTTGAAAGGATGTGTTTTTATGATTAAAATTACATTATCAAACGATATTCTAAAATATATTACTGAGATTGATAAAAATAGATATAATGCGTCATCTGTTAAACTTTCAAAAACTGTTGCAAATAAATTGCGTAAGAATTCTAAGAAGAAAAGTTCATATGCTTCTAATAAAATAGAAGGTAACCCATTATCGGAAAAGCAAGTAGATGAAGCAATAGAAAGCGATGATAGAAAGCATTTTTTGAAACCAGAACAAGAAGTAAGAAATTATTTCCTTGCTCTTAATTTTTTAGAGGAAAAGGTCAATCGTAAAGAAGCTTTTTCAAAGGAACTGATTCTTGATGTGCAAAAATTAGTAGAGAAAGGTGCTTCAAAAGAAAAAATTGGTTTTAGAGGACCAATGCCTCCGGGTGTTCTGTTCGCAGTATATGATTCTAAAACAGGCAAACCAGATTATATTCCGCCTGAATATATTGATATTCCGGAATTGATAGATGAACTAGTTGAATATGTGAATACAACGGATGATCATCCTTTACTTGTTGCTGCAGTTGTGCACTATCAGTTGGTTACGATACACCCTTTTGAAG
>JAKSRE010000043.1 GCA_024403775.1 Clostridia bacterium | reverse complement strand
AAGATCCACATACTTCAGCAAATCTATTCATCATAAGATCGTTAACCTGATTTGCAACTTCTCTGCTATGTGGATCAGTCTTATCGTACTGTCCATACAGAAGTCCCAGTACCATCAAAGCGCCAGTACATGCACCACAAACCTCACCTTTTCTCATGCCTGATCCAAAGCACGCTCCAAGCTTCAATGCCTGCTTCTCAGTAAGTCCAACCTCATCCTTAAATGCTGCGAGAACTGCCTGAGAACAGTGGAACTTTCTACCAAAATATTCATTTGCTAATTCTCTATGTGTCATTACTAAAATCTCCTTATATAACGTATATCTCTAATAGCTTTTCCATCGATAATATCATCAAGATAATCTTCTGTTTTCTCAAATCCACATTTCTCATAGAACTTACGAGCCCGAGTATTATCTTCCAGAACCCAGAGAAAAATATCCTTGTAACCATCCTTGCGAAGTTCTTCTATTACCGCTTCAATCAATCTTTTTCCATAGCCTTTACCAAAGTACTCTGGCAAAAAATATATAGACACTATCTCACCACTATCTGGCCATTTATCAAATCTTGATTTGCAGAAACTGCTTGTTCCTATGAACTTTCCATCCTCTATGAAGACCATTGATTTACGACCTGGTAAATCAATTCCTTTGCACCATTTACCCTTTGGTATAGACTCTAGAAAACTATCTGGAATCATTCCCTTATAGGCTGTTTTCCAGCTCTGCTCATAGATATTACTAATCTCGAGTCTATCATCTTCAGGCTTAACATATCTGATTTCCATCGCTATCACCTGACCTCTCTAAACTTTTCTAATCTGATTAATCCTTCTTCATCTGGCTCAGTCCCATTGCTCTTATATGTGTAGCCACATTTCAAATAGAATGGAACGCCTGTGATTGATGCAGGAATCTCAATTCTACCAGCACGAAGGAAGTACTCATCTTCTTCCAAAGTAGCTATTATTCGTTTTCCAATCCCCCTGCCCTGATAGTCTGGATGAACGAAAATACTTAACAGAATGCTTTCTGTAGTTGAACCCCAAAAACCCGCTATACCTCCGATGCCAATAATTCTATCTGAATCAACTACAACATAGAAATGACCATTATGTGCATATTCTGTCATTGTTTCTGGTGTGTGTGACTCTACATTAGCCTCTATATATTCAGGCGAATAATCCTTGCTGTTACAAGTTCTAAGTGTATACTTAATCAATTCTGCTACATGAGCCGCATCTTTATCTTCAAATCTTCTGATTGAAATACTCATTGTCTTTTCCTCCAAATAAAAAAATCACCATTAAGCTTCTATTCTGCTTAATGGTGATATCTGTTATATTTTATATTATTTCTAGAAAACTCACATATATATTTTGCCACCACAAGCAGACGCATGACGCTTTGTCATTCGCTTATCCATCTTCTTTAGTCTAAGAATAGTGCTTGTAGACATGTTCGTTTTCCTTTCTGTTTTTGTTGATTGTAGTATTCTGCTCAAATTTTGTCAACAAATAAATCGCATTTCAGATTTCTGTAAACTGATACTTTTTTCTTCATCCTTTTTCCATAAGTTTAGCCAATCCAAAAGATACCTTGTTGTGATAATTTTGCTTGCTTATAACTGTACGTTCTGCTTTACTCAACTCGCTTAAGTGCTTCATCCATTGGGATACGACGGATTCTCATATAATCAAAGAACATAATTACAAGGAAAGCCAGGAATACAAGGACAAAGATTTTTACTGTAGACATATTCTCCATATAAAATGGATACCAGCCTGGCATACTCTTAAGGAAAATTTTCCAAACGATTCCCATAAGAATTCTTCCGGCAAATACAGCAAAAAGCTCAACTACAAGCATTACCCATGTTGTACTTACAAGATAGAGAGAAGCAATCTCACCTGGCCTATATCCCAGAATCTTTGTCATTGAAATTGCATTCTCATTCTTCTCTATAATTATCTTAGTCAAAAGATAAATCAGAACCGCTGCCATAATTACACAAACATAACCAAAGTAATCAAGCATTCCTCCCATTGAATGATCAAGCTGATTTACCTGCATAAGCAAATCTTCGCTGGTAATCGTCTTTGCAATATACTTCTCTGCGACATCTTCAACTGGTGTAGAAGATAAGAAGCCTGAAAAAGATTCTTCATCAAGATCAAAAATCTCATTATAGGATTCAATATCTACAAACACACCCATAATGTTGCTGGCTTCCTTGATATAAGCCACCTTAAACTCATAAGATACGTTCTCGTACTCTTCTTCAAGAACAACAACATCGCCTACTTTAATCTCATACTTATCAGCAAACGAATCAGAGATAACTACTTCACCTTCACCTAATCCAGGAAGTTCGAAGTATTTACTTTCATTCATAAAGCCATATACAGAAATTTCTTCATCAATCTCCCCCTTATAAATGAGGCCAGTAATTGAGAATTTCTCTGCATCAGGATTTGAAGTAGTAATAGCATTACCATCATCATCTTCATCTGTCTTTAAGATAACCTGATAATCAGCAAAAAGTGTATCTCCAATAGTATCCTTAATATGGTTAAGTGTATCAGGCATTGCATTAGCAAATGTCATAAGAAACATAACAAAGATAACACCAAAAGCAAGGATTAAATAATTAGCTCTGTTCTGAGAAAGAATTCTTGTTCTAAATCTTGTAAAGAACTTCCAGTTTGGTAGTTCAAGTGCATTACGCTTTTTACCACTCTTAAGATCATGTCTTAAAAACTTTAATGGAGATAAACGTAGCTTATATGTGATAACCACAAGGTTTACTATAAGCACCAGAACAAGTGGGATTAATGTAGTCTTAACAAAAGCCTCACTACTCCACAAAGTCTTAAATACCGGGAGACTATAGCTATTATAGTAAAGGGACTTAACTGCTTCTTTAAGCAATGTGTAGCCTAAGACATTTCCAACTACTGCAGAAAGCAGTGTAACTATAATTGGCATCGCCATATAGTGCCAAATAAGTTCGCTCTTTGTGTATCCAGATGCACGAAGTGTACCGATAACTGAAGCTTCCTTTGCAATAGTAGAACTAATAGTAACTGCAAAAATAAAGGCAATTATTCCAATAAAGATATAAAGAAGCACTCCTACCATAGCCATATCGCCACCAACATCTTCAGGAGCGAAAGTAATAGCCTGATTAACATAGGCAGGAAGGACATCTTCAATCTCATTATCTGAAGCTGCAACCTGAGTGATTAATGCCTTAAGGAAATTGTCACCAGCAGTCTTCTCTGAAATCTTATCAGCAGGATCGCTATTATAAATCCAGCTATACATATAGTGGATATTTCTATCCTTTGAAAGTAGCTCAAAGCCTTCTTCTGTAACAAGACCAACATCAAATGTCAATGCATTAAACATTGTATCAGTATTACTCTCATGAAGTGTTGTGTAATTAGCAAGTGAAATAAGGCCTACAACCTCCATTTCCCTGCCACCAATGTTTATGATATCGCCAACATTAATGCCCCTATTATCAGCATGCATTCTGTCGATTGCAATTTCATTTGCATTTGATGGAAGTCGTCCTTCATGAATACAAGGGAGATTTACATTTGTCTGATATGTAAAAACTCTGATTCTGCTCTCGCTGTTCTCATCAAGATTTACAAAGAAATTCTCATAAATAGTTACAGGTGCCGCCTCAAAATCCTCGCTATTTAGTTCATAGCGCTCTTCTGCATCAGATATTTCTTTTTCAATCTCACTATCTATTTCTGCCAAAGCTTCTGCATATGCTTCATCGTATGCTTCCTCAAAGGCACTATCATAAGCCTCATCATAAGCAAAATTATACGCTTCGTTATATGCCTCTTCATAATCTTCTGAAGCGTAGGCTTCTTCAATTGCGCTTTCAACCATCAAAACAATCTGTTCTTCTGGAAGATTAGCGCCCTCCACCTGAGTTCTTACCATTTGTTCAATTTGCTTTTCGAAAGTTGTATTAAACTCATCTTCAAATTGGATATCAAATTCTTCATTAAAGCGGCTGTCAAATTCACTTTTGAACTCTTCGTCAAATCTTTCTTCGAGTTCGTTATAGGCTTTATTTGTATAGTAAGTACGAAGATCAGCCATATCTCCTGTAGCGATAGCTTTAAGCAAATCCTCATCTGATTTTGACTTTAATTCAAAATGGCCATCTTCAAGAATATAGTCTTCTTCAAGTGTATCAAAAGCTGACATCATTGAGATATTTGCTACATATACTCCTGCTGTGGCACCAATCATTACAACAAGAAAAAGAGTAACGATAATATATTTCTTCCAGTCTCCTATGAATTCTCTTGGAACTCTTTTAAGAAGTGGATTTTTAATTGCTTTTCCTGACATATTCTCAACTCCAAATTACCATTCAAGTTCCATAGCGGATACTTTCTCATCGTTATGTACACTGCTTCTTACAACGCCATCACGAAGCTTAACCACTTGGTCTGCCATAAACTTAATCGCTTCGTTATGAGTTACCATAATGATTGTGTTTCCGTATTTCTGGTTAACATCTTCGATAAGTTTTAAAATCTCCTTTGAGGTGTTATAGTCAAGCGCTCCTGTTGGCTCATCGCAAAGAAGAATATCCGGATTTTTAACGATTGCTCTTCCGATTGACACTCTCTGCTGCTGACCTCCTGAAAGCTGATTAGGAAGCTTGTTCCTATGATCCCAGAGACCAAGCGTTGCCAAAAGTTCATCAATATCAAGTGGATTGTCAGATAAATAAGCACCTACTTCAATGTTTTCCTTTACAGTCAGATTTGGTATCAGATTGTAAAGCTGAAATACATATCCCAGGTGCTTTCTTCTATAGTTTGTAAGTGTCTTTTCATCCATCTCTTCAAGCTTATCTCCATCTATTGAGATGTATCCCGAATCGGCTCCGTCTATACCTCCGATAATATTTAGCAGTGTAGATTTACCTGAACCTGACGGTCCCAAAAGGACACAGAATTCTCCCTTAGCTACGGCAAAATTCATACCTCTTAATACTTCCTGGCGACTGGTTCCGCTTCCGAATCCTTTCTTTAAATCTACTACCTTGAGGAAATTATGTTCCTGCTCTGACATGATATCGTCCCCCTGTTCACTTTATTATATGAACACTTATTCATATGTTTTATGATTCATATGATATGCCATTCATATGAATATGTCAACATATGTTTTTGCACAATGGTTAGCAGTTGCTAACTGACATTTTTGTAGAAATTGACTCTGTCCATTCTTAGCATAAAAAAGGAAGCACCACCGAAGTGATGCTTCTAAACAAGTTAGTTATAAAAATTCACACCGAATTATCTGACTAAACTAATAATACTTATAGTAATTAATACTGCTTTTACCCAGTAATCAAAATACAAAAATAAAACCACCTGGAACAGGCGGTTTTACTATGTTTTAAAACTATTTTACAAACAAGAATTACTTGTTTGCGATTGCAGCCTGAATAACGTTCAATTGAACGTGTAATTCTCACAATTGTACTCAACAACTGTATTCTTATTGATCCAAGTATATTATTTTCTTTCTTCAATAACCGTCTGAGCTCTGTTCTCTATAATGGCTGCAACATCTTCTATCGGCTTTTGTCCAGTGAAGTAAGCAGGAATCTCTTCTATTACAATAATTCCGATATTCTTATCCATCGAACCAACAACCGACGCACTTCTTATGATACTGGTATAATCATCGATTAGATCATAATCAAATCTAAAAATACCATTTTGCGTTAGTTCAGCCTCTGTACTTCGCGTAAGCATATCATCATAATTCTCATTATGTAAATCAATCTCTCGTTTTGCAAGCTTGTTACTTGCAGAAACAATTACAGGTATACCAATATTAAGTGAATCACCCCAGAAACGCTCTGAATCCGAACTAAAGAAAAACTTAAGAAATTCCTTAGCACCGTCATAGTCACTAGCAGCTGCAGAAATTGCGATTGAATCGAAAATGCTAATCGTTGGTCCACGACCATCTACAGATGGAATACCATAAAATCCAAGGATACTTCCAGCAAAAGAACGCTTAATAATATAATCTTGCATATCCAGGCTCCTGTAAGTATAATGCTCAGTTGCCCAATCTATTACGTCACCAGGATGTAGTTCAACTTCAACTATCTCTTCTGGGACATTATCACGGCAATACTTAGCAAGCTCATAAAAAGCATCATTTTGGAAACTTACATTACCTTTTTCATCAAAGAATTCATCTGACATAGATAACATGCATTGATAGAAAAAATCCATTCTTCCTAATTGCATAGGATTTGTACCATTACAGCCTTTGTCAACATAATTAGCATATTCATCAAATGTAAATCCTACTTCACCCTCAACCTTCCAATTAGGTGCATAAATACCCGATAGAAAAAAACTTAATGGCATTTGGTAAAGCTTACCATTTGTTTTTGATGCTTCTATCACATTATCAAAAACTTCAACATCTATCTCGTCCACAATATCCGAAAGATCATATAAATAGTTCTCGTTATTGAGTTGAGTAAAATCGTAAGCACCAAGTATTATATCTGGTCCCTCACCACTTAACATATCTATTGCCAATTGATTGGCTATCGAAGCATCCTGCTCCATGAAGAAGTGCTGTGCATCCGATGCGTCACCATCATACCTATACGTCGAATAAGTGTATGTTTCTGGCTTAACAAAATAATTCTCATTACTTTGGTTAAATTCAGAAATGGCCTCTGCTATGAATACAGACATTAATCCGTCCATCTCAGCACATCCAACAGTGAGAATTGTCTTACCTGCATTAGGGTTAGATTCAGCTTTATTAAAAGTATAAACACTATAATCTCGACCATAGTTTGTTTGGGATAGAACTACATACCTATCATCACTAGCCCACAAGAGTCGAGCACCAAAAGTAACATAAGTTTTATTCACATAGGTAGCACTAAAAGGCATAGCTATTTCCCCATCACAGAGAATACCATCCTGATCAACGACATATGTTTTACCATCATTCTCAATAATCGAAGCATTGAAATAATCGAAATAGACATCATGGCTCTCATAATGATCATTAACTTTAGTGGATAAGTTAGAAGTATCTATCTCTAAATATTTGGTATCGTTACATACAAAATAGAGAATTCCATCTTCCTCGCTCACTAAATGACAACTCCATACCTCTTCTACACCTAATGTTTGAACTACATCAATACTCTTTACCAAACCTCCATCTTTTCCAAAGATAATATCGTATGATGATTTATTATCTTCATACTTATAAACTACTACATAAACATAATCATTACTCGAACCACCAAAAGACTCAATGCTGCCTTTATTTCCAGCTGTCTCTTTAAGATAATCGATACTGGAAATCTCTTGTGCGTCTATATCAAGAAAGAAGCATTTATTCTCAACTTCATATGTATTCTCATCAAAATAGTAAGAGTTAACTAATGCACATGGCTTACCATCAATAACAGCAAGGTCACTTACTTGTATCGATGCTTCTTCATTTACGCCAAGCATATCTGGTGTCATTTCAATGGTATCAGTAAGTTCAAAGCCCTGATTATACATTAGAAGCTTACGAAATGGTTCATATTTATCATTAGGACAACCTTCAAATAATGCCACATATCCATCTGTAGTAGGATATAAGGAAACAATTGAAAAATAACTGTATTCTGTTGGATCACCTACAATTTCCAACTCTTTCTTAGTATAGTCAAACCATAGAGAATCCGCTGCAACCTTCTCTACGTCATTCACAATTGTTTTTACTGGCTTAATCATAGAACAACTAACAATACCAGTAATAGTTATTACTATTGCAAGAGTTGCTACAATACTCTTTTTTGTTCCTTCCATAATACCTCTGATTCTTGCCTTAATAAAACTCTTGTTCTTACCATTCATAGAAGTAGAAGCAGTTAAATAATTGTCTGTTTTCGATATCGCTGCAATAAATCCAACAAGAGTTCTACTGTACTCGGCTTTATTGCTATCTCCCATAATCTCTACTACATGTTCATCTACAGCAAGTTCACTATCCTGCTGAACAAGTTTATATGCTATCCAGATTAATGGATCAAACCAAAGGACAACTAGAAAAACATACTCTACAAATGGCCAAATATTATCTCCATGCTTATAGTGGCAGCACTCATGGCACACTGCATATTTATATTCTGCTGTCTCATCATTCATAGTTGAAGAAAGATATATACTTCTGCCAAGTAAAAATGGAGAATCAATCTTATTGAGTTTATAAACTTTAAGATTACAAAGTGCTTCTTTTCGATAATACTTACGTGTTCTATGAACTTTACGAACAAATCGAATATTATTCAAAAGTAATACAAAAGCGACTACAACAGCACCACTTAACCAAACCACGAATGCAATACTCTTAGCACTAATATTCTGCTTAGTCTGATTGGATTTTGCAGATGCATTTGAAGAATTATATTGCTGAATAACTGCAGGGTTAGTATTTGGTTTATCTGCTTCAGCTGGAACCTCTGGAATACTATTATCATTGTGTGTAGTATTAATTGTAGGAACTACATTTTCCTGAACATATCTCTCATATCTATTAGTATGAACATTAGTTATCACTCGCTGATTATCATTTACTACTTCAGAAACAAATGTGTTCACTTTCTTAGGAAGTCTGATGCTCACAGGAATGCTGATAAGAGAGTATGATAAAACAAAAATCGGCACTACTAACCATATTGAATATTGAAGTTTACGAGAAATCTTACCATCAATTAGCATTCTTACGATGAATATTACTGCAATAATGACATTCAGGATCATAAATAAACGCATATCATTCACCATCCTTTATAATCTTCTCAATCTCCTCTAAGTCTTCTTTTGATAATGCTTCTTGCTTAATAAGGTTACTGATCATAAGACCAATATTTCCATTATAGAATTTATCAAGAAATGATTTTGTTTCTTCCAATTCAGCTTCTTCTCTTTGAATTGTTGGGTAATACTTCTTTGTCTTGCCTTCAATCTCGTATCTAACACTTCCCTTATCACCCATTCTGTTAAGGAGAGTGATTGTCGTAGATTTTGCCCATCCCAGACTATCCTTTAGTTCACGAATAATCTCCATTGTCGTAAGGGAACTGTTTTCCCATAAAAGCTCAATAATTTTCCACTCTGCATCTGTTAGTTTCATAAAATCACCTCCACAGGTCTAAATATGTAGACCTCTTATATAAGGCAATTGTATCGCAGAGGTCTAAACGTGTCAACCTATTTTTTATGCATAAAAAATAGCAGAAGTAACTTAGCATTTAATTGCTAAAAATTAAGATATCTACACTTTTGAAGGAAACAACTAATTCAATCATTGCACACATAAAAATCGCCTCCCAATTACTTGAGAGACGATTTCTTAATTCTTATTAGTTATCCTAATTATTCCGTCATAAGTTCAGTTACCGAAATCTTCTTGATACGTCCAGCACTTATATAAGTCACAAAGTAGCAGAACATGATTACTAAAATGCCTGTTACTATAACCACTCCTGGTACAGCATCAACTTCTACAGAAAATGTAGAAATCCAGAAATATCTATATATGTAGAAGATACCTATTGAAGCTATACTTACGCCTACAATTGTGGGAGGTAAAATTCGCATTGCCATCTGTGCCATAAGGTCTTTTGAAGAATATCCAAGAGATTTCATTATTCCAATATCTTTCTTCTTTCTTTTAACGCTTGAAACTGAAATGATTCCAAGAATTACTGCTACAATTCCTGCAATTATGAATTCAGCTACTATTGCAAAGACTCTAGTTACATTAGCAATTGGTTCCATTTGTCCTTTTGCCAAATCAAGCATAGAACCGACTTTTATGCTTTCTCCATACAAATCATTAAGCTTGTTTTCAAAATCTTCTTTAACTACACCATCGTTAAGGTAGACAGCTATATTATTTAATGTCGCATTTGGATTCAATCTTATAAGACCATCAGTATTCATATAAATTGCTGTTCCACCGTTAAGCATTCCACCTACAATTCCTGTGATCAAATATTTATTAGTAGAATCATCACCTTGAAGAGTAATACTATCCCCTACGCTATATCCGCTCCTTTCTCTCCATCCAACAGAGATCATTACCTCGTTATCATGTTCTGGAAATCTTCCTTCACTTACTGCGATGTTTTCTGTTTCTGAATAGTCATCGAAAACAACAATTGTACCAGATTCATCAGCGCCAATTACTTTTATTTTCTGAGTAAAATCACCATATGTCAAAAGTGTCTTTCTAACTTCACTCATTTGACTTATCTCAGCATTAATCTCATTTATGTCTGTATCATCTTGTAATAAAACAGTGACTTCAGGCACTTCAGTACCCATAAATCTAACCAAAGCCATATATCCATCATTAAAGAAGTAAGCAGCACTAATGGCAAATAGGATAGCTATTGAAGAGATTAATATACAAATACAAATACCTATTGAAGATTTGAATTCGCTAAAAAAATCATTCATTGCAATTCTAATATTAATATTCCACTTCAACTTCTCCAGAGGAAATAGATTCTTTCCAAAATGATGTGTCTTGATTCCTTTTCTGAATGCAACTACCGGTGGAAGTTTCTTTATAGAATGAGCCTTTGATAATGCAAAAATAACAATAATCAGTGTTACAAATACTGTCACCCCTACCGAACTCCAAATACTCGCATCAGAGTTACATGTTCGACCAACCATTACGCTGATAATATTATTAAATATTGGTGTAATAAGGTATGTAATACATCCACCTATTAATGCACCAATACCTCCTGATAAGAAATATTCACATACATAAGATAAAGATATTTCTCCTGATTTATAGCCAAGAGCCTCAAGAACTCCAATCTGCTGCATCTGATCTTCAATATCATTACCAATTTTATGTCTTACAAGAAACATGGCTGAAGCAAGAGTAATCACAGAAAAAAAACCAACAAAACTAATAAACATTTTTAGAAATTGTGTTTCAGCATTCTTCTCGATTTCTTCACTAAATCCTATCATTCCTGTACTTACGTTCTCAGAAGTTCTCTCATCACATTTCTCTTGATATTCACTTACAGGGAAATCCTCTGAATCAAAGAATAAATTCACAAATCTGCTACAGATTGGTTCAAGTAGTAAATAATCCTCTTCGGTAATAACACACTTTACACCAGTAGCATCACCTGCCATCAAACCTGTCTCATAAAATCCAACTATAGTAAATGGATATTCTGTTCCATTTAACTCTACAATAAAATCATCTGACAACTCAAATCCTCTATTAAGCTTAAAATATGTAGGAAGCCAGATTGGATGTGCTATCAAATTAAGTTCATCTTCGGAGATACTCTCAATCATAACAAAGTCTTCAATTTGTTTCTCAAATGATGGTGTAACCCAATACATATTAATTCCATATTTCTCATCATTTGTATCTATTACTGAAGCGCCCACTGAAAAGAGAGCATCACCCTCAATGACATCTTCAATTCCATATTCTTCTTCAAGAATTATTCTACAATCTTCTCTATACTTATCAGCAGGAAAACTTAATACAGTATTATATGAACCTGATGACTTAAAACTATCATAAAAGGTTGTATTGATTCTTCCAACATTGGTAACAATAATTCCCACGAATAGTACTGATACCAAAGACAGGAAAGCAATTGCCAACGATTCTTTTTTACTCTTATTAATATTGAATGCTGAAAGCCTTAATATCTTAAACATTACCAACCCATCTCCTCTAAGAAATTCGAGAGTCTATCTCGTCTATTTTTTGTATCCTCTTCATCAAATGTCCCAAGATTAAGGTCCCCGACAATTCCACCATCGCGAACAAAGATTACACGGTTACCTCGAAGTGCAGTCTTAAAGTCATGTGTTACCATAACGACACTTTGACCGCTCTTATTTACGCTAGTAAAAATATCAAGTACTTCCTTACTTGAAGCTGAATTAAGAGCGCCTGTAGGTTCATCAGCAAATACAATCTTAGGATTATTAATAATTGCCCTAACAATACCTACTCGCTGCGCCTCACCACCTGAAAGTTGGTTAGGATACTTCTTTTGGTCTTCTTCATCCAAGCCAACCCTTGTAAGTAATTCTTTGGCTCTGTTAACAAGCTCTTTTGAATTCTTCTGTACAATAAGTGCTCCTGTTAAGACATTATCCAAAACTGTCTGATTCTCTAGAAGATGAACGCTCTGGAAAACAAAACCGCAGTTACCTCTTCTAAATACTGCGAGCTGATCGTTTGAATACTCTGAAATATCAGTTTCACCAAAGAAAATCTTTCCCATGCTTGGCTTATCCATACCTGAAAGTGCATACAAAAGTGTTGATTTACCTGAGCCAGAAGCTCCCATGATTACAGTGAAATCACCCTCATATATATCAAGATCCAGATTCTTAATAACATGCTGCATATTGCCGCCATTAGAAAATGATTTGCAAAGTTTTTGAGTTTTTAAAATAGAAACAGCCATATAAATACTCTCCTTAAACTTAAATCCAGGATTTGAACCCCTGCTTTTTGTTTTATAGTTGTATTCTATATGACTGTTTAATTTACTTCTTTATCAGACTACTATCAAATTCTTATCAAATTCTTAACTGGGTCACAAATTCATTAACTTAATGGTATTAGAAGCGTTATTGCTAATCCATTTCCGTCGCTCTCAGGGATAAGTTCACCATTCATCTTGGTCATGAGCATTTTGGAGATATATAATCCAAGACCACTTCCGTCAACCTTACTTTCGCTGGTGATTTTACCCCTGTAAAACTTATTGGTAATGAGGCCTATCTCGTCAGATGTAACTCCTGGACCATAGTCTCTTATGCGCATCGAGAGATAGTCATCAACAACTTTATACTCAACATCAATTACTGTATTAGCATACTTATAAGAATTAGAAATAATATTTCCAATAACCTGTCCCATTCTTCTTAAATCAATATTAATAATCACAGAAAGAGATTCAGAACATCTTACGAGTTTTCTGTCATCGTATCTGGCTATTATGTCATTAAGTACACTAGCATCTTCATCACTAAGATTAACCTTGATTTCTCCAAGATCATCAAGCGTTGATTCGAACAAATCACTTACAAGATTATCAATCTGATCAGCTTTTTTCATAATGTTTTGGAGCTTGTCATTATAGTCCTTAGCAAAAGACTCGTCTGTTCCAGTTAGTTTAGCCTGCAACAATTCTGTAGTAACCTTAATTCCAGTAATTGGTGTTTTAAGATCATGGCTAAGAGATGCGACTAGTTCTCGCTCTTTCTTTTGAAGAGCTATTTCTCTTTCTCGTGCCTTTATGAGTTCTTCTTTCATAATATCGAAGCTCTCAGTAAAAGAACCGAACATATTCTCCTTATCCATCACTAGTGAAGCACTTAAGTCACCTTCAGCTATTTTTCCTGCGAATTCCTCCATCTGATTAAATGGTTTATAGATGTTTTTATTTACATATGCGCCAATTAGAAGGGCTCCAAGAATAATTAGTAAACCACTTGAACCAATCAGTAAAAGCATTCTGTTACGCATCGAATTAATTGAACTTGTACCATTATCAAGAATAATTACACTACCAATGCATTTATCATCTTTAAGAACATATGCATAAGGAAATCTCTGCTTGATTGCGGTCTCTACTGATATTCTTTCTGGGATATTCTCTTGATTGCAATTGGTATATTTCACTTCAGATGTATTATCCAAAATAACAAATTCACACTCGTAGTCATCCTGAACAAGTTCTTCACCACTATCCCAATTAAGTTCAGCAGACTTAGTTATCTCATTTAATATAACTGTCTTATCTTTAAAACTAAAATCGCTGGAATAAATACTATTAGAGAAAATATAGACTCCTACAATTCCAAGGATATATATAATTCCGATTGCAATTACTATCTTAAAGTAATTCTTCATACAACCTCCAGAATATAACCTACACCCCAGATTGTTTTTATTATTTTGGCATTCTTTGGATCATCTTCAATCTTTTCACGTAGATGTCTTATGTGAACTGCAATTGTTCCTTCACCAATGAATTCATCGTCCCACACATTTTTAAGTAGTTCGTCTTTTGTTACTACTTTTCCAACATTCTCACAAAGATACAAAAGAAGTTTATATTCCATATCCTTCAGACTAAGAGTTTTTCCGTCTCTCATAAGTCTGTGCATATTTGTATCTAGAACAATACCTTCAGCTAATTTATACTGCCCCTTATCATTCTTTTCTTCCATCAATTCATTCTTCTCGAAAGGTATGGATTCCTTTGCCTTTTCATAACGCGCGAGAACTGCCTTAACCTTTGCTAATAGAACACTTAATGTAAATGGCTTCTTGATATAATCATCGCCACCAATATTTAACGCTATAAGAACATCATCATCGCTTGTTCTGGCGCTGATAAATAGAATAGGCATATCGTATTTCTCACGAATTCTTTTGCAAAGTTCAAACCCAGACTGTGCCCCAAGATTTATATCTAATAAGAGAAGTGAGATAACATTTGAATCAAGATATTCAACTGCCGCCTCAAAACTTGTCACATATTCTGTCTGAACTCCAAACATATTAAAATATTCTGAAGTGGACTGAGCAATTACTTCATCATCATCCACAACAAGCACCTGTATTCTACTCATGCTCTTCTCCTATCAATAGTCTTATATTGTTATAGTATACATTAACTAAGTTATCCCTTATACGTTTTCATTATACACAAAAATCGCCTCCCAATTACTAGGAGGCGATTCATTAAATCTTATTAGTTACCTAATCAAATATTCTTGTTAGCGATTGCAGCCTGTAGAACGGTCAATAGGGCACGAAGTTCGTAAAACTTTACACTATTATCTTCTAAGACTATTAGCATCTAGCAGAAAATCGATCATATTGATTCGTAATATTCCTTCTTCATCAACCCAGCTCTTTCCATAACTTTTGGAAATTACAATCTTTTTAAATGAATCTTTTACTGCTCTCAAGGACTTTAATTCTGCTTCCTGTTTTTCCAAATCGTCCATACTTAATGCTGACTGTATATAATACTTTTCAGTCCCTTTTCTAGCTATGAAATCAATTTCTAATAACTTCTTTGTACGCTTTCCTTCCTCATTTTTTTCTACAACTTCAACGACACCTACATCGACTGAATACCCTCTATATAGAAGTTCGTTATATAGTATATTTTCTAAAATATGAGTTTCTTCTTGCTGCCTCAATCCTAAACGAATATTTCTAAGACCAACGTCTGTACAATAATATTTCGATGGATAATCAAAGTATCTTTTACCCTTTACGTCGTATCTTTCAGCTTTTGAGAATAAAAAACCATCCTGAAGATATTCCAAATATGCGCTAATGGTCTCGGAATCTACGCTTTTTCCTTTAGCAGATGACACGGTTCGTGCTATTTTACTTGCATTGGTAAGAGAACCTATCGAAGAACATATGCAACTCGTAAGATTTCTCAAAACCTCTGGCAATAGAACTGTGTAGCGTTCCTCAATATCCTTGAAATATATCTCTTCAAATAAAGATTCTAAATACTCAAACTTATCTTGATCTGAATCAAGTTGCAAAAGATATGGCATTCCTCCATACATTACATACTCGTTGTATGCATCTACTTTATCCAATCCAGATGCACCATAAAATTCTGAGAACGATAATGTATAAACGTGAATAACATCGCCTCTTCCTCTAAACTCCGTCATGACATCTTTTGATAGGAGTTTTGAATTACTACCAGTCACATATACATCTATGTTTTTGAGTTTCAAAAGACCATTTAGTACACTATATAATCTTATCGGTTTATCTTTGTCACGGATTTCTTCTTTATTAATAGCGAACTGGATTTCATCTAGAAATACATAGTATTTCTTTTCCTTATCGGCACACTTTTCTCTTACATATTTTGATATTTCTGAAGGATCCCTATATATTTCGTTTATATCATCATCTAATGCTATAGCAATAATTTCAGACTCTGATACGCCTGAATTCAAAAGATAATCTTTATAAATTTCAAAGAGTAGTGTACTTTTTCCACTTCTTCTAATGCCTGTGATAATCTTTATCCTTCCATTCCATTTCTTATCAATAAGCTTTTCAAGATATATCGGTCTTGCTATCATGTTACCCCTCCGACACTTAAGTGAATTTACACCTTAATTCCGATTCCATTATATCGTTGCATCAATCGGAATTCAATCACATTTACACCTTACTTCCGATTGAAAGTTTCATCGTAATCAAACTCTTTCACAGCCTGTGGATATTTTCGATTAAGTCAATCATTATACAAAAATCGCCTCCCGTTTCTAGGAGGCGATTTCTTAATTCTTATTAGTTACCTAATCGAATATTACTTGTTAGCGATTGCAGCCTGCCACAGCTCGAGGACATAACACGAAAACTTACACGAAAATCCGATGCCAGTCTCCTCTCATAAATAACCAATTTATCAACAACGAGTATTATGAAAACCACTGATTTTATTCGTTTCCCAAGGTTATCATCCAATATCATCTATTGCTAGATTAGTAATACTTATATAGCAAATCACAAATAAATGATCACCTTCCCATATCAGCTATATCAACTTATGTAAATCTGTCATTATCGAAGTTGGATAGAGCGATTAAATTCAATTTCTTGTCTAACGCATCAGCTCGACGAAACTGGGATTTTATAACACTCAAATACTTAATGTTCCGCTAAATATCGCACCAGATATACTGGTTAACAAAATCAAACAAACTACACAAAAACATAATCCGCCTATTATTAGCAATTTTTTAGATAATTGTGGCTTTGATTTACGCAACACTAACCCTGCAATTGGTAGTACAATAGCACCAACAATAGCAGCAATAATAGGGATTGTATATATTAATTGCATTATAAAAAAACAACCCATTGCCCATCCATACAACAAGTACCTCCTTTGTCAAATTCAAATTTGTAAAGCTATCATTTATTCTTTAGTCCAAATAATACTCTAGTAATGGGATTTGTATCTATAATCAGACACAACAAAGCAGTTACCACTGTTGCTGCTATTACACCAACAAAGAAGTTTGCAATAATTCCAAGCCCAATTAGTGATGTATAATACTGGCATAGTATAACAACTGGGAAATGAACAATATAGAATACATATGACAATCTGGAACACTTCTGACATATTGAATTAGTAAAATTCAAATAATCATTTCCCAGACAAAATAACGCAGAAATTCCTGTAGCAAAAGCCATATAATTACAGATGTTATTTAGTAGTTCGTACTTACCAACAAATACAAAGAGTACTGTGTTTGTGATAGCTGACCCAATGAATAAACACGTGAAAAGCCACTTAAATTTAGTTAGTCTATTAACAAATTCCTGATTACTGAATAGGAAATACCCCAACAGAAATACACAGAGATAAGTAATCAATGGCTTACCTAATAATTTAAAATTATACGCTAGAATAGCGACCACTACTAATGTAGCATTAAGCGCAAACTTGAATGCATTTGATTTCACTCTCGAACACAGCTTAATGATTCCACTAGATAGAATTGATATAACTATCAACACTATAACAAACCATAAATGTCCCAAAGTGAACCCACCATCATAGCCACTTAAATCAGTGAAACGTGTAAAATATATTCCATAGTGCGAGAGGATATTCCCTTGATATCCGTTATGAGTTACATCTGCGACAAAACTTAGCATTGGATTAATGATTAACATTCCGAATACAAATGGGATACCTAATCGAATCAATCTTTCTTTGATAAAAGTCGCAAAACTTCTTTTCTTAAGTGAATAAAATGCTCCTATACCAGCTAGAAGAAACATCAATGGCATAAACCATGGGCTTATCAACACTACAATAGCAGAAAAAAATTTAGTCTCGCCCAAGAATATGTAATTAGGTTCTCCCCAAGTATTATATGCCATAGCAAGATGATAAATAATCAGTAACGATACTGTTAGCGATCTTAAATTGTCTATGTAATTAAGTCGTTTGCTATTAGTCATTTTACTAATTATCCTTATAAAATTTCTGTTAAATTATTCCTTAACTAAGTTATCCCTTATAGTCTTTCATTATATACAAAAATCGCCTCCCATTTCTAGGAGGCGATTTCTTAATTCTTATTAGTTACTTAATCGAATATTACTTGTTAGCGATTGCAGCCTGGGGAGCGCTCCAAAGAGGGAGTAGCTATCTCTTGAATAACTATCACCGTTTCTCTGTGAAGTCCATGAACCATATGGCAAGGATGGACTTGCCATATACTCTTTCTGCACAATTTATCATAGAACGATATTATTCCGATAATTCGGGCTATCGAGGGTGGCATTTTTCAGCCTTTACTTTAGCGCGTTAATGTGTGTAATGATTCTTGAAAATTACAATTTTGTTGTGCAAAACACTATCTTTTTTTATAAAGCAAGAGTTCTGGATTTGCGCCCTCTGCTTCATAGGTGCAAACCATAATAAAATCCATATTTGCTAAAATCCCAAAGCATCTGTCTCCATCAAACTCAGATTCCAATTGATTTCCTAAATAAGTCGTTTGGTCATTTAAAAACTTCACACTTGCGCCACTTGGTAACGGATATGCCAAATTCACATAGCCACCAACCAGAGCATTCAACTTTTCAACCTTAGGCATTCCTTCGATATGAAGTTCATTAATCTCATCGATAAGCTGCTTCTTAAACATTTCAAACTGTCCATCGTCGCTAAGTTCTTCATATCGTTTCCAGTAATCAAGCGTTGGAAGTGTTGCTTTCATGTGATCTCGTGCCTGTTCTTCTGTAAAACCTTCATTCACTAAATGCTTTACACAAACATCGATCAGGTCGTTCATATTACTATATGTATATGTTCCATCGGCGTAGCACCACTTACAATAATCCTCATTCAAAAATCCATCACTGTCACGACCAACAATTTCGTCTTCCAAAGGCATACCACAGCACTGACATATCAGCTGCTTCGGTGCGCCTAAAAGTGTATTAATCGTTACATTGAATTCCTTAGACAAAAGCTTTAGCGTTTCCGTATTAGGAATTGTTTCACCATTTTCCCAACG
>JAKSRE010000042.1 GCA_024403775.1 Clostridia bacterium | reverse complement strand
TTATATAAGGACTTTGTTTCTGTAAACAGAATTGGCAGGATTAAGCTTACGTGGTTTATGGCAGGCCTTACTTTGATTTTTATTATTCTTCGTATATTAGCTCCGGGAAGCCTCGCGGGCGACGAGTTATATGCAGTAACTAATACTGTTGAGTCTGTGAATTTAATTGATATTACTTTTGCTATTTTTATTTCAATTCTGCTTATTGGTTGTTTCTGCTTGATTAATTCCTTTGTTGGCAAAATGGTGGACGGAGATGATAAGAATTCAACTCGAGTTTATCTGGCCAGTATGCCAATAACCAAGCGCACATATATCGCTTCCAAATATGTTTTTGTTGGCGTGGCAGCATATGTATTTATGAGTATTTGCTTAATCTGGTCTATTGCTGCGTTAGCCTTTGCTGAAGAAGGCTATGCCCAGCTCGTAATCTCATTTCTGGAGCTGTTTATTGCCCCTTCTTTCTCGATTGCACTCCTTATTGCGGCCTTCGAGCTTCCATTATTTATCATATTGGGCAAGGTTCGTGCGACCAACATCAAGGTTGGAATTCTTCTGTGCCTGGCAATAGTTGTTGTTGGCTATTTCCTGTTTGGTGATCTTTCACTTTTGGAGAAATATTTTAATATCGATGTGTTCGTTCGTTTTGTTAGCAATCATATGGATTTTGTTGTGATGCTACAGTCCATGATGCCAATAATCGCACTTGTTCTGTTTTATGTATCCTACAGAATTACTGCACATTTTTACATGAAGAAGGAGGGCTGATAAATGAAGAATAAAGATGTTAAGAACTTATCTATTTATCTTGCTCTCTCATTTGGAATGACGTGGCTCATTTTCTTTGCTGCGATTATTAATGGTTTCAGATGGGATGGCAATAACTTAGATATGGAGAGCTTCGTTGCTCTTGGTATGCTAATGCCACTTATAGCTCATGTATTTACAAGAATGATTACTAGGGAAGGCTTTCAACTTACAGGCGAAGATTCCATGATGCTTGGAATCGATCTTAAGAATAAAAAGTGGATTATCTATCTGTTTGCTATTTTTATACCATATATTTATCAGGAGCTTGGTAATGTCTTATTAATTTTAGTTGTTCCTAAGTCCTTTAGTAGCAATACTGAGAATCTACTTTTATTTCAAAATAAACCATATTTAATACCATTTATTGCGATTAGCGGCGCTGTTGTTGCATCCTTTGCTGCTCTGGGTGAAGAAGTCGGTTGGCGTGGTTATATGATGCCTAAGCTAATTAAGATTATGGGACTTAATAAGGCTATAGTTGTTGGTGGAATCATCTGGGGATTATGGCATGCGCCATTAACTTGTATTGGACATAACTTCGGAACAGAATATCCTGGATTTCCATATGTTGGAATTCTTCTGATGTGCTGCTTCTGCATATTTGTCGGTAGCATTCTTACATTCGTAACAGTAAAAACCAAGTCAATCTGGCCAGCAACATTTTTGCATGCGGTAAATAATTCACCATCAACCATATTGGATAAAATGCTCGATACTGATGTAATTACTGATAGTTTAAATATTTTCTCATACTGGCTAATATCCTTTATTCCGACAATTATAGTTGCTTTGGTCGTAATGGTGATTTTAAATAAGAAAGCTAAGGTTACTAAATGAACAGACAGGACATAATCGATTGGGTTAGAAATGAATATGGAACTGAACCAGAGTATCTGTGGGAAGACACTCCTGAATTTTCTGTTTTAAGAAACAGATCTGGCAAGTGGTATGGACTTCTGATGAAAATATCCAAAAGAAAATTTGGAATAGCTAGCGATGAGATGGTTGAAGCAATTAACGTTAAGGCTGATACAATGCTCATTGATTCACTAGTAAACGAGCCTGGCTTCTACAGAGCCTACCATATGAATAAAAGATATTGGATTTCAATTCTCTTAGATGGCAATGTCTCGGATGAAACGATTAAGGGATTGATTGAAGAAAGCTACCTGAAGACCTGTATTAAAATTAAAAAGAAATAACAATAGGACAAAAAAAGGGACATGAACGAGTCGCCTCAATAATTGAAGCGACTCCATAAAAGTTTTCTTTAAGATGTATTAAGCACAGAACCCAAATCGTTTCTTTTCTGATTTTGTAGTAGTCATAGGAATCTCTATATCGTCAGCAATAATCATTCCGATATCTTCTCGACTAATAGAATCAAAATCCATTGTGAGCAATCTGGAAGCCTGTGTCATTCTTGCTTTCTCAATTACATTTCGAGCATATCTGCCGTTACCAAAATCATCGTCCACGCGAGCCTTCTCGAACAAATCAATCAGCTTGTCATTAGCGTCTTCTGCAAATTCCAATCCTTTCTTCTTCGCGATAAGCTTGGCAATCTCGCAGAGTTCTTCTGTATTATAATCGCTGAATGGAACATGGTAGGCAATTCGAGATTTAAGACCTGGGTTCTTCTGAAGGAACTTTTCCATCTTGTCAGGGTATCCTGCGAAGATTACCACCACATCATCACGATGATTCTCCATTTCCTGAACGATAGTATTAATCGCTTCATCACCATAAGATCCATCTCTGTCATCCACGAGAGAATATGCTTCATCAATGAAGAGAACACTGCCCTGAGCTTCTCGGAATTTACGCTGAATCGTAGGTGCTGTCCATCCAACATACTTACCAACCAGGTCACCACGGCCTACCTCGACGATGTTACCCTTGGAGAGGACCCCATTCTCTTTCATGATATTCGCGAAAAGTCTCGCGACAGTTGTCTTGGCTGTACCCGGATTGCCGGTAAATACCATGTGCATTGCAGGATGGTCTGCCTTCATTCCTTTGTCCGCGAAGAGCTTCTGTGCCTTATAATAATTCAAAGCCTGATTAATTACTTTCTTAGCCTCGCTAAGACCAATCATCTTATTCAGCTCGTCATATGCTGAACCCTTAGGAGCAGCTTTAATAACTTCGCGCTTGGCTGTTACGATGTCTTTATACTGAGGATAGACACTTGTCTTCAATTTATTGTTGTACCAGTAATCAAAAATATCATGAAGATCTGGAGCCAGATATCCCTTGTCTTTCTCAAGCTTATCGAAAAGGTTCTTATCAGTTCGAATTTTTTTGTTTTTTGCAAGCATTTTAAGAAAGCTTCTCGCACGTTCATTAGATGCAAATTCTTCTTTCAGTTCAACAATACTGAGATTACCGAGATGTTCGTAGAAGATATCCTTCGACTTAGTGCATTCGCGTGGAAGACAGAAGATTGTTAGCACCTGATTACTATACTTTTTCATTACTTCGCAGAGTTTTGCAATTATTTCTCTTCCATAATTAGCATGGTCATCTTCTGTATCATCATTAGCCTTATATCTGACAACAATGGCGCCACCAATATTACTCTTATAAAGGTAATCGTATGTAGTACGTGAGAAATTTGAATAAGGATTAAACTCCAGGAAACAATATCGCTTACTGGTGATTCGCTCATTGGCATATAGCGCATTAAGAAGAGCTCTGTACATTTTTTTACATATATCTCTATCATCAGTCTGAATCATATAATGAACAGGATGTCCACTAGTTTTGTTTTTACAAGGGGTATAGATTCTATCAAGCTCTGGAATAAAAGTCTCTTTTACAAGGAATCTATCAACTTCATTGTAAATGAATTGTTGGTCACGGATATCAAGAATTTTTTCTTCGTAATCAAAACCTCGTCCCCAGTGATTACTAATTTGATCCAATTCGAATTTCTTAAGAACCTCGTCTACATTGTAAATATAATCATGATTAGAGGCATTTCGAAGCATATGACAAAGTGAATCGAGAGTAATTTCTTCCAGATTAGTATCTTTCAACTCAATCTCGATTTCCTTGAGATACTTAACAGTCAACTTAGAAACATCAGGGTATTTATTAACAATAATTCCAATTGAGATCGCATCACTATGAGCTTCCTCCACAAATATAAAGGCCTTATCGTTCAGCTTCTGATTAAAAGAAGTTGTCTTCCTTGAGATTTTTCCAATCTTCTCATTCATTACTCTTCTGCTATCGTTTTCCTCTGACCAATTATTATCAACTGTAAATCCTTCAAATTTATAGAACTGCATATTGAGACCTCCTGTATTTATTACTTTTATTTGTTTTGTTGTCTCAATCATACAAAGAGGGATGTTCCAAAATCAGGACATCGCGATAATTATATACAGTTGAATGGATGTGCATATTTTAGGGCATTCTTTTCACTGTCAATTTATCATTGCTACACATTCACCAATTCTGCTAGCATGTGAAGGTGCTAAGATTTACAACTTAGATTCTTATCCTGTCAAAGAATCTCAGTGGATTCAATTAGAGAATGTCAGAACCTATGCAAAATTCTTTAAAGACAGAATGGGATTGTTTATTGACGACTAATTATCAAAAGACAAACAAATGGGCTATCGTTTCAATTGATAGCCCATTTGTTTATATTTTAATTTTTATTGAATCCAAATTCTTCCAGTCTAGACATCAAAACTCTCTTCCAGTAACTTTCACGATCGTCAATATCATATTCATCCCAACCTGTTATTGTCTCTAACAATGAGAATTTATAATTATCTCTAACATAATCGAATCCATTATTTTGGACCAATTTAATTAAATCAACATCGCCACCATGGCCAGTAAGAATATAATCACCCCAACGTTGCCATATTCCATTTTCGCCGTCAGCCTTACCAACATACTTTTTACCAGTTTTAGTATCAGTTATTAAATAAATACCTTTTATTGATAGTGCGTTTTTCCATGCAACAGCATCCTTTTTCATTATTGATTCTAATGTTTTAAAAGGTAGATCGATGTTTCGATATCCTGGAAAAGCTACTGTAGAATAAGGTTCAGCCAATATTTCTTTGACAATCATATCTTGAAAATAATTTTCCATTTTTACACGTGTACTACGCTTTTTATATTGATGTTTGATTTTTAATCTGCCGATAAACTCACTATAATCTTCGACAAGTTCAATTTCATAAGGGCGTGGTAATTTTGTCATATCTGTTGATACGACTTTCCAAATCCCTCCAAATAACCATGTATCATTCTCTGGATAAAAGTTAATCAATGAAAAAATATATTTTCTGTTAAAGTCATTTTTACCTTTTGAATATTTATTCCACCATTCCCAATTACTAAAATCTTCAATATATGCATTAAGTGGTTCTTCTCCTGAATCTGATCTTCTTGCAAAGTGAATTTTATATTCTTCTGGTTTCAAATCATTAAATATCGAACTCAAAAAAATGTCGTTCATAAATATTCCTCCCATATATCTTCCATACAATTCATACAGTGATAGTGCAAATCACCATCTACAGTATATTCAGTTAATCCAAATTCTTGAGCAATTTCAGTTATAATTTACTTTTTGTTAATACATGGATCGATATAGATAATCGCTCTGTTATTACTGCAATCCCACACAACTCTTCCGCGAGGATAGTCAATATAATCGCCATCCGAAAAGTAATCATCATATAATCTCTCGTGACCATAAGGATTATCCAGTTTATCTGCTTGATTATCAGCCTTATCTAGAGAGCATTTGTTAGTATAGAGTTTGTTAGCAATAAAGAAAAATGGACCAATAAAAATCATGCATCCATATCCTTCATATATTTTTGAAGATATTCAGATAAAGTCCTAATGTATTCAGCTACATCTGAAGGTTTATTCTTACCGTTTTGATTAAATGTAAATCTACTGATTTCCGCACCTTTGTAGTCTAATTTAGGTGGACGTCTTGAATCAAAATCAACAGCAATCAAATCGTTTGAATTAGATTCAACATAGCCCTTAACACAACTTGTAATCTCATCATACTTATCACTGATAGTTGAATCATTTCTGTAAAACTGGATTTGCAAATATGGGATAGCTACCCAAGAATCATCTCTTTTTTTCCAGACTGGTTCAAATCTTAAACTAATATTAGACCTATCTTTAAAGTCGTGAATTCTATAACAATAACTTACTTTGCTACCACTATTAACTTTATTAAGATTATCTCCAAGAACCATATCATTAAACAAATGTGTATAGAATAAACCTTGTCCAATCTCATCACATAAACTTTCATTAGTATTCCAATCCATTAGCTTATTTTGAATAGACAGCAAAGATCCACAATATTTTCTGTACTCGTCAAATACAAAAATATGGCTATAATCATTTTTGTATTTATCGAGGAAATCTATAATGTCCACGAGAGTAATATATTTAAGATTGAACTTTAAACCACCCTTATCAAAACCATTAAAAGCGGCTTCAACATAATCGTATTCAGGTTGGAATATAAAGCCAGTTTTAAAATAAACAAAAGTGATTTCCTTGTTAAAAGCCTTATATTTATTTTCATTACACCAAATTTTCACTTTTTCACAGTAAGACTGTAGTTGCTTATTGTGAAGTGTAGTATTAGTTTTATCCTCAAAAATAATAGGCAAAAACTTCATAGTAGATTTTGATTTAAGACAAGCATATACATCCATTCTGCAAAATTGCTTTCTTAAACATTCAAACTCAATATCATCAGTAAGTTCAATATCTGTATCTTTAAAAACAAGTTCAGTCAAAAAGTTCTTCCCAAGATTATACATTGGACCATCTTTTTCACCACGTCTATAGCATTCAAGAAACCACATTACAATAGAATCAAGAGTGCTTTCTTTGGTAGCAAACTCAAAAATATTCGGATAATCATTCATAAGCTATTCCTTTCTTATCTTACGCAATATAAAAGACCTATATCTTTCAAGTATAATATTCATCTTCTTTCGATACTCATCTTCATCTATGATCTTAGCCTTATATAGTGCCTCAGTAATATTTATTCCATTTTCCAGAAAACGTGTCGGATTGTTTAATCGATAGTTTGCTGGATGTGGAACCTGAACAATAATTGGTTTTTTCATGCTTGGATTTTTCTCGTAAAAAGCATTTAATCTCCAGCAAGGATTACTTGTTGCAATAATCACTTTTGGCTTAAATACTTCTAATTCCTTCTTTAGAGCAAGTGGAACAAAATCATTATCACTAAAGGTGTTATAAATCTTACTTAGATTCAAAGCAGAATCCGAATCTCCTTTTTTATGAAAAAACTCATATTTAAAGAAATTAGTAGTGTAGAAATCTTTCAGTTTGAATTCAAGAATAATAGACAATAACAATTCACTGTATACTTTCTGTTGTTCAAAACAAGCAAACTTTCCGTTACCGTAATCTTCATTCTTGAAGCATTCAATTCCGCTGTCTGCATGCCAAACTCTGTTGCATAATAACGGCTTAATTTCATTAACACCAAGATTGCTATGTTCTGATAGGGGGATAGCACTATCAATATTGTAGTGATTTATTATTCTTCCATCTTCAGTTGCATGACCATTAGAATAACAAGCATCAAAATTATTTCCAGGACATTCAAAAACATACATAACAGACCCATCATGCCAACTAGAATCCATTTCAAAGCCATAAATATTACTATAATCAATTGTATGAGCACCTGAAGATATTGCTCCTAAGAATAAATCATCTTTGGACTCTGAATTCAAAGGAAAGTTTTTGATATCTTCCATAATTGAATCAGCAACATCATAAGGTTCAAGGAAAGGTTTAATATAACCTGCATCAGTTTTACATAATTTGTATGAGCATTTACCTTTGTAATTAATTAAATCTAACTCCTGTTTTTTAGTCAAAATATCATCCATAATTATTCTTCCTCATACATCTTAACCGCATTCTTCAAATCATTCTTAATCTCATCCACCAGGCTCTGTGGTTCAAGGACTCTAACAAAAGGCGAATACTGCAAAGCCCAATATCTCATCGCTTTAAGATTAGCCGATAAGTGAACAACAACAGTATCATCTGTTTCATCCGTAAACTTAACATCGTTTCCAAACCAATCAAGGATTGCTCCAACTAAGAACCTTGGGATACGTATGTCAATCCTCTCGCTAGGTCCTGAGAACATATATACATGCTCTGCCATATGCTTAGGAAGGTTAAGACCATTTCCCATACCTTTAACTTTTTTCATATTCTTTGCTGGTGTATCAAGAAGTCTTATATTATGAATCTGATCAACTCTGTAGTGAGCAACTTCATCGAACTTATCCATGTTGCAGATGAGATAATATCTGCCATTGGTTGCTACCATCTGATAAGGATTAATGATGTACTCACGAACCTCGCCATTGTCTCGAGTGCGCAGGTGATGCTTTTTATCTGTACCATAATCAGAATAGTTGAATGCTACCTGTTTACCTTTCTCAATAGCTTCGTCAAGAATCTCAATAGTGAGGAAAAGCTCAGGGTTCTTAGGTCTGTTCTCCGGAAGATTACTGATATGACGAACCTTGTACTTGAAATACTGATTTGATAAACCTTTAAGCTTAGTAATCATATCCTTACACTGGTTATAAGGAATCGTTTTCGAGAAAAGAAGGCTGTCAACAAGTAGTCGAAGTTCACTATCTGTAAAATCACGATTAAGATACCAGTCAGTATATATTATCTCTTCCTCGCCACGTTTATTTATACGAATACTCTCGGAATACTCAAGGTTATATCCAGCATCAATAAGATTCATGAGATTACGCTTGATGGATTTACGGTCAACCTGCATATCGTACTCATCTTCCAAAATCCCGATGATGTCTTTCTGACTTAATCTATGATCGGCATCACTGTATTTCTTAAGGATATCCAGGATATTCATTATTAGCATTTTCTTTGGCTGTAGTGCGCCTGGCATAAATGTTACCTCTCCTTTCTTTTTTCTTATGATGTTATTCTAAAACAAAAGATGGGACATAAATAGTACATCCCATCTTTGTTTAAGTTATGTTTACAAAGCATTAATCTCTATTAAGAAACCCTATCAAACCTATACATATATCCATCCCATCTAGGAAAATAGATAGATTCAAAATTTTCATCATCCTCATAAACGATATCGTATTACGCATCTCACTTCATTTGCCAATTTTAGCATCCTTCATCACGTGCCTTGTAATCACTGTTCTACCATTACATGTAATTACACTGATAATTCGTTTTCCATAAGAGACCACAGGTGCTGCAAACATCATATTTTTAATCTCATATTCACCGTATTTCACGGGAATATCTGCAACTGTTAGATTTGTAATGCTGTAATCCTTAGTCTTGCCAACGTAGCCCATGATTTTCGCCAATCTATAAGACACTTTGTTATGAAAATATCCAACATGTTCCAGATTAACTGCATCACGAAGCGTAGGATTAATGCCTCCGACAAAGCTAAGCACATAAGATCCTTTTTCATGCTCTTTCAGTTTTTTATCAAGTTTGTTTTGGATTCTTCTCGCATTCTCCATGAGACTTATGGAAGAAACATACTTATATTCTATGGATATTCCTGATGCCTGGTTACCCATTGAACGATTATTGTCATGACGATAATCTACAGCGTAACCAATATGCATCTTATTCTTTTCTTCTGATATGAGCGTGGCTGTTAAGTATGCCGTAAACTTAATCCCAGCTTCACGACAATTATTCAGGATATCTTTTAGCTCTTTTTCCTCAATGGTTTTCGTTTCAATTACAGAAGTCTTATTACTCCAATATGTTTGATACGCTTGATCCAGAACATCAAATCCAAATACTTTTCCGTTCCATTTTTTATTGTGATAACGCACGATACTTCGACTAATCGCATCAATGTTTTCTTTTGTTTCTACAGTTCGAATCTTTTTGTATTCCTTAGTTCCACCAGAAAGGAAAGTCATAAAGTCTTCTATGAAATACAGAAGAGATTTTCCATCTCCAGCCAAATGATGCATCATGAAAAGCATCGATGTATCGCTAGAGTTTTCGCGCACGAATACTCTTAAATATTCTCCTTTTTCAATAAGAAATCGCTTCTTCTCTTCTCGCTGTCTAATGGTTTCGAAATCTTCATCTACTTGATTTATCCAAGATCCGAACTCATCGTTATCAGAATAGAACGCTCTTCCATCTGGCTCCAGATTAACCTTAGTTAAAAGAATCTCATTTATCCCAATTGCCTTATTAAAAGCACTTTCTATCTTTTCAAATGTTGGCCTGCCTGTAATATTTATTTTGAATGTAATGATCATATTCACATCGAACAGTTCATCACGTTCATAATGAATATCCTTCCTCATATTTACTCCAATATTAAATATACTTTCCAATAATATGTTTCCACTGACTCATGACAATTCTTGTAGGAGTTACCTTAGAATAAAATCTGAAATATTTCGAAAATAATCCTGGCGTCGACATATCTTTTCCCTTGAGATTATCCGTCAACGCCTTACTTACAACCTTCTTGGCACTGATGATTCCTGTATATTTAATCTTCTTTCCGTTATTCTCTTTTGGCAGCATCTCTGTGTCTATCCATCCTGGGCAGACTGCCGTAACATTGATATGTTTTGGCTTTAATTCCACATAAAGAGCTCTCGACAAATTTTTCAAATAGACTTTGCTAGCAGAATATATGGCGAGATATGGATTAGGCTGAAATGAGGAAGCAGATGAGATATTAAGGATTCCAGAACCTTCCCTCATATATGGCAACACTAATGTAATCAGCACAGATGGAATAGTGCAATTCAGATTACAGAAATTCTGAACCTTCTGACTATCCATATCCTCATATAATCCTAGATACCCAATTCCAGCATTGTTAATTAGCAATCGTACATCTGGATGTTCATTGTTTAATCTGTCAGATATTAACTCCATACCATTATCGAGCAAATCTGCACATATAGTTCTCACTTTTGAATACGAGCTGGATAGTGTATTCAATTTATCTATGTTTCTTCCTACTGCCCAAATCTCGTCAATGTCATTCCAACTACTTATGCTATTAATGAACTCCATTCCAAGTCCGCCAGTAGCACCTGTAACTATTGCCACTCTTCCCATAATTATTTCTCCAACAATCTGTTAAGTGTCTCTTTCTCAAGTGCACCTATGTTCTTCGCAAACAATCTTTTCAGTGCATAGAGATATACATTACCCCAGTACAAATCAGCAAGATACAAAGCATCCTTTTTTATGATGCTTCCTTCCTTTTGTCCCTGCTTAATGGTCTTTGCTAACTCTTTATACAAATCATCAGCGTACATATCTTCACGCTCGAGAAGCAATTGTGTCTGAAGCGTTATTCTGACGCAGTATTCCTCATCGTCAGCTAAATGTTTACACACTTCTTCAGAAATCTTATCTATCTTGACCTTTGCAGGAATTGGCATCTTATTAAGCAATTTAATCTTTTTAATCTCATCTTTGTTATCTGCAGTAAATCTAATTTCTTCGAATAGTTCTTCCTTTGATTTAAAGTACAGATATATTGTTCCCTGTCCAATGCCGATATGCTTGGCCAAATCACTAATCTTAGTATCGCCAAATCCATTTCTCGCGAAATACATAGATGATTCCTTAAGAATCTTGCTTCTCATGTCGTCTCTCATCTTTTCACACTGTTCTTTTGACTTAGGCATATTCCTTCTCCTTTTGACTGAACGAATATTCATTCATAAAAGCGAGTATATACCGAATGATTTTAGTTGTCAATAAATAATAGAAAAGAACATCACAAAAATAAGCAGCGAGTACATCATCGTACTCCTCTGCTTATCTCATAGAATTCATTTTTGTTGACATGGCAGGTTGCAGTATTTAGCAACACATTTAAGTCAGTCGTTATCGTACCTACAAAACTGAGATTTGTCTGTGTGCCGTAAATCGATATAATTCCAATTTCTAAATCAACTGATATAGTTTCTTATATTGATAATTTCCTATTACAAATTTCTTTTCATCTACAAGTTCTGCCAATTCATTAGTAACAATAAATTCGTCAGTCACCTTAATCAAGTATTGCTTTCCGTTCTTGCAAACTAAATAGAAACTAGCATTTGCATTTAACTGGTCTAAAACATTTACAACTCCTGGCTGTACAATAAAATCTACTAACCATTCAGTCTTGCTCATTTTCTTATTTCTAGTCAATGTACAAATAGCTGTTGCATCCGTATTCTTTGCTAGACAAACCGCATCCCTTTTATCTCTGCATTTACCAGACTTTTCATATTCATCGAGATTAATTGCTTCCTTAATCTCATTAAAACTAATCTTTTCATCCTCGTCTAAAAGATAATCAACACTTACATTTAAAAGTTGTGCCATAATCTTAAGATTATTAACATCTGGCATACCCTTATCTGTTTCCCACTTTGCAACAGCGGATCTTGATACATTCATCTTCTCTGCAAATTGTTCTTGCGATAACCCTGACTCTTTTCTTGCTTCCTTTAATTTTTCTCCAAATGTCATAATAACGACCTCCTTAATTGTTGTCACCTCATATGGTGTTTTCGTTTACAGGTCAAACTTATAACAACAACCTAGTAACGCACAAGAAACTAAATGTGACAACACTGTTACTCTCCGTAACATCCAGTATTTATGCGGTTTTACAGACATATCTATATATTACAAAATTCTGAAAATTAGAATTTACGATAAATTAGAATTTCGTACTATACAAGTGTAGATGTAATTGATGCATCTGCACTTGTTTTTATAATAAGGGAAATAGTGGCCTGACGCAATTAGAATAGGGACATTAAACAATGCTCCCGTTGAGTAAACAGTCAGCCATTCCCTTATTATTTGTATTCGGTTAAGCAGGTTGTGACCTGAGGAATTCAGGATTACGTGTCACCAACGAAAATGAGTCTTAATAAGTGTGGATGGTCGCTTACTATTAAATCTTTTTGGAGGTGGTCTATTGATCAGTGTAGGAATTGATGTATCAAAAGGAAAAAGTACAATTTGTATTTTGAAACCATATGGAGAAGTTTTAATGTCTCCTCGAGATTTCAAACACACACAAAGTGACCTGAAAACTTTGGTTGTAAAACTGAAAAAATTCAACGAAGAAACACATATTGTTTTAGAAGCTACTGGAGCTTACTCAAGTGATAATGTTTGAAAAAAGATATCCAGATTATTTAATTCATCAAATGCGTCTTTAACTTTTTTGCTTGCCTTGTTAAAATCTATCAATATGTATGTTTCATATTCGTTTTTTCCGAATTCTTCAGCAATGGTAGATTTCCCGATACGTCTTGCGCCTTCAATAAGCAATGCCTTCCTTCCATCAGCAGTCTCTTTCCAGTTCTTCATTCTTTCGTATATTTTTCTTTTTATTTCCACCGTCATAATTCCTTTCAACAATACGCAAACTAACTTTTCAACGCATGAGCAACAGTACGCAAAGTAAATATACAGCAAATCGTCAACTATACGCAAGGTATTTATTGATTTCAAAATCAAAAATCGAAATGGCCCGAATGATCTTGTAAATAAATAATAAATGTATCAAAACCTTCCAGTAAATATACTTCATTGTCTCTAATAAAATAACCATCTTCTGTAAAGGAATAATTCATTTTTCTTTCATCAAATCTTGTAAACTCAACCTCATACTTCAATGTGTCTTCAAATTCATCAGTCTTCTTATCTGAAAGTACAGCATGTAGTGAATGAAACACATTTTTTATATCTTCTATATCTTTTGAATCAACAGATTCAAACTCGCCTTCAGCCCAAGTGATTTTGACTTTATCAGTAACTGGTTCTAAGAATTTAATCAATATGTCTTCTGGAATTTCACCCTCAGATACCAAAATATACTTACCAGTTGGGTCTATGTAACAAGGAGCATTCAGTCCTGGGTCATCATCGTAATAAATATACCCATCAGAATAATCTCCCGTATATTTACTTGTTCTAAATACCTGTACACTATCAGTATAAGTATTTACACCTCTAGTAACCTTATACCTAACTAGCGCAGTGTAATAAGGTGGAAGATTCGCATTTTCTATGAAATACACATCGTCCCCCAAGTAATTAACAAATTCTATAAACTCCTCATCTGTACTACGAACATTATAATTATGCTTTGGCGTATAATCAGCGATAAAATCATCTGAATAGCCTGGTATTATTATTTCTCTCTCTACTAATTCTCCAGGCACTTCTTTATCACTTATTTCAGGCATTTCTTTATCATTTATTTCCAATTCAATTTTTTCTTTTTCTACTGTTTGAGGTCCTGTCCTGTCATAATAAACATCACCAAGAATAACATGAAATATAAATAAAACTATCCCCGACAATATTAACGAGAAAATCAAAACTTGCCCCCATCTAACTATTCTTTTATTCTCTTTTTTATTATCTTCCATTTTGTTACTCATTATTTTCCCCATTATCTATTGCAGAATGTTACCACAAAAGCCTTGGTGTATTCAGGAATATCTTCTCTGACACAGATTTTTGCCTGATGTTCATCAATTATCCTCTTGGTAATAGCCAGGCCCAAACCAGTACCACCACCAATACTTCTGGCCTTATTCTCAGTAACGAACGCTTCAAAGATATCCATATCCTTAGGAATCTCATTTCCAGAATCCGCGATAATTAATTCAGGTACGTTTTCATTCTGATGCAATTTAACCAGCACCTTAATTCCTGATGGATTATGCTTATAGGTATTTGTAATAAGATTGGTAATTGCTCTTTTGAGTTCTTTTTTATCAGCACTGATATTAACCGCACTATCAGAAACATCGATATCAAGTTCAATGCCATAATCTTCAAAATCGCAATAGCATTCTGCGATAACTTCTCTAACCAGTGCTGCGAGATCTATACTCTCAAGATTAAGCTTATACTCACTGGTTCCGTATTTGGAATACTCGAAAAGCGTATCCACAAGTGAATTCATGGACTTACTCTTGTTGTAGATAATGTTATATATTTCTCCTTTCTCTTCTTCCTTAATCTTCCCATCAGCCAGAGCCTTGGAATATCCCTGAACAGATGTCATTGGAGTCTTAAGATCATGCGCAATAGCTGCATACAAAAGATTCTGTTCTTGCACCTGACGATTGCTCTCTTTTTGAATCTCACTTTTGGTTAACAGATAAAAAACGAAACCACTAACAACATACACACCAATGTTAAATAAGAGACAAGAAAAGACTAAAGTTAATAAACTCGCCTCATTATCCCCAATCTTTGTAGCCAGATAATCAGTCCCTCCGTCCAATATTGAAGTCATTATCGTTGCAACAAAAGTAATAACAAGAAAGAAAATAACCATCTTGTTTCTAAGTTTTCTCATGCCATTGTTACTACTATTATTCAAAACGATAACCCAGTCCTCTTATTGTTTTAATATGTTCTGCGCCAACCTTATCTCGAAGTCTGCTAATGATTACACGAATAGTGTTATCATCAACTGCTCCATCTTCATACCAGGCACTTTCGTAAATTTGTTCCTTGGTAAACACTCGCCTTGGGCTTCCCATCATGAGTTCCAGGACCTTAAACTCCGCCTTGGTTAACTCGACTGTATTCCCGTTCTGAGTATATGTGCACTCATCAAGATTAAGTATGGAATCACCGATTTCTATTGTCTTAGGAAGTTCAAAAACAGTTGTAGTTAGATTAAGTCTTCTAAGCTGTGCCTTAACTTTGGCTGCTACCTCCAGAGGCTCAAACGGCTTTGTAATATAATCGTCTGCTCCTAAATCCATTCCCAGCACACGGTCAGAAAGAGTAATCTTTGCAGAAATAACCATAATAGGAACGTACTTATTAAGCTTCTCGCGAATATACTTAATTAGCTGATATCCATCTACCTTAGGCATCATAATATCTACCAGGGCAATATCGATAGCTTCATGCTCTAATATATTCATTGCCTGTACACCATCATTAGCCTCAAATACATGGATATTCTCGGTTTCTAAATAGATTTTCAGCAATCGCACAATTTCTTTCTCATCATCTGCGATTAGAACATTCGCCATTTTGTCTCCCCCCAAAAACACTTATTTCAGTTCGTCTTTTCTAAATATTATGTATGACACAGCAGTAATTAGCAATAGTCCACTAACAGATACTAAAGCTGAAGTGATCATTTCTGATTTACTTTCAGCCGCTAACGAGAAAAAAGTCTGACCAGGAAGTGTGAATCTCGATAATTTCTCTCCCCATGGCTGCTCAACAGTTAACTCCACAATAAAATCCAGACCAATCATTGTAACAGTATTTAATGCTATCGCTGCACCAGTTTTCTTTACAAGCATTGAAATAATAAAACAAATACTAGTCAGGGCTGCCCAGGCAAGTGTAAAAAGAGTACCAGTTGCAATTACAGGTTTCCAAGAATCAACGCCAGTTTCTTTGATAGACATAAAGCTGATAGCCGAGCCAGTCACTAATTCAATTACTGAAAATATCATTATTGCTAGTGTGGATGCAAGAATCTTGGATAAAACAATATTCAATCGACTGTTTCCAGCCATAATAGCAGCCTGAATTCTTCTTTCTTCAAAGGCATCTGCAAAATAAGTACCGCCAAAAATACCGATAGTTAAGGTGAAGAATCCACGCAGATTATTACAATTTGTCAAAAATGCGTCATATCCAGTTGCAAGCTCTCCGCCTTGAATATCTACTAAAAGAAGAAGTGCTATAGCCAGATAAAAAAGACCAAATCCCCAGAATACCTTTGACTTAAATGTATGTTTTAATTCCCATTTGATTAGATTATTCATTCTTATTTTCTCCCCAGTAATTCCATATAGTATTCTTCGAGTGACTTCTCATACTTCATAACAGTTGTAAGAAGAATTCCTTCGTCAAACATCCACTTTGCAATTCTTTCTTTTGATACATCACCTAATATCCTAATCTCATTTCCGACAACCTGCACCTGATTAAAATTATGCTTATTTAGCACTTCGATTGCCTTCTCCTTATGTTCTGTCTCAATCACTACGTACGATGAACATCTGTCATCTAACTGTTCTTTGGACAACGTATCAATAATCTTTCCATTGGAGATAATGATATAATCTGTTACCAACTGATATAGTTCTGTAAGGATATGGCTTGAAATAATAATAGTGATTCCATCATCTACACAAAGAGATGTGAGGAGCTTACGAATCTCTACCATTCCCATTGGATCAAGACCATTTACTGGCTCATCAAGAATTATGAGTTCTGGATTATTGATAAGAGAGAGAGCAATACCCAGACGCTGCTTCATACCAAGTGAGAAGTTCTTTACTTTCTTTTGTTTAACATCACCAAGGCCAACGCGGTCAAGAAGGTTATTTATCCTCTCATCATCCCTCTTCCCGAAAAGTGTTTGCTGCATTTTCAAATTATAAAATGCTGACTCATTAAGCATCAGAATTGGTCGTTCAACAAGGCATCCCATCTTCTTTCTTGCCTCCTGAAGCCCCTTCGAATCAGATAAGCCAAATAATTCAACGTTTCCCTCATCTATTGAGGAAAGGCCGGTAATTGATCTAATGGTAGTTGTTTTACCAGCTCCGTTCTCTCCTATAAATCCGTAGATTTTTCCCTTTTGGATTTCAAAACTAACATGGTCCAGTGCAACTTTATCTTTATATCTTTTTGAAAGATTATCTACTTTCAAGATTACGTTACTCATTTTTGTCTCCTTCCAAAGTCTTAAAAGTGTATAGTTCTATACTATTCTCACTTCATTACTTCAAAAATCGATAAACATTAACTGAACATTAAAATTTCAACGAACGCTTAATATCAACGCTTAGATTAGGATGCTACTGGGTAGTGGTTATATGTCCTCACATTCATGCATTTTATATCCTTTAGATATGCTTTTCGAAGGGAAAAAAGGACAATATCACGAATATGGGGAGTTCTCAATAAATAACGTTGTGAAATGCACCAGGCCATAATCTACACCATTTATTGGTATAAGGTAGGCACCATTTCTATCCTTGTATGATACATCTTCTTTTTGCCAAAAAACTCTATGCACAATAGGATATCCTGATTATCTGTGCTGATGGACTAACAGGAATTAAAGAAGCTATTGCAGCAGCATTCCCTAATACAGAATATCAGCGTTGCATTGTTCACCAGGTTCGTAACACATTGAAGTACGTTCCAGATAAGGATCGCAAAGCATTTGCTACTGATTTGAAGACGATATACCATGCAGCAACGGAAGAGAAAGCCAGAGAGGCATTGGACAGAGTAAACGAGAAATGGACACCTAAATATCCAAACTCAATGAAGCGTTGGTACGATAACTGGGATGCTGTATCTCCAATATTCAAATTCTCACCAACTGTCAGAAAGGTCATCTATACCACAAACGCTATAGAAAGTCTTAACTCTACATATCGCAAACTGAATCGTCAAAGAAGCGTATTTCCAAGCGACACAGCGTTGCTTAAGGCATTGTATCTAGCGACATTTGAAGCAACGAAGAAATGGACGCAGACAATTCGTAATTGGGCAGCTGTATATGGTGAGCTGTGCATTATGTACGAGGGTAGATTACCAGAATAACAACAAAACAGTTCAAAAACTTAGAGACATCAACAGGTGTCTCTTATTGACATGCTTTCACATGCAATGTTATACATAAACAAAGGCTGAGTACTACGATTACTCTGATACTCAGCCTTAATTAATATCGAAGAAGATCTATTTACAGACTTTTATTCACACACTTAGTTTTTGAGGATTTTTGCAACCATGGTGCAACCGTTATCCCCCACTTTATATACCACCTGGAAGGTGGGGGATAAATATTTCTACCTCAGCAACTTCTCTACTTATATCATGTATTTTTTCTTCAAATCCACATAGAAATCCCTATACTTTTGTGAATTTTGTGCCAAATAATTAATCGCTCGTAAAACATCCGTTGTGGAATATCTTACATTTAGGCGGCTCTGTATTTCGTCAAGTATCTCTCCATTTAGATTTTTAAGTGCACCCACCATTCCATAATCTTTCATTGCACCTACTATAAGCTTATGCGAGTCTGACAACTCATCTACATTTAGCCCTCCATAGGTTTTGGTGTAATACTTACTCTTGCATTCCTCCAACGACTCAATAACGTTTGCACCAAACTTCCAGTTCGGACATTTAGTTTTTATTTCTATTCCGATATTTACAAGCGGCATAATACAATATTCCAATGTTGAATATATAAACTGCATATAGTGATTAATAATTTCTGTATTGTCCGTTTCAACATTCGTTTTCTTTTTTAAGTAAGCTATTCTATCTCCAAAATTGTTTAAAAATTCTTTCTGCGTTCCATCCATATAAAAATTTTGTAAATATCCGGTAATTAAAAATTTATCAATACCCAATGTTCCATTATAATCATTTTTATATGCTTCGTTCGCTATAAAAGGCAGATTACTTATACCCGGATATTTTCTATCTTTCTTTAATGCAGCAAGAATTTCTTTCAACTTTATCAATGATATTTTATATGTCTTAAGCAACTCCTGACATAATTCACATTCGATTGTTTCTTGCCTCGCAAGAGCACTAGGTGTTCACAGCGTGAACACCACATCA
>JAKSRE010000041.1 GCA_024403775.1 Clostridia bacterium | reverse complement strand
TGGTCTAGGTAGCCTAGACCAGTAACCTAGAATTTAAGGTCTAAAACGTCAAAAGTCTATGTACATGGTCTAGGTAGCCTAGACCAGTAACCTAGAATTTAAGGTCTAAAACGTCAAAAGTCTATGTACATGGTCTAGGTAGCCTAGACCAGTAACCTAGAATGTATGACTTTCACGGTAGGATGTCGCGGTAGCCGGTACACTCCACCGCGAATCCGAGGCCAAAACAGCATTTTTTCACGGTAAGATACCGCGGTAGCCGCGACACGCCACCGCGAATCCACACACATTAAAACCAACTCATCCTGGCTCATCTCTCCACGTCAAGAAAGCCAACCTCGCGCCCAAACCAGAAAATACGACTTTCGCAATATTTGTTATAAATATTACTATTTGTAAAATGAATGACCAAAATAAATGTTTATTGCGTGTAAATTCTTTACGAATTTTGCTTTAAATATCATATTGACATAATAAAAAATAGAAATATGATATAACTGCTTAAAAGAGAAGACTATAATCACTTCGCAATAAGTGAAGGAGGGTGAACAGCTATGCGTGATAAGACGCTTAATATGACAACTGGCAATCCAATCAAGTTATTATTGATGTTTGCCATTCCTATGATGATAGGTAATATTTTCCAGCAGTTTTATAACATTATTGACTCCATGGTTGTTGGAAAACTCGTTGGAGCAGATGCCTTAGCTGCAATTGGATCTACGGGTTCAGTTACATTCTTATTTTTTGCGCTTTGTAATGGTATTGGTTCTGGTGGTGGAATCATTACATCTCAGTACTTTGGAAGTGGTGAGACTGATAAAGTTAAAAGATGTATTTCGAATACTGCATATATAATGATTATTTTCCCATTTATAGTTGGAACGCTTGCGTTTTTTATGGCAAAGTCAATTCTTGTCTTTTTGGAGACACCAGAAAATATTCTCGCGGATGCAACTTTATATACTAAGATGATGTGCGTGGGGCTGGTATTTGTATCGGTTTATAACTATGTTTCTTCAATGCTTAGAGCACTTGGTGATTCAAAGACTCCACTCTATTTTCTTATTTTTTCCTGTATCTTAAATACGGTTCTGGATATCGCGTTTGTTAAATATCTTAACCTTAGTGTAATGGGTGCTGGACTTGCAACTCTCATATCTCAGTTCGTATCAGGTGCGTTGTGCCTGGCGTATGCTTTTAAGTACAATTCATACTTTAAGCTTACCAAAGAGGATCTTAAAGTTGACTATAAGGTTATTATGAAGTCTGTTAAGCTTGGTGTCCCACTTTCGCTGCAGTTCTCAATGATCGCAGTATCATGTATGGCTTTGCAGCGAGTAGTTAATTCATTCGGTAGTGTTGTTGTTGCTGCATTTACTACAACAAGCCGTATTGAGCAGGTTATCCATCAGCCATATCAGACCTTGGGTGCATCACTCTCGACCTTTAGTGGACAGAACTACGGTGCCAAGAAATATGACCGTGTAATGGAAGGCTATCATAAGAGTATGATAATGATGGCTGGATTTACAATTGCTATGATTCCTGTAATGCAGATTTGCGGAAAGACAATATCAGGATTTTTCATTAACGATCCTGATGTTATAAATATGAGTGCAGAGGCCCTTAAGATCTCAAGCTGGTTCTATATCTTCCTTGGCGTTATCTACGTTGTAAGAGGCGTGCTTAACGGTGTTGGCGATGCTTTCTTTGCTTTCCTTAATGGTATCGTTGAAGTGCTTGGCAGAGTTATTGTTCCAGTATTTATCACAGGATTTGTTACTATTAACCTCTTTAATCACCAGTTTACAACGGGAACAGAATTCTTTGGATTCTGGGGCATCTGGTGGTCAGTAGGTATTGTGTGGTTCTTCAGTGGATTTACCGCATGGTTGAGACTGATTTATTATCGTCATTCCAAATTTAAGACGGAGAAACCAAAAACGGAGAATCTAGAAAACTAGTATCCAGAAAACCTGGAATCCAGAGAAACCTAGAAATTCAGCAACAGAGAATCCAGAGAAACCTAAAACCTGGAATCCCAGCAATCCCTGCACTCCCCCCAAAAAAAAAACCAATAACGAACGATAATTTCAATAAAACTTTTTTATATTTCACGCCGAAAAAGCGTCACAGAATCACTTGGATTTTGTGGCGTTTTTTCTTCCTACTCCAAGGTCTTCAGCAATGATATTGGTAGGAAGCTCTACGTATCTTGAATTCTGCATTTCTTCAATCACAGACTTATCTAATCTGTAAAACTCAGCTAATTCATCGTTTGTAACAGCTGGTCTGAATTGGCGTCTGTTACGTGAGCCGAAGCGTCTGGAATTGTAGTTTTTCCAGATGATAAGAATAAGAGTTGCAACAAGAAATCCAATAAAGATAACCAATAAGTACTTTTTAAGTTCCATCAGCATCTCCGTGTTATAGACATAGAACTGTGGAAGATAGAGATTAAACTTAAGTGCAATATATCCGTAGATTGTATAAAGGACAAAAGATAATAAAACCGCCCATCCAAGAATGGTTAAAATCCATTCAATGATTTTCTTCCACCATACCTGTTTTCCAGTGATAAGGTGATCTTTGATATCGTATTTAACTTTCTGCTTCAAAGGTCTGTCGAGTTTACCAGCCATTGTTTCCCCTCTAACTAATATGCTTTAAATTCTGACCATTAATTAACTAATTCAAATTCTTCGTGTGCTGCCACATCTTCTGTATCTATTCCTCTGTCAGGACTTTCCCATACGGCAAGCTTATCCTTCTTAGTGAATAAATGTGGAAGTGCATTTATAACGATAATCGCATTTATATACCAGTATAAAAATGGATACCATATTGCTGTGACTGCGTGTTTAAAGAGCTGATTGTCGTATTTCTTATCAAGTAGTATTGCAACGATAAACTGCATTATACATACCGTGGATAAAAACAGACTTTTCCAGATGTAATTAACAATAAAGATATGCTCTGCTCTGATGATATTTAATACAAATAATATTGCCAAGAATAACCAGCAGACTGCCCATGCGATAGTTACTAATTGCTCAAGATAGACAGGGAAGAGTCTTCTTCTTCGCCACTTCTTAAATATATCGAAGTGACGTCTCAGAATTTCCATTCCGCCCATTGACCATCTCTTACGCTGTTTATAAAGACCCTTAACTGTCTCAGGAACGAGCATCATACAAAGAGCATTAGGTTCATATCTGATATCCCAGCATTTGCGTTCCAGTTTCCAGGTAACGCCAATGTCTTCTGTAATCATATCTCTGTCCCATAAGTGGCAGTCAAGTAAAGCTCTCTTACGAAAGCATACAACTACTCCCGATACGGTCATAACCTTTCCCCAGATTCTCTGAGTTCTCTTTGTAAGGCTTATAATACTTGCATATTCGCAAAGCTGAATTTTGGCAAGAAGTGAACTTCTGTTACGAACTCTTGGGTTACCAGTAACAGCACCAACACGTTCACCATTATGCTTATTTGTAAAGTGTGGAATGATGTAATTTAAAGCGTCAGGCATAATATATGAGTCTGAATCAACACCCATAAGGTATTCACCCTTGGAAGCAAGAAGACCAAGGTATAAAGCATTTGCCTTACCGTTGTTTTCTTTTAAATCAATAAATCTTAGTTTTGGATATTTATTAAGCAGGCCCTTAATAATCTCAGAGGTGTTGTCTGAAGAGCCATCATTTATACAGATAATTTCATAATTCGGATATACAATCTGACTTAATCTCTCAACTGTATTTTCGACTGTAGCTGCCTCGTTATAGCAGGGTACAAGAATGGATACCATCGGAGTATCGTATAAAGGCTGTGGTGTTTTTCTCTCAATACTGAAATAGAAAATTATGCCTCCAACCATCCAGAGGACAGCCATGAGTGCAGGATACCAAAAAACAAATTCTTCTATGTAGTGTAACAAGCAAAACTCCTGTAAATAACACTTAGAAAAGGCCGGAAAACAATCATCAACAACGTTATTCTATTACTTATATTTGGCTTTTACTTCTCGAAAAGTAGTATGAAAAACAACAAAAATCAATGACGAACGCGAAGTAAATTATCACACTTATACAAATTCAAAGAAATTTTACAAAATAAAATTAACGCTTGTCAAAAAAGCAATATTATCCTCATAAAGACGTGAACGACAAGGCCTTACAAAATCACACATGTATTGACATATAGTGGTACGCATGCTAACATTATCAGTAGATTTTTTAAAGAGAGGTATTCTTTATGGAACATATTAAAACAGTTGAGACACGTAATCTTTGCGAGAGCGCTAAGAATGGTGGTTGTGGTGAGTGCCAGACATCATGTCAGTCAGCTTGTAAGACAAGCTGTGGTATTGCTAACCAGCAGTGTGAGAACAACAATAAGTAATTCTTATTCGTAAAAATTGCATTTAATCGGCTGTCTTTTACCAAGTGTATTTTGACAGCCTTTTTTATGTTTATTCCGTGAAATGAATACAAAAGTTTTAAATTAGAATCTGAGGTATAAAATGATACATCAATATAAGTTAGGCGGTTACAATATAGTTCTTGATATCTGCTCTGGATCAATCCATGTAGTAGATGACGTTACATATGATCTCATCGGTATGTTTGAAGCTAATTCGAGAGAAGAAGCAGTAAAGAATCTGATGGATAAATATAGTGGCACTGAGATGGGAACAAAAGAAAACATCGATGAGTGCTACGACCTTATTCTTGAACTTAAAGATAACGGCAAACTTTTTACTGAGGACAACTATAAGCCTATGGCTGGTGAACTTAAGGCTAAGACATCAGGCATAGTAAAGGCTCTCTGTCTTCATATTGCCCACACCTGTAATCTTAACTGTGAATACTGCTTTGCATCACAGGGTAAGTATCATGGTGACAGAAGCTTAATGAGCTTTGAGGTTGGTAAAAGAGCTCTTGATTTCCTCGTTGAGAATTCAGGTTCAAGACATAACCTCGAGGTTGATTTCTTTGGTGGCGAGCCACTTATGAATTTTGATGTAGTGAAGGACCTTGTAAAATATGCAAGATCAATCGAGAAAGAGCACAATAAGAACTTCAGATTCACTCTTACAACAAATGGTGTATTAGTAGATGATGATGTTATTGAATTTGCAAATAAAGAGATGAGTAATGTCGTATTATCTCTCGATGGCCGTAAGGAGATTCATGACCGTTATCGTGTGGATTATGCAGGTAATGGAAGCTGGGAGAAGATTGTTCCTAAGTTCCAGAAGTTTGTTGAGGCAAGAGGTAATAAGAACTACTACATGCGTGGTACTTTTACACATGCTAATCCAGACTTTGTTGAAGACATTAAGACAATGTTAGACCTTGGCTTTACTGAATTAAGTATGGAGCCTGTAGTTTGTCCTGATGGAGATCCTTCACAGCTTACAGAAGAAGATTTGCCAATCGTATTGGAGCAGTATGAGAAGCTCGCTGAGCTTATGATTGAGCGTGATAAAGAGGGTAAGCCTTTTACTTTCTATCACTACATGATTGACCTTAAGGGTGGTCCATGTATCTATAAGCGTATCTCAGGCTGCGGTTCAGGAACAGAATATATGGCAGTAACACCTTGGGGTGATTTGTATCCTTGTCACCAGTTCGTTGGTGATTCTAAGTTCTGCCTTGGAAATATCTATGAAGGCGTAACCAATAAAGAGATTCAGGATGAGTTCGCCTGCTGCAATGTATATGCTCATGAGGAGTGTCATGACTGCTGGGCAAGACTTTACTGTTCAGGCGGCTGTGCTGCAAATGCTTACCATTCAACTGGCTCAGTAAGAGGCGTATATAAGTATGGATGTGAGCTCTTTAAGAAGCGTATGGAATGCGCCATTATGGTTGCAATAAATAGAGAATTTGGTGAGTAATGAATACTCCTATCTGTGATTTTGTAAGAGACTACAGCAATAGAAAAGGCATAAGAATGCATATGCCAGGGCATAAGGGTGCGATAAATTCTCCTTTGGGCATTGAGCATCTCGATATCACAGAGATAACTGATGCGGATGAACTTTTTAATCCTTCAGGTGTCATACTTGAAAGTGAGAAAAATTGTAGTTTCCTTTTCGCATGTGATACATATTATTCGGCAGAAGGCTCTTCTCTTGGAATTAGAGCCATGCTTTATCTTTGTTCCATAAGAGCAAAGAAAGAGGGCTTTGGTAATAAAATTATTGCGGCCCGTAACTGTCACAGAACATTTCTTACTGGCTGCGCATTATTAGATATTGATGTCGACTGGCTGGTATCTGATAGCAGTAAATCGTATATTAGTTCTGATATTACGGTAGAAGATGTGTCCAGAATGCTTCAGATTAGCCTTAAACGCGATTCTAAGCTTCCGATGGCTGTGTATCTGACTTCACCTGACTATGCGGGTAAAATGCTAAATATACGCGATATAGCAGATGTTTGCCATTCATATAATGTTCCTCTTATTGTTGATAATGCGCATGGAGCTTATCTTAAGTTTGATGGATCAGGATTATATCCAATAGAGCTTGGTTCAGATATGTGTGTTGATTCAGCACATAAGACTCTTCCTGTTCTTACGGGCGGGGCATATCTTCATATAGGTGAAGGATTAATGAAAGAATATTCTTCTATGGTAAAAGATGCGATGGTAATGTTTGCATCTACAAGTCCATCCTGGATTATTCTTCAGTCACTTGATTTTGCAAACAGCATAATGGCAGATGAAGCTTATAGAAGAAGTCTTATAACATTAGGTAAAAAACTTAAAATATTAAAGCAGGAATTAACTGATGCTGGATATGAGATAACAGGGGATGAGGCCCTTAAGATATCAGTAGTTCCACAGTCTCTTGGTGTTGGTGGAGATATACTTGGAGAGTATTTACGTGAGAATAATATTGAACCAGAGTTCATATCAAAAGATCTGGTTGTATTGATGCTTACGCCTTCAAATACAGATGAAGAGATTAATACTCTTAAGGTGGTTTTACTGGCATTTGCTGATACTGTAAAGACTTCAGATAAACCTCAAAATATAGAATATCCATCTTTTAAACTTCCAGAGAAAGTGATGAGTATCCGCGAAGCTTCACTTTGTCCTTTTGAATATGTGGATTTAAAGGATTCAGAGGGAAGAATAGCAGCTCTTGGTAATACATCATGTCCGCCTGCAATTCCTATAGTTATGCCAGGCGAATTGATTACTCCAGAAGAGATTAAAACTCTCGAATTCTATGAATATACAAAAGTTAAAGTAATTCAAAAATACAACAATATTCCCTAAATAATTTACTTCAATGTAACAACTTTAATTTCCTACTATTGTAAAATGAAGTTGTTAATTAAGGGATTTTTTTGTTTAGGAGATATATGCGTCACATATTTATTGTATTTAAGTGGGAATTTAAGAAAATTGTCTCCAATTGGCGTAGAGCTGTTGCAGTTTTTATGCTTCCTGCAGCTATGCTTCTTCTTGCATTAAATGCATTTCCAATTCTTGTTCATTATCTTAATACTGGCGAATTGAGCCAGAGACCTAAGATTGTCGCTGTGGAAGCACCAGAATCTTTTAAAGATTTTACTGAGGATAGTCGCCGAGCAAAACTGTTTAAATATGAGTGGATGAGTGCTGACGAGTTTTATTCGAATAATCTCGATGATGTCAGTGTTATTCAGGACAGAATGCTTGATGGTTCCCTGTTTTTATTTTTTCAATCCAGTGGCGACAGCGTAAATAACGACTTTGATCAGGTATTAAGTGAATATTTTGCTGGTACTGCAGCTAATAAAAGGCTCGATCTTGGTGAGTATTGTTCTGGAGCATCCATGACAGTTATGTATAACTGGGATATATCCACAGGTAGAGGAAGAGCTGAACAGTTTTTGCTTACAATAGAAGATGAGTATAAAGAGTTTATCTATGATAATTATGGTAAAGCATATACTGACATAGGTGGAGGCTCACGCTGGCAAAATAATAAGTTTAATCCGATTATGTATGTAATAGAGAATCGAACTTATGCTAACGCGGCAGTATCGCGTGTAATGCCGCCGATTTTGCTTATCCTCATTTATTATTCTGTATATTCTTTAACTTGTGAGATTCTTGCATCTGAACGAGAGAGAGGTTTCCTTACCAAACTATATCTCTCACCGATTTCGGCATCCTCACTGCTTATAGGTAAGATGCTGACAATAGTGGTATTAAGTACATTTATTTCTTTACTTACTTATGTGCTATTGTTTTTATCTTCATGGGCAAACAGGACTAATAGTCCTGAATCACTTATTCCTTTTGGTCTTTTCTTAACTCCGACTGAACTGCTTTTGTGCATGATTGTGGTTATCAGCATGGCATTTATTGTCTGCGCCTGCTGTTTTGATATTACATTAACTATTCCTAAACTGTCAGACATTATGGTCGCACTCCAAAAGCCGCTGATTATCTGCATTTTTGAATTTTTTGTTTTCCTTTTCAGACCAACAAGGGGAGTATTTATAGAATACCTGATACCTATTCATAATGGCGTTGTAGTTATGCAGGATGTTTTCTGCCAGAGAGTTAGTGCCAGCCGATTTATATGCTGCATACTTATTAATCTCGTAATAGGTGTTTGCCTTTTTGCAATTTGTTTGTGTAAAAAAGAGGGAATGATTCATATTTTGGGAGGTGATTCCAATGATAGAAGTAAATAAAGTTAGTAAACGTTATAATAAGGATTTTTTGGTAGTTAAAGAGATCAGTTTTAGTGTAAATGAGGGTGAGATTTTTGGACTTCTTGGACCAAATGGTGCAGGTAAAACCACATTGATGCAAATGATGGCAACTCTTCTTAAACCAACCTCTGGAGATATAACCATCGAGGGATTTAACACTGTTACAGAGGCCCAGAGCATAAAGAAAATCATTGGTTTTCTGACTACTGAGATAAAGCTTGATCCGATGTCTACACCTAATAATCTTTTTGACTTTTTTGGTGAACTTTATGATATTGAACCTGAAGAAATTTTAAGACGTAAGCAGGAGAGTTTTACAAGATTTGGAATTACTCCTTTCGCTGATAAGAGAATAGTTGAATTATCCACTGGTATGAAGCAGAAGGTATCGATAGTAATATCCCTGATTCATAATCCGAAGATTATTATTTTTGATGAGCCAACTAACGGACTAGATATTTTAACCCAGAGACAGGTTATGGATTATCTTATCGAACTTAAAAATGAAGGTAAGAGTGTAATTCTTTCTACACATATTTTCTCTGTTGCTGATGAGCTTTGTGACAGAACTGCAGTTATGGTTGATGGAAGAATAGTTGCTATTGGTACTTCTGATGAACTTATTGCCAGTACAAATAGTAAGAACTTTGAGGGTGCATTTTTTAAACTCTATTCAGATAATCACAAGGAGGATAAGGGCTGATGCGTGAACTAATAGCAATAGTTCGCAAAACTTTTGGTAGTAAGAAGGCCGAGAAACGCAAGTCTTCTAAAATATTGATAGCCTTTTATGTGGGCTTCGTTCTTGCTATGTTTGCATTCTCTTATTCAATGCTGTTATCAATATTGGGAAGAGAGAAGAAAGTTGAACTTAGTCCTAATCTTATTGTATTAAATCCTTCACAGCGCTGGTGTGATTATCTGCGTTTTAATATTGATGTAGAAGGCATAAGTCCTGATAATGAGTTAGTTCTCGATTATAGTACAGATGAGAAAGTTAAGGGATCACCTTTCGAAGGCAGAGATTTCCAGGGAAAAATCTATTTTTCTTCTTCTAAAGCATACTATGATTCAGTTTCCTTCTCTTCCTGGATGAAGGAAAAGGATGCTGGAATTTTGATTGTATTCCCAGAAGATTTTGATTACAAAATTGAGCACTGGGAGACTGAGAGTCTTCCAGAGATTCTTGTTTACTATCCTTCTAATCACATTGAGTATCGCGAATATACTAATGTTTTTAGTTTCTATTTCCTTGAGGATGGTTTTCTTAAAACCGTTCAGGCAAGTTTGGGTATTCCGCTTGCTGATGGCGACTTGATTGAGACAAATACAGTAAGCGTTGGAACAGAATTTGATAAGCGTGCCGAGGCTCGTAATGCTATGGGCAGACATATGGTTCCGTTCTTTTTCTTCATTGCAATTCTTTATACCAGCATGATATTTGGTATGGAGGCTATAGCAGGTGAGAAAGAGCGTGGTACATTTGCTGCAGTACTTATGACGCCTATTCCGAGAATGACAATTGTTCTGGGAAATTATATAGGAGTTTTCCTTCATACATTGATAGCAAGCGGGTTCCTGTTTGTTCTTGTTTTGATGTCGCATTTTGGCTGTGGCATATTAGATTACCTTGCAGTAGCGCTCCTTGTTATTTCTCTGGCTCTTTTTGTAAGTGCCATTACTCTTATTGTATCTGTCCTTAACAGCAGTATTGCTCAGGCGCAGACTACTTTTCTTCCTGTATTTCTCATATTCCTCGTAGTATGTGTAAACTGTATGCAGGGCGGAAATATTGATGAGAGTCAGTTCTACCTTCCAATTTATGGCCATTTCTATGGCATTGGAAATTCTCTTCTTGGTGAGACATCGTTCCTTCAGGTATTTGTAGCTATGCTTTATTCAATTGGAGCAAGTGCAATCTGTATCTTCTTATCTGAACGTCTGCTTCATTCTGAACAGTTTACTGTTGCAATTGAAGCCCGTTCTGACAGAGAGATTAGACGCCTTAGAAAACGCGCCGAAAAGCAGAAGAAAGACTATGTCTCAATCCCTAGATCTAATTTGTATGATTTCAAGCCTGTTAAGCGTAAGAGTTTATTTAATTTTATTACCCATCACGCTTTCCTTCCATTAATAATGCTGGCTATATTCCAGCCTCTTGGAATGCTTCCTTCCATTGCATCATATCTTAAAGATCCTGAATCAAATGGCTTTATGGCAATGATTAAGGCTGCAAGAGATGCCAAGTCTGTATCTGAAGTTACGGATGTCGTAGCAACTTCCATGGCGATATTTAATATGTTCATGCGCAATAGAAGTTTTATTGTTTTCATGGCATTAAGCTATGTGATAATAATTCTTATTTACATGATTATGGTTAAATTCTTTGATCGTAATAAAATTAAGACTATGGGATTTGCGCCTCTTAATAAATCGGTTATTATCAAAAAATACCTTTCTGGCATGGGATTTGGTTTTGTACTAATTGGTTCGGTATATTTACTTTTGATTATAACTGGTCAGGTTAAAGTAACTGGCTTTGCTCTTAATATGAATACCTTACCTTTGTTTTTGACATATATTCTTATGTGGATTCCTCAGGGTGCAGCAGAAGAGGTTATGTTCAGAGGTTATATGCTTCCAAGAGTAGCATCAAGATTTGGAATTGTCTTTGCAGTTTTCTTTAGTTCCGTGTGCTTTAGTTTAATGCATGGATCTAATGCTGGATTTACATTCCTTGCGTTCTTTAATCTTATACTGATTGCATCACTCTTCGCTTATATAGCTTATAAGAGCGGCCATATTTATACTGTCTGCGCTATGCATACGGTATGGAATTTCTGTCAGGGTAATGTTTTTGGTCTTGAGGTAAGTGGCTCAGAAAGTACAGCTTCAGTTTTATCTTCTTCTTATTCATCAGGCGCGATGGATTTATTGACTGGAGGAGCCTTTGGACCAGAGGGCGGCTTTGCCGTTACTGTGGTAATCGGCCTTGCTTTTATCACAGCATATTATCTTTTTGAGATACGTAATCATAAAGCCTGAGAGTTATTAAATTCATATACAAAAATATGATAGTAAGATAAAATAGTATATGCCTTAAGACGATTAGGCAAAAATTTATACGGGGTAAATTAAAATGAAAAAGAAAGTGTTATCTTCACTGATAGCAGGTGCTGTTCTGGCTGGAAACTTTGCAGCTTGTTCTACAGAAGTAAATGAGACAACTGCTGCATCTGGTACTTCCGCAGAAGCTACTACTGCTACAACAACTAATGAGGTTCTTGAACCAACAGAAGAAGTTCCTACGGAACCAGAATTAGATCTTCCTTCAGTAAATCCTAACTTTGAGGGTTTATCTGCATCAGAGATCTGTGCTCTTCTAACTCTTGAAGAGAAAGCTTCTCAGATGGTTCAGGGTGCTTACTATAACTTAAGCTCAAATGACATGAAAGAGAACTGCTATGGTTCTGTATTATCTTACGGATATCCATGTAATACACACGATGTGTGGATGGAGGTTGTTCGTGAATATCAGATGGCAGCTTTATCTAACGGCACAGCAATTCCTTATATCTATGGTAATGATTTCCTTCATGGCGTAAATGTCGGTTTTGGTGCAACAATCTTCCCACATAACATAAATCTTGGTGCGGCAAATAACCCTGAACTTATGTATGAGATGGGAGTAATCACAGGAAGCAACATGCTTTATACTGGAAATCTCTGGAACTTCTCACCATGCGTTGCTGTTGCAAAAGATCCACGCTGGGGACGTACATATGAGTCTTATTCATCCGATAGTTCAATTGTAACATCCCTATCTGTTGAATATGTTAAGGGAATGCTTACACAAGCTGGAATTGTTCCTTGCGCAAAGCACTTCTTTGCTGATGGTTCTACAGAATTTGGAACAGGTGAGCAGCTTGATGGACAGGTAAGACTAATCGACAGAGGTGATGCTGTTATTGATGATTCTGAGATAGCAGAGCTTCTCTCTGTATATCAGGCATTAATAGATGAGAATGTTCCATCTATCATGCTTTCTCACTCAGCACTTAATGGCGTTAAGATGCATGAGAATTCTGAATATATTGAGTATTTAAGACATGTTATGGGCTTTGAAGGCGTTATTTTATCTGACTGGGATTCTATCCATAACTGTTCAGGTTCAAGCCTTAAGGAGAATGTAATTTTAAGTATCAATGCAGGCGTTGATATGCTTATGGAAGCAGGTAACTTTGAAGAGTGCCGTGACTATATTGTTGAAGCAGTTAATGAAGGTTTAATTCCAATGGAGCGTATTGATGATGCAGTTACACGTATCATTCAGATGAAGCTTGACTGTGGACTCTTTGAGGATCCATATCTTTATAATATCGAGCCTTCATATGACTGGAACAGTGATTATGAGCATGAGGTTGCACGTGAACTTGCTACTGAGTCTATGGTACCTCTTAAGCTTCCTGATGGTGGCGAGATTGTTCTTGAGGCAGGCATGAAAGTATTTGTAAGCGGACCTGCAGCTGATGATTCAGGTGTTCTTTGCGGTGGCTGGACATATGAATGGCAGGGAAGTGTAGATCCATATGCCGGCGCAAGATGGTGCGATCAGGGTCCAACAATTCTTGAGGCTATTACTGAAGCTGGAAATGAGATTGGATTTGAAGTAATTACAGATGCAATGTCTATTGATGAGTGCGATGTTGCTATCCTTTGCGTAGGCGAGATTCCATATGCTGAGTGGTATGGCGATGCTGATGACATCTCTCTTACAGGTCCTTTGGCACTTAATAACGAGCCATATATCAACAAGGTAGCTAATTCTGATATACCAGTTATTACTTTGATTGTAGCTGGCCGTAACGTTATTATTGATGAGTATGTGGATAACTGGGACGAGGTTATTATGTGCTATCTTCCTGGTTCAGAAGGTGGTAATGCTGTAGCTGATCTTCTTACAGGTAAGGCTGAATTCTCAGGACACCTTCCAATGCCTTATTACTATTCCGAGAATCAGATTGGAACAGGTGCTTACTGGCTCCCAGCTGGATATTCTGCAGCTGACCAATAATGCCACATTTTGTTATTGAATTCTGTTTTTTGTAGTTTTATATTATATGCAATTAAATTTTATATTATGGAGGACATGAAAATGGGAAGCAATCCATACGCTGGTACACAGACAGAAAAGAATCTTCAGGCTGCTTTTGCAGGCGAATCACAGGCTCGCAACAAGTATACTTATTTTGCTTCTAAGGCAAAGAAAGATGGTTATGAGCAGATTGCAGCTCTTTTCCTTAAGACAGCTGAGAATGAGAAGGAGCACGCTAAGCTCTGGTTCAAGGAGTTAAATGGCATCGGTTCAACAGCAGAAAATCTTGCTGCAGCTGCTGATGGCGAGAACTTCGAATGGACAGATATGTATGAGGATTTTGCAAAGACAGCTGAGGCTGAGGGATTCACAGAACTCGCAGCAAAGTTCAGAGGCGTTGCCCTCATCGAAAAGCATCACGAAGAGCGTTATCGCGCCCTCCTCAAGAATGTTGAGATGCAGGAAGTTTTCAAGAAGAGCGAAGTTAAGGTATGGGAGTGCCGTAACTGTGGTCATATCGTTGTAGGAACAAATGCTCCAGATTTGTGCCCAGTTTGTGCTCATCCACAGGCTTATTTCGAGGTTAATGCTGAGAATTATTAATTTTTTGCTTAAAGCAACACTTCTCGCCTTAGCTTTGGCGCTTCGCTTGTGCAGATGCGGCTCGAAGTATTGCTTTCGCAATTGTAAACGTATTAATTAAACGGTTTTAAGACTTGTTGGTTTTGAGACCGTTTTTTTTTGAGCACTATCTATAATCCATAATGATTTATTATTATGGAGAGTGTATATGAAAGATAGAATATTCATAAGATTAGTAAGTATATTTCTTGCTATTACAATAGTGATTGGAATAATTCCGATTAGGAACGTAAGAGCTGATTCGGTAAATAGAATCAACGAAGAATTAAGTGTCACGTATCAGGAATTAAGTTCTTGGGGAGATTATACACAAGCACAGGTTGATATTAAAAACGTGTCAGGTAGTAAAATAGATGGCTGGCAGGTTAAATTGACTTATGAAAAATATGTAGCAGTATCTAGTATATGGAATGCTGTTCTTTGCGAGTCAGATATATCAAGCGAGAATGCACTGTATATAATGAATGAAGATTATAACAGTGTAATCGAGGCGGATCAGGTCGTAAGCTTTGGCCTTATCATCGAGAGTGGGTCAGAGCATCTTCCAACAGTAGAGATAGTAGATTGCCTAGAAGATTTACCAACAGATGATGAGACAGAACTATTCTCAAGTGCAGTTTTCGCAGGAAATGATTTTAACTTCAGTGGCTGGAAGGCAAATGTTTACGGACGTATCTATACTGGTAATAATTTTAATTATCAGGGTTCAGAATTGTACCTTTATGGAAGCCTCGACAATGGAAGGTATACTTCGCAAGTTGCCGGTGAAAATGTTACAGAAGCTATTACTGATGGAAAAACAAGCACTGCATATGGTGATTATAAATATACATACGAAGATTTGGTAAATTTATTTGGTTAAGGAGAATAGCAATGTTTGCTTTTAACATTATAAAAGTTGAATATGGTTGGATAGAGGGTAAAATCGGGAATGATAACCAAGAATATTATTTTAACTATAGTTATCTTACGAATTTTTTGTCAGACTTGTTGTGTTCCATAATTGCTACAGAGGGGATAGATACTGGTTGGGGAAAATATAGTTCTTTCATTACTGAATGGGAACCTGCTAGGGATAGGTGGATTATTGAACTTAACGATGGAGAGTATAGTATTTACATTAATACGGTAGCGGTTGATGATGTTGAAGGCCAATTAAGGTTAGACGGAATACGAGGACTAGTTCCTGTTGATAAGCCTTCGATAAAGCCGAATTCATTTCTTATTAAATGTAAACGTGAAGAATTTTTGTGTGCAATAGTAAATGAATGTTTTGAGATTCTTAATAAATACGGTTTTTGTGGATATTGGCTTGCTTTTAAGGAGGAGTTTCCTTTGAGTAAATTGTTGTTAATAAATGAACTTTTGAAAGAAAAAACTAGAAAAGAAAACGTATTATCTAGAGAATTAGAAATATTAAGAGACAGGTTGTTATGAGTGAAGATATAAGCAACGGTTAAAATATATTATTCTATTCTGAATTAGGTGGAAATAATCAGTTCGCCCTGGTTCTACGAGTGAGAGTGGTAATGTTGGTTGTAATGGGTATGGTTATGGCGGTACAAATACAAAACCATACACTAATAATCGTCCGTTATATAGAAAAGGAGTTGTTGAAGAGGTATGGGAAAATGCAAAGGGTCCAGATGGACTTGTTAGAGACCCCAATACTGGTGAAATTATCAATTGGACTCCAGGAGAATCTAGAAAGGGTATATGGGATATGGGGCATATTCCAGAAGCAAAGTATTCAGAGATGCATGACGCATATATGAATGGAGAAATGACTACTAAGGAATTTGTAGATTGGTATAATGACCCTGCGAATTATAGACCTGAATTACCTAAGAATAATCGTAGTCATAGATATGAGTAAAGGAAATTAGTTTTTTATGGATATAAGTTTAATAGCTAAAATGAAAAAGTATGACGAATTTATTTTAAATTACGTTGAAGGAGATGAAAATAAAGTATATAAAGGTAAATCATTACTTTTTTATTCATTATCCAATAATGATGCAAATAGTCGATATATGATTTCATCTTTTTTGCTAAATAAAGGTATTGTAGCAAATGACTTAAACGAATGTGGCGAAAATGTATTGCATATTTTATTATCTAGAAATAATTATGATATAAGCCAGACAGCTGAATTGTGTAAAATTTTGATTGATAAAGGAGTTGATATTAATCAATTAGATGAAAAAGATAGAGTACCATTACAATACTTAATTAGTTCGAAATATACAGATGAGGAACTAGAGCCAATATATCAAGTCTTATTTGCGCAGAACAATATTTTGGTTAGTAAAAAAAATGCTTGGGGAAAAACACCAATAGAAATTGCATCACAAATGCCATATAGAAAATCATTATTAGAAAGGATGAAGGATTATGAGTAAAATGGTTACTTTTATCGAAAGTGCTGGTGGATGCGTTGTATCTAATAATATATTATCCAAAAGGGGAAAGTTGAGATGGTGTGTTAGAGAAAAGTCAATAAATGATATTGATAATGGATGGAGATTTTTTTCTGATATTGATTCCGAAGAATATTTAACAAATCCAGACAATATGTCTATATGTGATTTTAATACGGTAGCTAATATTGAACCAGCAATTTTAGCGATATATAATTTACCTGTTGGAACAGACATAGAATTAAAGCATGTAAATGGAAAGAAAGTATTTATAAATAGTAATACTGGAGATATTATTAACGTTTAAACATTTCAATTAAATAAGCGATAATTTTGATACAGATTTTGCCTCGGAAAACGGTAAATTGTCCTCTTTTAAATAAACAACATGAACGGCATAGATACTTTGAAAAGTTCAGTATCTGTGTCGTTTTCTAATATAAAGCAGTAACTAAGTTTTTACTTGATGTGATTCATCGTATAAAATAAATATTACGCTCCGCTTCTGATTGGAGATATATTTGTGTTAAAACGCTGATTAAAGACTACGTTTCGGTCTGTAAGTTAATAACTTGCAGACCATTCTTTTCGGAAAGAAAAAAGTAGAAATAATATTTTCTTTTTAGTTACGAATATAACAGTCGTAACCAAATGGTAAAGAGCCTAGTATATACTGTAGAAGGTATCTTAGCAGTTAAACATGCAATTCAAAATAGGTGTGGATTGCTATGAAGTTCTAAAAATCTTAAAGATGATGGAATTAAGCAATACGTTGTTACACTAAGAAGTAGGAGATTTAAACATGGGAGCATTTGGAACAGGCTTATTCTCGAATGATGTAGCACCTGAAGCAAAAGAGGTATATATCGATAGTCTTAAGGTTGGTAAAACGGATAAAGAAGCTTATGCTAAAGTTATGGAAGAGTGTAAGGATTATCTAGAAGATGAAGAAGATAAAGTGGATTTGTGGTTGGGATTTGCGTCTTTTCTTTTCGATTATGGAAGATTGGATAATGTTACTAGAGAAACTGCACTTTCTTTGATTGGTGTTGATGCAGACTTAAGTCGCTGGGATAAAAAAGATTTAAAGAAAAGAATGAAAGTTCTTGAGGAGTTAAGAGTAAAACTTAATTCCGAGATGCCTGAGCGTAAGAAAGTATCTTTAGCCAAAAAGAAAACACCAAAGGTTAAGCCAAATGAGATATATTATCTTAGATTGGATGATGAGCGATATAGGGATAAGCCATACCATAATTTGTATGTTCTTATCTTGATAGATAGTTGGGAAGAGTATGATTTGAAATATGGACTTGGAGATGAGTACCCATTAGCGTATTTCAAGATTTGCAAAGACGTTCCTAGTGAACTTGCAGAAATAGATAATTTGCCTTTTTTTGATTGGCATTTTGATATATTTAGAGATAAGATAATTAATCAAGAAAAAAGAGCTATTGTTATTGATGACGGTTATAATCAGATAAAGAAAAGATTAAAGTATATTGGTTCTTACGAATTTAAACGTGATGAGAATGTACTAGGTAAATATTGTCAGAATATAGGATATAGAGATATTAGGGTGCCATATAGGAATACTGGAAAGTTGATATGGGATGGATATTACAAACTTTGGTCTACAATTGAACGTGATATCGTGTATTTTTTTGATCATTGCCCAGGTGCTGATACGTTGATTAAATAATAAGTTTTCGGTCTGTAAGTTAATAACTTGCAGACCATTCTTTTCGGAAAGAAAAAAAGTAGAAATAATATTTTACTTTTCAGTTACGAATATAACAGTCGTAACCAAATGGTAAAGAGCCTGGTATATACTGTAGAAGGAATCTTGACAGTTGAATATGAGTATAACTACTTAGGCGACAGAATCTCTAAAACAGTAGATGGCGATAGAACTACCTATACTTTGGAATAATGGTAGTTCTTCTGGAGGTTCAGGAGATGGTTCGTCTAATGGAAATGGTGGTAATGGTTCGTCTAGCGGAAGCCCTGCTGGAGAAGGTTCTGGAGATGTACCTGGAGGAGATTTGCCTTCTGGAGATGTACCTAATAATGGAGAACCAAGTATTCCTGGAGAAGGTGGAGGAAATCCACCAGTACCTGATTCAGAAGTAGGAGGACTTCCTAACACAGAGCCGAATTTACCTAATTCTGGTGATAATACAACACCTCCAGGTGCTACTAATCAGAGTGGTAGTGTTGGTGGTAATGGGTATGGTTATGGTGAGGGTGGCAAAACTTCTGATATAGTTGAAATTGAAATTTCAAGGAAGAAATATCCTGAGTCGGCAAGACATATTGAAGATGCAATAGCGGATGGGAAACCAGATGTTTTGACAATTGATAGAGCAAATGCTAGAGCTAATCGTAAAGCATCTTTAAAAGATATTGATAAAGTACCAGGAAAGGATTTGGATGAGTATCCACCAGCAATGTTTATGGAAGGTGGTAGTGGTGCAAGCGTCCGACCAATTAATCCATCAGATAATAGAGGTGCTGGCTCTACATTTGGCCACCAATTAAGACAATATCCAAATGGCACAAAAATAAGGATGAATATTACAGACGATTGATATGTAAAGGAAGGTAGTAATTGGATGAATAATGAATTATGGTATGAAATAAATGAAATGTTTATGAATTCTGGTAGACAAGTAATCATAAACACGAAATCATTTGAGAATGGTGCAAAAGCTAATGATACATTGAAAATAACATCAGATTCTTCATTGGGTTCAGTGGTTTTAAATACTTCTGGAATTGTGGTAGATAATTGGATTAGAATATTTGGTCATGATTGTGAAACGAATATAGGAATTACCGAATACAATAAGATTGATTCAAATGGAATAGCAACTAAAATTGAAAAAATGTTAATTGTCGCTGATGATGTTGTTGGCGGAATATTTGCGTTAAATGCTGGTAAGTTCAATACTGGAATAGGTGAGGTGTGGTATTTTGCACCAGACACGTTAGAATGGGAATCATTAGAATTGAAATATTCGGAGTTTTTGGCTTGGATTGCACAAGGTAATATAGATGATTTTTATAGTACTATGAGATGGAGTTCGTGGAGAGAGATTTGTAAGAAGATTAAATTTGGTGAGGCAATATTAATCTATCCCTTCCTATGGTCTAAAGAATTGCAAATTGAGGATGCAGATAAAAAAATAGTACCAGTTGAAGAGTTGTTTGAGATAAATCAAGAATATAGTAGAAAGATAATTTCACAGACGGAATAATAAAAATTGATGTTTTGCTGCAAAATATGTTTAGCAGGATTTTGTATTTAAAGAGGCAAATAAAGTGTACTCTATGTCAACGACATTTGGAAAAGTGGTATTTTTAACCAGGATTTTGCCTTAAAAAGTGGTAATTTGTTCCTCTAAATTTACCAACATGTACGGTGCAGAAACTTTGAAAAACTTAGTATCTGTGCCGTTTCCTAATATCAAGCAACAACTAAGTTTTCACTTGATATGATTCATCATATAGAATAAATATTGCGATCCGCTTCTGATTGGAGA
>JAKSRE010000040.1 GCA_024403775.1 Clostridia bacterium | reverse complement strand
AAAAATGGCACCTCGGAACCAACACATCCTGAGGTGCCATTTGCACTATAATATTCCAATCCTCCAATTCAATTCCAATTTGAAAGCTCCGCAGTGATAAGGCTAGCTGCGGTTCCATTTACGAGAAATCATTCTATTGCTTCTCCATATGCCATGATTACTTCTTTCCATAGTTCTTATTTAGTTCATCAATCTGCGACAATGCATCATCTGCAAGGTGCTCCAACATAGATTCACCTATATTACTCTTCCACTTTAATTCCAAAATAATACCAGGGTGTCTTCTTTCTCTTGGAATTAAACTAACATCAAATCTACCATCTCCAGATTCGCGATTTGATTTAATCTTATACTGATTGTCCATCAATGCTATTAATCCAAGCATCAGTCCATGATAATATAGCAACTAATAAGGGAACAATCGCAAAAAGTATATTTCCCCATAAAAAAGACTCTGACTTAATTTTATTAAATCAGAGCCAATTAGAATTAAACAAAGCGGAAGTATTAAACCCACTCTTTATTCATCTTAATGTAGATACCCTTAAGGAGCTGAGCAAGAACGGTATAAAGAACCATCATTCCGAGGAGCCATAAAGCAAACACAGGAGTCATTACAGGAAGTGATAACAAAGCAGCAAGTCCTGTAAAACCAATGAGGAGTGTCGCAATAACAACAAGAGCCGTCGAAAGGCTGAGCTGAGCTGATGCACGATCTTTAATGAATGGAACCTTAGGTGTTCTAATTGTATGAATAACAACAGTCTGGGAGATTACACCAAACATAAACCAGCCACACTGGAAAAGTCCTGCCTGTTCAATTGTATTGAACTTGAATACAAACCACATAACAAGGAAGCAGATTACATCAAGAACAGTACTTAAATGAGATAAGAAGCTTACTAATGGAATTGATATTTTTCTCAAAGCTGCTCTTATCCTGATAGGTATTAAGGCTCTTTGCCATACTTCCAAAATATGTGCTGTTACCAGTAGTAAGAATTACCGCCTTTGCACTACCTGATACGATATTACTACCCATAAAACCAAGGTTATTAAGTTCAGAGATCTCACTTCCCGTTGGGTCTGGTCCAGCAAATTTCTCTACAGGATTACTCTCACCAGTAAGCTTAGACTGATCAATAAACAAGTCCTTAGTCTCAATAAATCTAACATCACCTGGAATCATGTCTCCAGAAGCAAGCTTTACGATATCGCCAGGTACAGCTTCTTCAATGTCAATTTCCATGCTGCTGCCATTTCTAATAACGTCAATCTTATTAGAAATCATTTTCTGAAGTTTTGCTGCTGCATTATTTGACTTCTCAGACTGTACAAATGAGATGATAGAAGATATCGCTACAACAAAAACAAGCATAATAAATGTCGCGTAACTTTTATCCTCTGGGATAATGATATCTGTTACCAGAGTAACTCCAGCAACAATCAAAAGTACGATATTGAATGGATTAATAATAGCTTCTCTTACTCTCTTAATAAGACTGTTCTCATTACCTGTATCGATAATATTCCTGCCATACTCTTCAAGTCTGTCAGAAGTTTCAACCTGATTAAGTCCCTCTTCATCAGTATCTAATTTCTTATACAGCTCTTCATCAGAAAGAGTGCTGATATACGCTAATTCTTTCTCAACGAGCTGCTTTTTCTCTTCGTTTTTCTTGCAAATCAAAATTTACTTAATATAGGACATCATACCCAGAAGGAGCTTCCCAGTTATCATCCTTATAGTGTCTGAAGGATTCTGCCGCATCAATAAAATTCTCTATCTCCTCAACACTTGCACACCATGAAAAAAAATCGAACACTAGAAATGCTGCCCCATCATCTGTGAAGCTGTTTATATTTTTGTAAGATATTTCTTCTTCATTCGAATCCTTAGAAGGAATGTACCAGAATATATCGGAATCTATATCATATTTTATGCTGCTTCCATCAGCGAAAAAGAAATACGAGAAGCCATCTACCACACTATATCCCAAGGCTTCCATATAATTCTCACCACTATAAATCGTCTCCTCTTCATCCTCAAAATACATCCAGAATTCTTCTGGATTTACCTCAGGAAGAGGTGTTGGAACTGTCTCATTCACAGATTCATTCACTGTTTCTGTCGTCTCAAATAAACTTACATTTGCTGTAGTCTCTGATGTTTCTGTTTTAAAAGTAGTTAACTCGCTTTGGGTAGTCTCATCCTGAGAAGTTACACTTTCTGATTCTTCAACAGTCACAGTCCCACATGAAGCTGTCACGACTAATATTGCTGACAATAAAATTATTAATATTCTTTCTCTCATATATATACCTCCGCAATAGATTATGTTCGAAGTACAAAGTAAGATAATTTTATCATTTACATAAGTGCTTGACAATTCTACGGCATATCTTAATTATAACAAAGGCTGATTTTTTGCAGCAAAAAGGCCGCTTTTACTAAGCGGCCAGCTTAATTTTTTACTCAGCTAATCTTCCATCAACCATGTGCTGTATACCAGCCTCACTTCTAAGGAAATCAACCAAATCATTTGTTGATGCTCCTACACCAACGTTGAATGTCTTGTACTTCTTTTCCTTAACATTCTTCTTACTTGGTGTCATGTAATCACCAGCCATAACCTGCATATTCTTATCGCAGATTGAGAAACAACTTTTGCCTGAAGATGTTGAGATATAACCTACCTCAGATAAATCCCAAACCTTATAGCCTTTAAGTGTTCCTGATGGCAAGTAATATACAAGTTTTCCATTCTCAGTGATAGACATATTGCCTAAGCTCACCTTTACTGGATAATTTGCTTTGAAATCCTGCTCAAATTTAGAACTAGCCTTCTTGTCTGACATAACTGCCAAGGCAATAACACCAATACATACAACAATTAATACTAAACCTGTAAATGTCATACTTTCCCCTCCTATAACAAAAACATACCCAACGAGAATATATTAGTAAGTGCTTTTAGTCAAGGATATAAAGAATCCAGTTTTATGATTTACCCTTATTCTCCTTCATCATTTTGAATATTTCAGTTGTTGAAAGAGGCTCATAATCTATATATCGACCTACATAGACTACTTTGGTATCTTTTAAAATGATGCACCACAAGTCATCTGAACCAGAACTAATCGCATCCTCTTTTATAGTCTTACGTAAAAGTCTACGTTCACAGTCAAAAGTCTCCAGCTCATTAACAGAATTAAGCTTTGCCAGACGAAGAGACAGGATTTTATTTTTCTTAACACTACTTTCTACGAAAGAAACTCGTCTGATACTATATCTACTCATATAGTCCGAATTCTGTAGTGAACTTTTGAGCAAGAGATATCTTATAGTTGTGATCAGAACTCCAATAACACAGAGAGCAAAAATTACTACAAAAAGCGGTAGCAACTCTTTCTCGCCCTTTCTCATAGGAAAAAAAGCAAATAAACCAGCAAGCAACAAAAAGATACCGCTATATATACCAAATTCAAATATAACATCTCTGGCTCTAGGAAGAAGGCATCTTTCAAGTTCTTCGCTGGTTGCATCTCTATAATCTCTGTCAAGTTTATTGTGATTACCAGATTGATTTTTTGTTTTTACAGACATAGTGATTAGTCCTCGTTAACGTATAGCTTAAAATATCCTTCCACCTTCTCAAGCATCTCACTTGGATGAGTCATATTAGTCCTCGAGAAGCTTTGGATCCCATAATCATTTCCATCAAGATAGAATGCATCAATTGCAGCCTGTCGACGAATTTGAATTCGACGGGATTTCTCAACATCAGAGACACCTTCTTCACGCATAATCATGTCAACCATATTACTGTGGTCAAAGCGATCGAAGAAAACCTTTTCGCATAACTTTCGAGAAACAGTAAGAAATACAATCTGCTCCTTAGGCACTGCTTTACTTAAATAATCCATATCAAGCATGCCCTCAAATAAAACATACTTATGCTGCTCAGATAACTTAATGAGGTCCTCCAGAACCATCGGCGTCTGCTCCCTGATTACGCCACGCTCCCAGGCAATCATGTCCTCCAGAGACCAGTCCCAGAAATTACTCGTATCCATAGTCATAAACTTATGGATTGCTGGATTGGCCTTCTTATAGTAATCGAATCTTTTGTCATCGCCGCTAAAATAGAGCATATCGTATTTGGAGGCAAGCATTTTACCAACCGTAGTTTTGCCAGAGCACGGGCAGCCAAGAAGGAAGAAGATGTTAGTGTTCATTTGAGACCTCCGCTATTTTTATCTATTATCTTATTTGTTGGAAGGTTTGTCGACTACTTTGGACTTCTATCTGGTTGTTAATAAGTGGGGTTTATGCTATTCTTTTTCGGTAAACAGAATTAGAGGAGAGTTGAGACTTCTATGCAGGATGCAGATAAAAACAATATTAAGACTTTGAATAAGGCCTGGATTCTTGGAGGAATCGGCTGCATCATAACGCTTGTTGGTGCGGTTATGAGCAGAAGTTCAACTCAGTATGTAACTTTTATCAGAAGATTAATTGAGACCTTGTCAGTCTTTGCTTCCATGCTTCTTTTTAAGCACAATCTTAAGGAGACTTCTAAAGAAAAGATTGAGGCCAACAACAAGAAGGTTGATGTACTTATAAATATCGTTCTTATTGTGTCTGGTATTCTCATGATATTTGTTGGAATCATTAAATATAAAATGGGTATTGGACATAACAAGGTTGTTCCTGCTCTTATTACCAGCTTGCTTGGAGTTGCCATGAATGTTTATTTCACTGTTAAGTTTGGAAGATCAGTGAAGCAGCACTTCGATGCGATTGTTAATACACAGTATAGATTGTATTTACTTAAGCTTATTATTGATTTAATGGTTACATCAACTGTAGTCGTTATGCTCATATTCCCTACATGGCAGTATCTTGGACTTATGGATGCGGTGGTATCAATTATCGTATCAATTGTTCTATGTTCTCAGGGTGCAATAAAGCTCATAAAAGGAGATAACAGTAAAGTCTGATATTAGGTCAGGGCTGGGTTGGATTGGTGCGGCGGACTTGCGTGGCGGCAGGGCGAGCGATTTGTATTTATTGATTAGATTTTTTGATGACTAGGATGTCTCAAAGTGGATTTTATTCCGCTTTGAGACGTTTTTTGTGGGTAGTTTTTTGTGTGGGGTTGTGCTGTCACAAAGAAATAAGCATTTTTGTCACAAAAATTGTGATGCTGGGAGCTATTCTTTGTGACACAAATGAGATCCACTTGAAATGGCGTTTTCATTCAACTGTTAGGTGTATAAAACAATGGTTTTAGGTGAGCATCGACTATCAAGAGCCCAATGTTCCAATCATTGATTGGCAGAACAGGAAAGCCGCCCTCACGCCAATTCGCAACTCACATAAACAAATCAGGCTGTCTCAAAAACACATTTGAGACAGCCTGTTCGCATCATAAAAACTAAAAAACTTTATGGATTAATGCCATATTCATTACAGAGATTAAAGAATTCCTGTGATCCTGTGAAGCCATTAAACACATCATTATAAGAACCACCATTATTAAGTATATCAACCCATGCACCGAAGCCTTCGCTATCAGGACTGCGTCCGAAGAATGCTTCATACATATAACCTACAAATTCTTCGTTTGTTGGATTCTGGCCGATAAACTCTGGGCTGAAGATAAAGCCATAGCTGCACTCTGTACCAGTGATATCACCATTATAGAGTTTTAAAACCCATCCGCTTTGACCGCCCATATCAGGAAGTCTGTTAAAGCATACCTTATAAAGTCTTGCAACGAAACAGTTGATTCCACCCTGCTGCGAATTAGGTACACCCTCAAGATAGATTCCCTGTGTTACACCATAAGAGGTGCAGAGATTATAGAACTCTAATGAATTTGCAAAGCCTGCGAACACATTTTCGCGACTTTTTCCGTTATTGAGCATATTAAGCCAGTAGTTAAATCCTTCCTGGTCTGGTTCACGGTCAAAGTACATAGAGTACAAATCTTTTACATAGTCCTCATTGGAACGATTCTTGTTTGCATATTCCTCACTGAAGATAAAGCCATAGCCTACCTGAGCACCGCAGGCTTTTCCAGAATTAAGGCTGTCTACCCAGTAGTTATAGCCTAGTTCATCCGCATCACGGCCGAGAGCAACTTTATAGCAGCGATTTACAAAATCACCTACGCCCAGTGCTGGGGTCTCTGGCATATTAGTTGGAGTAGCTGTAGGCACCGAAGTTGTGTTTCCGGGATTTGCTGGTGTATTACCTGGTGTACCAGTAGGCACTACACTTGGTACTGGTGTTGTAGTACCTGGAGTTGTTGTGCTGCCAGGAGTAGAAGGCGCAGTAGACGGTGTCGTTGAGCCACCTGATGTATTTGAGCCTCCAGCAGGTGTTGTACCTGGAGTATCAGAACCTGGTGTTGTACCAGGATTATCTGGCAAATTCGAAGAGTCATCAGTTGATGCGCCCATTACCGAGATGTTATCAACAGTAACCTCAAATTTACTTCCCTGCCAGCGCTCAACTTTAATATAAATTTTCATGGTCGTATTTACCGTATCATTATCAAAAGTAAACTCGACCTTGCCTGACTCAGTAACTTCTACATACTGATTATTACTGCCATTCTCCTTACTTGCACCAACAAGAACCTTGGTTCCATCAGTAACAATATCAGCTGTAATTGTATATGAAGTAGCTGGATGAACATCTATTACCTGAACAATGCTGTCAGTATGTTCACCTGAAGTTAAAACAGCATGAGAAGCCTCGACTTTGGCATCACCCTTAAGTGTCCAGTATTTGTCACCTTCAGAGAAATCGCCATTCATCAAGTGCTCATATCTCTCCTGACTATTAAGTTCAGGGAAAGAATTAGGAGCCCATCCGTCATAGCCATATGTCTCGTGCTGTTCAGTATCGTTAGCCTCATGGTAAGGCGTAATCTTTACGGAATCAATCTCAAATACAGTTGTATCAAAATTAGCTGTACCAGACCAGCCTGTATCATACTTGCCATCGTGATCTGAATCCTGGGCATATGGGAACCAGAGACCAATCCAGAATCGGCCAGCATTGGTAGGAATATTCTTGGTAGAAGTATAAAGAAGATTTCCATCAATATAGAATTCTACGCGTGGCACCTGATTAGTATCGCCTGTGTGCCAGTCAAATCTATATGTGTGGTATTTACCATCATTAAGAGAGAAACCAAGGTCAAACATCTTGGAATTATATTTATTTTCTCTCTCATAAGTATTAAAGCGTGCTGAACTGAAATTAGGATCAGGATTCTTATTAGTTCCTGTTGGAATCTCGATATCTATCTCGTGGTTTACTGTGCAGTAGCCATAGGTAGCATATTGTGGATCATATTCAGGATCTCCTGGATAGTATTCCTCATATTCGAAAGTCCACAATGCAGAACAAGCGCCAAGATCTGGCGCGATTTTGGCAACCACTTCATAACTTCCAGATGCATAATAATCTCTTGTAGCAATTGCCGCACCTGTAAGTTTTCCATCTGTTCTTCCAATACCTGGAACGTTACCAGTATAGTTAAGTCCGTGGCCTTCAAGCTTAAGTGTTCCATCAGAGACTGAGACGTTCTCTTTTACAACGCCACCATTATCACCGCCCCACTTTTTATGAGCGATTAACCACTTACTGGTATCAAGACTGTCTCCATTGAAATCATCAAATAAAACATCCGTCTGTGGCTGAGAACTTAACTTGGAATATAATATCTCAGGCTCAATATTAGAAGCATTTACAAACGGTGCATTAGAAGGGATCATGGTCAGCGCCATGGCAAAAGCCAACGCTGAAGTTACTAATTTTCTAGGCAACATAAAACCTCCAGAAGATTTATTTCCTATAGTAACTTTAATACCCTTTTCCCATCTAGATATTATACGTGATAGTGTGGAATGTCAAATCAGCCGATATCGCTTAAATCCAACTCGCTGTCTATGTCGATTACTTTTACCTGACTGGTATTTTGCGGCCTATAAATAAGCTTGGATTCGATTTCAAGATACAGACGATAGATGCGGGTATCAGATAAAGATCTTGATTCTGTAAGATTAAATATGTAAGCCGCTATAGTTCTTCGCCAGGTTGTATTATCGTTAAGAATAATATCCTTGCCCTGGGTCATATGAAGTGTCATTCTGATACGATACTCGCGTCCACGGTATCTAATTCTTCTGCTATATTCATCAAGGTCAATATGATGAATGTTTTTAATTTCAATTTTCTTATATCTTAGAAAATAATGTATGGTCACAAATTCATCATCGACATAAACTCTGGTGCCGATAATCTGCTCTAAGAAATAAAACAAAAGGCCTGCCAATACAAGGGCAGATGTCGTAGCGAAAAACCACGGCCATACAGTTCGGGCGCTTGTGAAAGCAATGGTTCCTATAATCATCACAACCACAACAGCAAATAATGCATGCAAAACTACAGTTGTCTCATGTCTGATAAAAAACTTTGATCGATTTTTCTTTTCCATAAACCTCTCCAAAAAGTTTTCCCCTTTAACCAGAATTCATTATAAGACCTGAATCAAATAAAAAACTCGTTTAATTTACCTAAATAAGTGTTTTATTTCGCCTAATTCAAAGGTTTTGTAAAAGACTTAGTGTAATGTCCTTTGCTAATTTTGAACATTCGATACAGTTTAATTCAAAGACATCACTTCCGCTATGTTCCTTGGTATCTGTTATGGATCTTACTGCAATAAACGGAATATTATTTACATAGCAGACATGTGCTATGCTTCCTGTCTCCATATCAACGGAGAGCGGATTGAACTTATTTACTATCTCATCACGGCCGTCATCTGAGATAAAAGACTCGCCTGTAACCATTCTTCCAAAGTGGATTTTACCATTAGAAGAAAGTTCATTTGCTGCCTTCACAGCTATTCTAGCCGTCTCAAGAAGAGTCTCATCCGCCTTTAGCCACACTGAATCAAACCATGGGTGAAAGTCAGTCAATATCCCCTCTTCGACATCGTGATAAGCGACCTCAGTAGATACAACCGTATCAAATATTTTAAGTTCTGGTGCAATTCCACCTGCCGTTCCTGCATTAATAACTTTATCGACATTAAAAGTATCGATAAGAATCTGCGTAGCAAGAGCAGCATTAACCTTACCAACACCACAAAAAAGCGCGACGACTTCTTTATCTCCGACTGTACCTATGTGAAATTTAAGCATCGCCTTCTCCACAACTGAAGTCTCCGCAATATCAGTAAGAAAGGGCTTCAGTTCTCTGTCGCCCGCGCAAATTATTCCTATTTTCATTATATTTCTCTCCCATAATCAAAACTTACTCACTTCTTCATCTTCCAATATTAGCTATTTACTATCTCGAGCGCCACATCAGGGAAATTAGTAATAATCGCATTAATATTAAGCGCTAACGCCATTTTAATATGCTCTGGCTCATTTATCGTCCATGAATTTACCATAAGATCATTAGTCATTGCTGATGGCATAAGGTCTGGATACTGAAGATTATAAAGCGCAGGATGAATTGCATCCATTTTATATTTTGCCGCATATTCACAGATTCCAATTGTGCCGTCCGCATAGAGAAAACCAACTTTACTGTCAGGCTTCATGTTTTTAATATTAACACATGTCTTATGGTTAAAAGATGAATATATTACTCGATCCTCAAGACCCATTCTGGAAGTAAGTTCAAGAACCTTTTCTTCAATATCTTGATAGAATACAATACCTGTCTTAATCTCTACATTTATTGTCAGATTAGTAGATTTAATAAGCTCATATACTTCTTCAAGAAGTGGGATATCAGCATGCTCGAATTCAGGATGAGTTTTATTGTAGTTATACTTACGAAGCTCCTCAAAAGTTAAATCTTTGACCCAGCCACATCCGTTACTTGTTCTGTTAATTGTCTCGTCATGGATAACAACGATTTTGTTATCCTTTGTTAACTGAACATCAAGTTCAATACCGTCTGCGCCCATCTCTATTGCCTTTTTAAATGCGGCGAGAGTATTCTCAGGAGCATAGCCACTGGCACCTCTGTGTGCCCAGATAAGTGGTCTGTCAGTTCTAATTAGTGACATATTTAAATCTCTTCTTTCTGGATTTTTGATTTCAATCTGATCTTATAAAAAGTCTGATAATAATATACATCTCTTTGTGCGAATAATTCAAAAAGTGGGGAAATAATTTTCGCGAAATAGAAAGAAATAATTCTAATATTTATTTTAAATTATGCGATAATATTTAGGATAAAATTTTTAAGGAGGGCTCATTATGAGCAAGGATAAAACGTCTAACCCGCAGACCGAAGTCATCTCCGATGCAAGAACCCTTGGTATCCCAAAGATGCTTCTTCTTGGTTTGCAGCATTTGTTCGCAATGTTCGGCGCCACAGTTTTGGTACCAATGTTGGTAAATTCATACTTTTTTGAGGCTACAGGTGAAAATATCACAAGTGGACTTACTGTAGCAGTTACGCTTTTCTGTGCAGGCTTTGGTACACTTTTCTTCCACGTTTGTTCTAAGATGAAGGTTCCAGCATTCCTTGGTTCTTCATTCGCATTTCTTGGTGGTTTTAGCACAGTTGCTAATCTCCAGGATGGCATTTATGCAGGTATGGGAGCAAACGAGAAAGTAGCATATGCATGCGGCGGTATTGTTATCGCAGGTCTTTTATACCTCGTGCTTGCTCTTATTGTAAAGCTCGTTGGTGTAAAGAAAGTTATGAGATTTCTCCCACCAGTAGTTACTGGACCAATCATCATCTGTATCGGTCTTTCACTTGCTGGTTCTGCTATAAACAATGCATCACAGAACTGGCTCCTTGCTTTAATTGCTCTTGGCGTAATCATCATCTTCAATATCTGGGGTAAGGGAATGTTTAAAATCATCCCAATTCTCATGGGTGTTGTTATTGCTTATGTAATAGCAGTTATTCTTAATGCCTGCGGACTTACAAATCCAGATGGTTCTGCAATCATCAACTACGCTCCAGTAGCAGAAGCTTCCTGGATTGGTTTCCCTAAGTTCAGTTTCTGTAAATTCGACCTTACAGCAATCTTCGTAATGGCACCTATCGCTATCGCTTCAATGATGGAGCACATCGGTGATATGTCTGCTATCTCAGCAACAGTTGGTAAGAACTTCATTGAAGATCCAGGTATCCACAGAACACTTATTGGTGACGGTCTTGCTACTTCACTTTCAGGTCTTGTTGGTGGTCCTGCTAATACAACATACGGCGAGAATACTGGTGTTCTTGAACTCTCAAAAGTTCATGATCCACGCGTAATCAGACTCGCTGCTCTTTTTGCAATCATCCTCTCATTCGTTCCAAAATTCTCAAGCGTTATCTCAACAATGCCTACAGCAATCATTGGTGGTATCTCATTCATGCTCTACGGTATGATCTCAGCTATCGGTGTACGTAATGTAGTAGAGAACAAGGTTGATCTCACTAAGTCACGTAATCTCATCATCGTTGGTGTAATCTTCGTTTGTGGTCTCGGCTTCTCAAGCGGTCTTACATTCACAATCTTTGGTAAATCAATCACATTGACAGCTCTCGCTATTGCAGCTATTGCTGGTATTCTCCTTAACGCAATCCTTCCAGGCAAGGATTACGAGTTCGGTAAGAATCCAGAAGGTGACAAGAGCAGAGGCGTTTACGTATCAAATACAGATAACAAGTAATTCCAAGGAGGCTACTCATTTATGGCATACGAAAATGAACCAAACATCAAGGTAATCAATCATCCCCTTCTCAAGCACAAAATCTCAATCATGCGTAAGAAAGAGACAGGAACTAATGAGTTCCGCAAGCTCGTAGAAGAGATTGCTATCCTTGAAGCTTATGAGGCTCTTTCAGACCTCCCAACAGAGGACGTTGAGATTGAGACTCCACTTGAAGTATCAATGCAGCCAATGCTCAAGGGCAAAAAGCTTGCTATCATCCCAATTCTCCGCGCAGGTCTTGGTATGGTGTCTGGCTTCTTATCACTTGTTCCTTCCGCGAAAGTGGGTCATATCGGCATGTATCGTAATGAAGAAACACACGAACCTGTTCCATACTACTGCAAGCTCCCAGGCTCAATTGACGAGCGTACAATTGTTGTAGTTGACCCAATGCTCGCTACAGGTGGTTCTGCCTGCGATGCTATCGCTCAGATTAAAAAGCAGGGCGGCAAAAATATCAAGTTCGTATGTATCATCGCTGCACCAGAAGGCGTTAGTAAACTTCACGAGGCTCACCCAGATGTTCAAATCTATATCGGAAGTCTCGATCGCGAATTAAATGACAAGGCTTATATTCTCCCAGGTCTTGGCGATGCAGGTGACCGTATCTTCGGAACTCTCTGATATATTTATTAGATTTTTTGATGACAAAGCCCCAGACTTGCGATTCTTGTAGTTCTGGGGCCTTTTGTTGCATGAATTTTTTGGTGTGAGAATTCATTTTCGAGAAAGAAAAACAGCCACCCGATAAAATCAGGCGGCTGCCAAAAAATTCATAAGTTTTATAGATTACTCAGCATATACGTAACCAGTGAAGTCGAGCTCACAAATGCCCTTACCATTAACGAATGTAACTTCAACTGACCAGCCCTTCATCATTGTGCTTCCGAAAGTATACTTTGTTGTTGATGTTCCATCATCATACTCATATGTATAATCACTGCTTGGCTCACCCAATACAGCAACGAAATCCTCATATGTTGATGTCTCTGTCAAACCAGAACCAAGATCAAATGTAATACCATCATCTGTCAAAATCTTGGCCTTTGTAGCCTTAGAAGCAATCTGAACCTCATAAAGTACGCAGTCACTAAGGAGAAGTGGTCCATCGTAATCCAAGTTAACAAATGAGATATAGCATCCCTCATATGTCTGGTAATTACTCTCTCCAGTGTGGTTAGCAATCTGGCATGTAATCCATGTTACACGATTAGCATTAAGATAGTATGTAGCACGCTCGTCCTTTGACATATAACCATAGAAATCATCTGGGAGATTCTTACACTTTGTAACACCAAATGTAAGACCTGTTCCATTAACTACCATGTGCTTTGTATCAAATTCGAAGTTGTTGATATCAAAATCAACCTCAGCTTCTACATATCCAGCTTCGCCAGAAGGAGCATTTCCGCCTTCGCCACCTTCACCGCCTTCACCACCTGCTGGGTTAGAAGCAGCATACTCAGCGATTGCTTCCTGAAGCTTTGTCTCATACTCTTCTTCGAGTTCTGCACGAATCTCAGCCTCGATTGCTGGTCTCAATTCTTCCTCAACAGAATCGCGAAGACCTGCAGTAGCATTCTCGATCTCAAGCTCGAGCTCTGCAGCATACTCTTCTTCAATCTGCTCACGAAGCTCAGCTTCCAATTCCTCAGCGATCTCGTCTCTCAAATCTTCCTCGAGCTCAGCTGACAATTCCTTCTTGTACTCTTTCTTGATGTCCTTCTCAACTTCAGCATAAACATCATCATAAGAAGCTCCCTTCTCACAAGCTGTTGCAACTGAAAGCGTCATGCAAGAAGCCAACAATAATGCAATAAATTTTCTCTTCATTTCTTTTTCTCCTCGAAAATAATAAATTTATATAACAAATCTAATAATAATTGCTTATTTTTTGATTTGCAAGTTGCTAAATGTATAATTTTTCTCTCACGCATTGTGCATTATTTATTTGTTTAGATGTAAAAACGTGTGAGTAACACTTAGCGATACGCAGTATCAGCGCGCCAGATTAACGTTAACAGCTCTCACCTTGTTCGTAAGACTTGTCCTCGACATGCCCAGATCATACTCACGCTCAATGCGGTAATCTTTCTTAAAAAGCGGCTGGATTCGCGCCCTACATAAGTCAATCTGAAGCTGCTCAGGCATACGTTCCTCTACTAAAGCCAGAGAAAACTTCTCCTCGCCTTCATCCTCAAGATTCACTGGCAAATCATATTCATCTTTACACTCATTGACCTCATAGGTGCAGGTAATTCTTCCGAGTCGTACCTCGTCCATCGCATACTCCCTGATTTTTCCTTCGAGCCCAATTGCAGTAATCTCCTTACTCATGCCCAAACACCAGTTGACATAAGATTCAATCTCTCCCTGCAGAAATTCTCCTCTTATCAGCGACTCCATTGTCATTACATTAAGCTTTGCCAGCTGCGCAATAATATCTCGCGAAGGCCTCATCTCAATATAATTCTCCTTATCAAACGAGTTCAATTCATCCAAAACCAGCATATCCACCTTTATTTTCTCGACCATCTGAACCTCCATGTTCTTAACAACTCTGCGTGAATTCTTCTTTACCTCAAAATCAACGAAAATATAATTCATACATCTCTCCATCTTGTTCATCAGTATTAATAGCCACACACTCTCAGGTCTCAAAATATCAGAATGTTTTATCCTCCAATCTGTAAGTTTTAATGTTACTGCTCTGCCGTCCTACCTCCTTTAACCGTATAAGAGCTGTATTTTACGCGAAATTTTCCATATTATTATTTTAATGTGTCTATGCCAATGAATAAAACGCTACTTGTGCAAAATAAAGATGTATAAATCGGAGATAGAATCGGTTCTGATATATTTTTTTACTTTTAAATGGAGTTCATGCCAAAGTCCACAAAAGGGCTCCACAAGATTGTGGACTTTTAAGCTAGTTTTTGTGGAGTTTACACCGAAGTCCACAAAACCCCTCCACAAGATTGTGGACTTTTAAGCCGTTTTTTGTGGAGTTCATGCCGAAGTCCACAAAACCCCTCCACAAGATTGTGGACTTTTAAGCCTGTTTTTGTGGAGTTTATTTTTAAAATCACTTTTTTCTTGTAAATCTGCAATCTGGATAACTCATGCAGCCCCAGAATTCTCCGAATTTTCCATTTCGAAGTTTGAGGGGGCTTCCACAGCTTGGGCACTGGTTTACCTTGGATGAAGATGAAGGGACTTTAAGTTCGAGAGCCAGCCTTTCGAAGATTATCTGATTCATACGACAGTCATTAAGAGCACGATGTGCGCCTTCTGTCGAGATGCCATAAAACTTTGCGAGATCTGTCAGGGTGTGCGACATGTCTGGAAGGATAGCGCGGGACAAAAGCACCGTATCTACATAGTCATTTGAGATGGTGCGGCTAAGCCAGATGTCAGCGTCGCGGCAGATAAATTTCATATCAAAGCCGCTGATATTATGGCCGACCAGAATCTCATCCCCTGCAAAATCAAGGAAACTGGAGAGCGCATCTTTTATATGTGGGGCATCCTTAACCATATGATCTGTGATGCCATTGACTGAAGATGCATAGTACGGAATTGGCATGCCAGGATTTACAAGCGTTGAGAATTCATCGACAACCTTACCGCCAGTAACTTTTATAGCGGAAATCTCAATTACTGCATCGTTTTTGACAGATAGGCCTGTTGTCTCAAGGTCAAAGATGACATAGTTTGGGACATATTTACATAGTCTTCTACCTGCTGGGCGGGCGGGTTCATATTCAATCATGCTCATGAGACTTCCACCTTCTCTTATTCTTATTCTAATATTATAAACCCTTTTCGATTATATTGATTAATTCAATATCCGCAGGAAGCCAGTTTACAGACCGGATAGTATCTGAAGTAAGCCACTTACTGTCCCCTGCCTCTTTGAGAACAAGATTTCCTTTTAAAATAGTGCACCAGAAACATTCCATAGAAAGATGAAAAGAAGGATAGTCATATTCAATAGTAGTAATATAATCCCCTACCTCAATCTCGGTATCCAGTTCTTCCAGGATCTCGCGCTTGAGAGCTGCTTCGGGTGTCTCGCCTGGCTCGATTTTGCCACCTGGAAATTCCCACATGCCTTTATGCTCGCCATAGCCTCTGGCAGTCGCGAAGATTTTATCGCCATCTCTGATTACTGCAGCTACTACTTTTATTGTTTTCATATATTAGTGCCTTCACCCATCTTAATAACCCTCATCACCTGCTCCGTGGTCGCGGTCAGGTTACGTGTAGCAACCTCTCTCAAAAGTGCCTCATCAAGCGTCACAACCTCGCGAAGAATTGGGAAAATCGCATCGATTCCATGATCGTTACAAATACCTGAATCTTTGGTAGCGCATCCACAGAAAGCAATAACCCTTTTATTATATTTCTTGGCAATTCTGGCTATGCCAACTGGCACCTTGCCCATTATTGTCTGAGAGTCGATTCTTCCTTCACCTGTTATTACAAGATCAGAATCTTTTATAAGTTCTGGAATTCCAGTCTCTTCGATGATGATATCAATTCCTCTTTCGAGTGTGGCATTCATGAATGTTCTAAATGCATAACCCATGCCGCCAGCAGCGCCAGTACCTGGTTCTTCGGGATTACCTCCTGAGATTACTGCATATTTTTTAAGCCATGAATCCATGTCCTTAATCATGTCAGAGGTTGCACCCTTTTGAGGGCCGTAAACCTTGCTGCAGCCAGTTGCTCCACAAAGTGGATTTTGAACATCACATACAATCCTAAAGGTACAGTCTTTAAGTTCAGAAATTACCTCAGATGTATCTATAGAGCAAAGGTCTTTAAGTCCTATTGCACCTCTTGAGATTTCTTTTCCATGAGAATCCAGAAATTTAAATCCCAGGGCTTCAAGCATACCCGTTCCACCATCATTGGTAGAACTTCCTCCGATACCAATGATAAATCGTCTAATCCCTCTTCTAATGGCATCTCTTATTAATTCGCCGACACCATAGGTTGAAGTATAAAGAGGATTAAGCCTATCCTTGGGAACAAGTGTAATTCCAGAGGCTGCTGCCATCTCGATAACCGCTGTTAATGAAGATGAATCAGCCTTGTCTCGTTCTATTACTCCCCACTCTGCCAGAACTTTCTCACCAAGAGGGCCTTCAACCTCAGTATGAATAAATTCTCCTCCGAGACCATTAACAAGTGCTGTAACAGTGCCTTCACCACCATCAGCAATTGGCGCTACTTTAACATCAGCATCACCAAAAACTCTTGTAATGCCTTCTTTAATACTATTTCCAGCTTCAAGTGAAGTGAGGCTTCCTTTAAAAGAATCAACAGCTACAACTACACGCATAAAAATCAGTTAAAGAACAGGCTTGCTGCAATGAGAAGCTGTCCAACATAGTAAAGTGAGAGATTTGTAATTCTAAGTGAGAACTTGGTAACTCCGCTGAATGTATTAAAAATCAGCACGATATCTGAAGCAGTAAACAAAACTGCACCAATTGCATAAACGATATCACGAACAGCACCTGTAGTGATTGCAATATGAAGAGCAGTAACAGTCATGATGATTACTGCGCCAAGATAGAAAATACCAAAAATCTTGAATGCAATCTTAACTTCCATTGTCTTAAAAATATAAGTAAGAAGTGCTGCTGCAAGAACTGTGCCGATAACTGCGTCAACAAGGAAATTTGTTGCCTGTGGCACGAGAGCCATGAGATATAAAACGTGGCCAATAAGGAACATAAGAATTCCAATAAGGAAAGCCTTCTGACCGTTCTTCTTAAGGATAAATCTTAAGTTAAGAAGGATGTCGCCAAGCATTCCAAAAATCAATCCAATCATGATCTTAAGACCAAGTGGATTTGTGGATTTTGTAACATAAAGCATAATGCCAATAATTACAAAAGCGAGTGATGCGAGCCCTTTAAGAATATCTGCTGCCACATACTTTTCTTTGTGCTCAACTGCGATAAAAGCACCCTGCAAAATCATGCCAATAACGGCCAAACAAATGATACCTGTCATACTTTTTCAACCTCTTTATAAATTGTAATTCAGCCTGGCCTTCCCCCTTGTCGAAAAGGAAAACCAAACGCACTCTAAACCACCTCATATTATACTTTAATATTATCCAATTTTGATAAAAATAAATAAAAAAAGAGAAGGCCCGTCCCGATAAACGGAGCGGACCTTCTCAATTGATTAATTAGAAGGCTATAAATGCAAAATTAAACATAATTCCGCAACTAATCCAATGCGGCATTATAAACGTGAAGTCCACCTGTCCGTGCCCCTCACTTTCACATTCTATGCCCATCAATCATGAAAATTCAACCGCTTCCACCTCGCAAAAGCGATATTTCACAAAAAGTTAAAAAACCGTAAGTAGTGATTTACAGATTATAAAAATTATCTTTTAATACACGCAATATCTACAAGAAGTCGGCTGATTTTTTCCATCGACTCGATAACAACATACTCGAAGCGTCCGTGATAGTTGTGACCACCAGTGCAGATATTAGGGCATGGAATACCCATATAAGAAAGTCTTGCGCCATCAGTACCACCACGAATCGGTGTGATAACAGGCTTAATTCCATTTTTGATCATCATGCCCTTGGCTTCCTCAATGAGAAACATATAATCAGGCTCAATCTTATCTCGCATATTGTAGTAGGAGTCTTTAATCACAACCTCGACTGTGCCATCACCGTATTTAGAATTAAGTTCAAGGGCAACATTCTCGGCAAAGTTCTTCTTATCCTCGAAAGCCTTACTGTCATGATCTCTCACTATATAACTAAGCTTACACGTTTCCACGTCGCCTTCGATATCACACAGATGATAAAATCCTTCATATCCAGATGTCACCTCAGGGCGCATATTATCTGGAATCCTGCCATCAAATTCCATGGCAATTCTCATGGCATTCTTCATCTTGCCTTTCGCTTCGCCTGGATGCACAGTCACCCCATGAACAGTAACATCAAGTGATGCCGCATTAAAATTCTCATATTCAAGTTCGCCAATTCCACCACCATCAACAGTGTAGGCATAATCTGCGCCAAATCTCTCAAGATCAAAATGATCAACACCTGCGCCAATCTCTTCATCTGGTGTAAAGGCAATCGCGATTTTGCCATGCTCAAACTGAGGCTCCATACCAGTTGTGGCACTTCTCTCAAGATCTTTAAGAAGGAAATCTGCCATAGTCATAATCTCGGCAATACCAGCCTTATCGTCAGCGCCAAGAAGTGTAGTTCCATCAGTTACGATAAGAGACTTGCCAATATAGTTATTAAGTTCAGGGAAAACACTTGTACCAAGAATGAGATCTGTGTCGCCCAGTTTTATATCCTGGCCTTCATAATTCTCAATAATCTGTGGATTTACATCCTTGCCAGATGTCTCAGGTGAAGTGTCCATATGCGCGATAAATCCAAGGACCTTGTCCTTCTCGCGACCCTTAGTAGCGGGAATATTGGCATAAACATAACAGTATGTGCTGTCAACGTGCACATCCTCAGCGCCCATTCTTGACAAATATCCTGCAAGAATCTTGGCGAGATTAATCTGTTTGGTCGTACTAGGAAAACTATTCGATTCCTCAGAAGACTGCGTATCTATCTTCACATATTCCAAAAATCTCTCAACAACACTTCTCATATGTCAATTCCTCTTAATCTTGGTCTTAAAAACATTATAACTGAAGCATACCACATCTGAGAACTTAAGGGTATGGGATTATTTATTTTCGGAAACGATAGACTTGCCTCTCCATCTCTGCTTCTTCCATCTGTGCATAGTAACAAAGCCTCTGAGAACTTCATCTGAAGCAGTACCGATAAATACTCCAGCGGCACCAAGGCCAGCAACAATTCCCATAGTATAGCCGACAGTCGCACCAATTCCCCACATCATGATGATTCCTGCCCAGAGAGGGAACATATAGTCGCCAGCAGCCTTAAGACTACTTACGAAAGTCATATTGAGGCATCTTCCGATTTCAATAAAAATGTCGATCAGCATAATCGCAGAGCCAAGCTTAATGATATTGGCATCTGTCGTAAAGAATTTGAGTGTAAATGGGCTAAGAAGCCAGTTTATAAGCGAGAGTCCAATTGTCAGTGGAAGTGAGATTCTCAAAGTCTGATAAACACGCTTATATGCCGCATTCTCTTTCTGCTCGCCTACGAGGTGGCCAGTAATGATAGCAGTTGCCATTGCAGCCTGATTTGAGAAAACCATCGAAAGTGATACCAGCTGAGATGAGAAAACTTTGGCATTAGTCGCCTCAACACCAAACCCATTTACAAATCTTGTAAGAAGGAGCTGATAAAGGCTGTATGACATATTCTCACCTGCAGAAGGAAGTCCAATCTTAACCATCTTGATGAGCATGCTTGTTGGGAATGGTCTGATATATTTAATTCCGATTCTACCGATTTTCTTATAGAGGAAATATACGATACCAATTATGAGAGCTGCAATTCTTGCAACTACAGTTGAGATTGCGACACCCGCAACACCAAGATTTAAGAACTTAAGTGGTCCATAGAGGAACAGATAGTTACCACAAATGTTGATAATATTAATTGCAAGCGATATAACAAGACCAATCTTGGCATATCCATTACATCTTAAAATCTGAATAACTACATTATGGCATGCGAGAAGGAACATTGTACCACCAACAATAATCATATATGTGCTGGCAGCAGGTCTCATCGCTGCATCAAGCTTAACTGCGCCAAGAATCGGGTTACGCGCCAATACGAAAAGTCCACTAAACACAACGCCCACAACAAAGTTAACAATAACTGCAAGCGAATAAATAGTATTCATTTCCTTGAATCTCTTTGCGCCAAGATACTGCGAAACTACAACAGATGTCGCATTGGCAATGATGTTAAATGTAATGATCAAAAAGAACATTACCTGGTTTGCAGTACCAACCGCACCAGCAGCATCATTAGAATAATTACTGAGCATCATTGTATCTGCGCCATTTACAAGAATATTAAGAAGCATCTCACCAAACATTGGTCCAGCAAGAAGCATCAGCGGTGTATGCTCATCAATAACACGATTTTTAAGTTGCTTGTTATTAGCCATAAATCTTCACCTATACTAATTAACCTTTAAACTACCCATTAAAGCGTGCTCAACGCACGCAACAAACTACATTATCTGATTTTCCATTTTGCGATTACATAATATAGTCTAGTTTGTGGCTGTTATCTTACAGATATATTGTTTTTTTTTGCATTTGATGTTGTTTTGAGTGGTTTATAGCAAGATTTGTCTATTTGTATATTAAGTCCGTAGATGTGGCGATTGTTTTAGGTGGTTTTAACTGAATGGCAGGTGCAATGGGTGCGGGCGTGTCTATGTAAACCCGCTTTGTGTCGATGTACATTGACCAAAATGCCAAAAACATAGACA
>JAKSRE010000004.1 GCA_024403775.1 Clostridia bacterium | reverse complement strand
CAGAACCATTTTGTACACTGTCTTTTATACTGTCCGATTTATAGGGACCAGTTTATGGTTTGAGGCAGTTTGTTTAATAATATAATTTTTATAATTCAATCACTTCAAGGTCATCAGGAATATATAGATTGCCATCAAAGTATTTTTTACCTTCTTCAGAATAAAGCTTTTTACGATTACTATAGTTTTTATCTTCGGTATGATATAAAACCAGATTCTTTATACCAAGATAAGCCGCAGTCTCACAGGCGTTTTTTACTGTGGAGTGATGCTTCTCATACGGATTAAAGATGTCTGCCTGAGAATCTAGACAGAATGCCTCGTGAAGAAGCCATTCGGAATTCATTACGTGCTTTCTTGCTGGCTCCTTAAATGGTTCATCACCAAGACAGCATAAATATTTATCGTCATCTATATTTATTTTGAAGCCAAACTGCTTGGTTTTGGTTGAGTTAATATCGAAAAACGTTACCTCGTGATTAATGATGTTAAAAACGGAATTATCTTCAACCGTTACCAGATGGAGACGCTTTCCGATAAGGTCAGACTCTTTGGGTCTTATTAACGTAAGAGACAGAGAATTAATGACAGAAATAACTTCATCATGTCCATAAATATATGCGTCACCTTCATAGGAGCTAGTATTCATGTTTTGAAGGATAAATCTTATCATCCAGATGACACCTACTATATGATCCAGATGCTTGTGAGTTACAAAAATATGGTGGATATCGTTAACACTTATATTGGATTTTTTTAGTTGTGACACTACTAGGTTTCCGCCGCCACCGTCAACCATAAAGTATTTTCCATTATCTTCAATAACAAAACAGGTATTATAGCAATCAGTAACTGATGCACTTCCTGTTCCAAGCATTGTAAGTCTCATTATTTGTTCTCCTGGTAACTATCTAATTTTCATGGGGTATTATAGCAGTTTTTTGTTTCATTTTCGAAGAGATAGAAAAGACAAAATGATATAATATAACTTGTGTCTTTATGGATAAATTGAATTTATATATATACAGTTGGGGTGGAAAAGTATGAGAAAAAGACAATCAGTCATTACTCTTAAACTTGGTAAAATTGCTAAGGAATCCTGGAGTGCTTTCAGGTCAAAATTCTTTCTTAATGTTCTTGTTGTGTTTCTGGCAGGTGTTATCGTAGGTGGTTATTCTCTTACTACAAAGAATGCAACGATTGGATCTACTGCGGATGTAGTTAATGTTGGTACACAGGCGGTGTATGACAGAGCGACTGGTAAATCTAATGCCGATGTACTCGAGAATCTTATTAACGGACTTCAGTTGGTGAGTGTTGATACAAGACTTGCTTCAACAACAGCTCAGAAATATACCCGTGGCGTTGTATCAGTTTTTGTAAATCAGATTACTTCTTCTGGTTCTGTTGGTTTTGGTGTACTTAACGGTATTAATACACTTGTATTTCAGGGGAATGTAAAGCATTCTGTTGTCATTTTTGGATTAGCGGTTTTATTGCTTCTCGTAAATATCTATGTACGTAATGTAATTCTTGTTGGTAAGTGCCGATATTTTCTTGAACATCGAAGATATTCCGATACCAAGATGGATAAGCTTTTGTTTATTTATAAGCATGGAATGACTAAAAATGTTGCCAAGGTAATGTTTATCAAGTACATAAAGCAGCTTTTATGGAACTTTACTCTCTTTGGTGGTCTTATTAAGAGCTATGAATATTCCATGATTCCTTATATTCTTGCAGAAGATCCTACAATTGAGTGGAAGGAAGCTTTTAGAATTTCCAAGGAACTTACAAGAGGCGAGAAGAAGCGAATTTTTGCTATGGACCTTGTATATTTTGTAGGTTTTATTGTATCTTCTTTTACTTATAACCTTTTGTCAGTATTTCTCTTTAATCCTCTGAAGCAGTGTGCTTATGCCGAGATTTATATTACTTTGCGTGGCACAAAATCAATTGCGGATGAGGCTATAAACAGAGATGACTATCTCTATACTTCTGCTGTTGCAGATGGAGTATATAACGAAGAGCATTACACACTAAAGCCTCTTTCCAAGAGAAGCTGGATTAATATTGACTATGACCGTAATTATTCAGTTTCAACTATGATTCTTTTCTTTTTTACCTTCGCTTTTGTTGGCTGGTGCTGGGAAGTTTTCTATAAGCTTCTTAACGAAGGTATAATTGTAAACCGCGGTATGCTTAATGGTCCTTGGCTTCCTATTTACGGTTTTGGCGGAGTTATCATTATCATGCTCCTTAAACCTTTGCGCCATAAGCCATTTATTTTATTCCTTGGAGCTTTTGTTGCCTGCGGAATTCTTGAGTATGGAACGTCCTGGGCGATGGAGATGATGTTTGATACCAAGTGGTGGGATTATGCTGGTTATTTCCTTAATATTAATGGACGTGTCTGCCTTGAGGGCCTTTTTGTATTTGGTCTTGCTGGCGTAGGATTTACTTACATTTTTGCTCCGCTTCTTGATAATCTTTATGCACACCTTAACAAGGAGAAGCGTAAAGTAATTATTCCTGTACTTCTTACTGTTTTTGCTGTTGATTTTGGCTGGTCACTTGTTCATCCAAATACAGGTGTTGGCATTACTTATACAGAAGAAGAGATTGCTGCTGCAACTGCAGTTACAGAGCCTACGGAGGTTGTTTCTTAATTTCTCTTCTTATGAGGTGGTTTTTTAAAAATAAAGGGTGGCAATTATGACAATTGAGACTAAAAGACTTATTCTTAGAGAAATGAATACTGATGATTTTGATGGGCTTAGTGCGGTTCTTTCTGATTCAGAGATTATGAAGCATTATCCGTATTCTTTTGATGAAGCAAGAATTCGTGGATGGATTAATCGTAATATTGAGCGATACAGAATCTTTGGTTTTGGCCTGTGGGCAGTATGTCTTAAAGAGACAGGTGAGATGATTGGTGACTGTGGTCTTACCATGCAAAATATAGGTGGTGTGATTAAGCCTGAGATTGGTTATCACATAAGACGTGATATGCAGCGTAAAGGATATGCCTGTGAAGCAGCTTCTGCAGTTCGCGACTGGACATTTAACAATACGCCGTTTAATGAGATTTATTCCTATATGAAATATACAAATATGCCGTCAGCAAAATCAGCTATGTCATGGGGATGTAAAAAGGTAGATGAATTTCCTGATGAGGTAAATGAGATAACTCATGTTTACTGTATTACCAAATCAGAATGGAAAGATATAAAAACTAACGGGTAAGGTTAAGTATTAAATGGCATCTAGTAAAGATTATCTTGAATTTATATTGGAACAGTTATCATATATCGATGGAATAACCTATCGATATATGATGAGCGAGTATATTTTATACATTAATGGAAGAATATTCGGAGGAATTTACGATAACCGTTTTATGGTAAAGATTACCTCTTCAAGTAAAAAAATAATGCCTGATGCCGATGAAGAATTGCCATATGAAGGCGCTAAACCGATGCTTCTTGTAACTGAGGTGGATAACAGAGATTTTCTTAAATTACTTATTGAGTCAATGTATCCTGAACTTCCTGAACCAGTAAAAAAGAAAAAGCGATGAATTAACTTCTTTTGAAGTGAAATCTAATTTTGTGGAGATAATTAAAAATGAAGAAAATAGGATTAGTTGGTGGAACTGGACCAGAATCTACATTAATGTACTACCGAGAACTTAACAGACGAATCGATATGAGAACTTCTGGCAAAGATATGCCTGAGATCTGTATCGAGAGCGTAAATTTTAGAGAGGTATGGCGCTATGTTGAGAATTCAGATATGAATTCTTTAATCTCCTGTCTTTCTTCCAAGATAAAGAATCTTAAAAACGCAGGATGTGAAGTAATATCTCTGACTGCTGCAACTATGCATATTGTTTTTGATGAACTTCAAAGCGAGACTTCAGTAGAACTTATAAGCATCCCTAAGGCACTCGCTTCTGAGATAAACAGAAGAGGATACAAAAAGGTTGGTCTTCTTGGAACAGCCTTTACAATGAACATGGATTTTATCAAAAAAGATTTGGTTGAGGCAGGAATTGAAGTTTATATTCCTGATTTATCTGAACGCGAACTTATTGCAAAGCGCATTTATGAAGAACTCGAAAATGGAATTGTAAATGATTCAACCCTTAAGGAATTTCAGTCAATAATTTCCAGAATGAGAGATGATTACGGAATCGAGGCAGTAATTCTTGGCTGCACAGAACTTCCGCTGCTTCTTAATTCTAAGAATTCTCCATTACCTGTTCTTGACAGCGTTGAGATTCACTTGGATAAACTTATTAATCTTGCATTGGAAGAATGATTGGTGAGAAAAGCGGTTATGAGCGAGAATGTCTTTGAAAAAGGTCCTGTATACAAAGTGTATTTTAAGATGGCTATCCAAGTTGTGATGGGTCTGGTTATATCTATTGTCTATAATCTGACTGATACATATTTTATCTCTCAGACTAATAATACAAATCTTATTGCAGGAGTATCTGTATGTGCTCCGATTTTTACGCTGCTTATGGCGTTTGGCAATATTTTTGGTCAGGGTGGAAGCTCTCTTATAAGCAGACTTCTAGGTAAAAATGATATAGATAATCTTCACAGAGTAAGTTCATTTTGTTTTTATGTTGCGATAGCTTTTGGTGTTGTATCAGGGCTTATTATGCTGGCTTTAAAAACACCTATAGTACATCTTCTTGGCGCTGATGATGAAGTGTTTCCATATGCTGCTTCTTACTATACCTGGTTCTCAATTGGAGCGCCTTTTGTTGTTTTATCATTTATTCATTCAAATCTAATGAGGGCAGAGGGAATGTCTACGCATTCCATGATTAGTACAGTCGGAGGTTCAGTTCTAAACATAATTCTTGATCCGATACTTATTTTTAAACTTAATCTCGGTGCTTCGGGCGCAGCGATAGCAACCGTTCTTGGATATATCTTTACTGATATATACGGACTTATTATTGTTTTTTATAAGAGTAAAGCACTCTCTGTTAATCCTAACAAGGTAAGACTTGATTCAGAATCTATAGGTCAGATTTTTGGTATTGGAATCTCAGCGGCACTTACTAATATAACTTCCAGTATCTGCATGATTTTAACTAATCATCAGCTTTTGGATTTTGGTAATGACAAGATTGCAATAATGGGAATCGTTCAGAAAGTAAGCATGATTGTAATGCTTGTTATAGTTGGATTCTCATTTGGCGGAGCACCACTTGTTGGATATTATTATGGTTCCCAGAACCAAAAAAGACTTCGTGATTTATTATTATTTGTACTTAAATTCCTTGGAAGCCTGTCTGTTGGAATGTCTCTTATAATGGTTATTTTTGCTTCCCAGGCTATGTCGTTTTTCTTTGAAGAAGAAATAATGATAGCTGAAGGTGCTTTAATGTTAAGAGCACAGGTAATTACAATGGTTTTAATGGCGGTTGTACTGTTCGGTACTATTATTTTTCAGGCTACAGGAAAGAGTATTCCAGCACTTGTTTTATCGCTTTCAAGACAAGGTGTGGTCTATGTAATAGTTCTCTTTGTTATGGCAAAAATTCTTGGATATAATGGCATTATTTATTCTCAGGCCGTATCAGATTTAATTTCTGCTATTATTGCGGTAGTTCTTCTTAAAAATATATTTGCCAAAGAACTTCTTTCCAAGGCATAAATTAGAGGAGTTTCTTTGTATAAAATAACAAAAAGCATTAATGTATATATTTATTTAAAGTGATTTTAGTAAAAAACTCAAAATTATGAATAAATATACAGAAATGTGTGGTAAAATAATCGTCGGTTAAGGAACACAAATGGATGGATGGAAAATAATTACAACTAAGAGGTTTTTACCTTGATGTTTTTTTATGGAGGTGGTCCGAATGACCAAGATTAATAAGAACTATTTAAACTTACAGGGAAGCTATCTTTTTTCAACTATTGCAAAAAAGGTAAATACTTTTTCTGCAGAGAATCCAGATGCTAAGATTATAAGACTTGGTATAGGAGATGTTACTCAAGCCTTAACCCCAACTATTATCAGTTCACTTCATCAGGCTGTTGATGAGATGAAGGATAAGTCAACATTTAAGGGTTATGCTCCAGATTTGGGTTATGATTTTCTTCGTAAGGCTATTGCAGATAATGACTATAAGTTGAGAGGCTGCAAGATTGAGGCTGACGAGATTTTTGTATCTGATGGTGCTAAGTGCGATTCAGGTAATATCCAGGAGATTTTCAGTGTAGATAATAAGATTGCTGTATGTGATCCGGTTTATCCAGTTTATGTTGATTCTAACGTAATGGCTGGAAGATCTGGTACATTTGTAGAGGGAACAGGTAAGTATTCAAATATCATCTACATGCCATGTACCAAGGAGAACGGTTTTGCTCCACAGCTTCCTACAGATGAGGTTCCAGATATTATTTATCTTTGTTTCCCTAATAACCCAACAGGTGCAACAATTACAAAGTCTGAACTTCAGAAGTGGGTTGACTATGCTAATGAGCATGAATCAGTAATCATTTATGATGCTGCTTATGAAGCATATATTCGCGATGAGGATGTTCCACATTCAATTTATGAGTGTGATAATGCAACAACTTGTGCTATTGAGCTTCGTTCTTTCTCAAAGAATGCGGGCTTTACAGGTGTAAGACTTGGTTTTACTGTAATTCCTAAGGAACTCGTAAGAGACGGGCAGTCACTTCATACTTTGTGGGCAAGAAGACACAGCACTAAGTATAATGGTGCTCCATATATTGTTCAGAAGGCTGGTGAGGCTGTTTATTCTGAAGAAGGTAAGAAGGAGATTAAGGGCCTCGTAGATTATTATATGCGTAACGCTTCTTATATTCTTAATGGTCTTCGTGAAGCTGGTTACGAGGTATCTGGTGGTAAGAATGCACCTTATATCTGGCTTAAGACACCAGACAATATGACAAGCTGGGATTTCTTCGATTATCTGCTTAATACAGCAAATGTAGTAGGTACACCAGGTTCTGGATTTGGTCCAAATGGTGAGGGTTACTTCAGACTTACTGCTTTTGGTAACTATGAAGCTACTGTAGAAGCTGTTGACAGAATTAAGAACCTTTAATTGTTTGATTATTTGTTTTTAATTAATAACTGTCTTTGGTCGTATATGTACTGAAGACAGTTTTTTTGTCAGGATTTTTACTTCGTGTGATAAAAAAACGATAATATATGTTATATATTTGAACTTATTTAAGCTATAAACATTGAATTTTTACTTAAAAGGTGATAAAAAATAATGTATTTCATTTTGAGGAGATTACTTTAATATGAAGAATGTTGGACATCTTTTGGGTTATCGTGAGAGTATAAGAGTTTTAGACGCTACTATCAGAGATGGTGGTCTCGTAAATGATTTCTTTTTCACAGATGATTTTGTAAAAAAACTATATCAGACAAATATCGCTTCTGGCGTTGATTATATGGAAATTGGATACCGTGCTTCTAAGAAGGTATTTGATGAGTCAAAGTTTGGTAAGTGGAAGTTCTCTTCTGACGATGATATCAGAAGCATTGTTGGCGAGAATGACACAAATCTTAAGATTGCTATCATGGCCGATATCGGACGTCACGACAAGGAAGATTTTGATTTGAAGTCAAATTCACCAGTTGACTGTGTTCGTGTTGCTACATATATCCATCAGCTTCCTGAGGCTATTGATATGATTAATGATGCTCATAATAAGGGTTATGAGACAACTTGTAACATCATGGCTATTTCTCAGACACAGGAGAATGATCTTAAGTGTGCTCTTGATATGATTGGCCAGACACCTGTTGACACAATTTATATTGTAGACAGCTTTGGTTCTATCTATCCAGAGGAGATGGCTCGTGTTTGTGAACTTTACGGTGAGTTTGCTGAGAAGTATCACAAGAAACTTGGAATTCATGCCCACAATAACCAGCAGCTTGCTTTTGCTAATACAATCGAAGCTTGTGGTGATGGTGTAGACTTCCTTGATGCTACATATTATTCAATGGGCCGTGGTGCTGGTAACTGTGCTATGGAGCTCCTCCTTGGATTCCTTAAGAATCCTAAGTATAAGGAGTATCCTGTATTTAAGCTTATTGAAGAAGAGATGGTTGATCTTAAGGCAAAGAGCCCAGCATGGGGTTATGATATCCCATATCTTATGACTGGTCTTCTTAATCAGCATCCAAGAACAGCTATTAAGTTCATTAAAGAGAATCGTAAGGATTACTGCGAGTACTATAATGATCTTTTGAACTAATATTAATTAAGTAAGTAATAGCGGACGTCTTCAGTATAGGGGATGTCCGTTTTTTTATGCTATAAAATATTTGCTTATCGAAAAACGATAAAAAGATATTGAAATTCAAAACGTAAGTGCTATATTGCTCTCAGGTCGACCAATAAAAAATTTATGGAGTTAATTATGGGTTTTATTAAGTCTTTTTTAACGGAACAGATACAATTTTGTTTTACTATCAGTCTACCTAATCTTTGTACTTTTGCACAAATAAGGCTCTGTCCATATTAATATTTGATACTTCCACGCTAATGCCTATAAAAATACTATTTGTGGTATAATCTAATTTGACTATATTTACTCTCAAGGATGATAGTCAGTATTTAACTTAGTTTATAAGCAAAAGAGGATATATTATGTGCGGAATAGTTGGATATGTTGGAATTAATCAGGCAGCCCCTATTTTATTGGATGGTTTATCTAAACTTGAGTATAGAGGATATGATTCTGCAGGAATTGCTGTAAGAGACGGTGATAATGAAGCAGAAGTCGTAAAGGAAGTAGGAAGACTTAAAAATCTAGCTAGTAAAACAGATAATGGAAATGCTGTACCTGGTACCTGTGGTATAGGTCACACAAGATGGGCAACTCATGGTGAGCCAAGTAAGCCTAATGCACATCCACATGTATCTGGTAACTGTACAGGTTCTGGTTCTGGTAAAGTTGAATCAATGGTAGTAGGTGTACATAACGGTATCATTGAGAATTATCAGGAACTTAAAGTAAAACTTGAAAGACATGGTTATGCTTTTTATTCACAGACTGATACAGAGATTTTAATTAAACTCGTTGATTATTATTACAAAAAATACAAGGGTGGTCCAATTGAGGCCCTTGCAAGAACAATAGTAAGAGTCAGAGGTTCATATGCTTTAGCTGTTATGGTTAAAGATTATCCAGGAAAAATTTTTGTTGCTCGTAAGGATTCTCCAATGATTATTGGTCAGAATGAGAATGAAGTTTTCCTCGCTTCTGATGTTCCTGCAATTTTAAGCCATACCAAGAATGTTTATTATATTGATAATCTTGAGATGGCAGAGCTTTCTTCAGATAATGTAACTTTCTATAACCTTGATGGTGACACAGTTAAGAAGGAATTAACTACTATAAACTGGGATGCCGAGGCTGCTGAGAAGGGTGGCTTTGAGCATTTTATGATGAAGGAAATCTATGAGCAGCCTAAGGTTACTATGGATACTCTTAGAAAGTATGTAAGAGAAGATAATGGTGTAAAAAATATCGATTTATCTGAAATGAATATTACTGATGAAGATATAAAATCTTTCTCATCTATTTACATTGCTGCATGTGGTTCGGCTTGGCATGTAGGTGTTCAGGCTCAGTATGTTATAGAGGAATTAACTGATATTCCTGTAAGAGTTGAGCTTGCTTCTGAATTTAGATATCGTAAGAATAAACTTGATAAGAATGCTCTTGTTATAGTAGTTTCTCAGTCTGGTGAGACTGCTGACTCTCTAGCTGCTTTAAGAATGGCAAAAGACCTTGGTATAAAGACAATGGCTATTGTTAATGTAGTAGGAAGCTCAATAGCAAGAGAAGCAGATTATTGTATGTATACTCTTGCTGGTCCTGAGATTTCTGTTGCGACTACAAAGGCTTATAGCTGTCAGCTTATTTGTGCCTTCCTTCTTGCAATCAAGTTTGGCCAGGTAAGAGGCAGTGTTGATAATGCTGATTACTATATTGATGAACTTTTATCAATTCCAGATAAGATAAGTAAAATCCTTGATGACAAGGAGAGAATCCAGTGGTTTGCTGCTAAGTATGCTAATGCTCATGACATTTTCTTTATCGGCCGTGGTGTAGATTATTCAATCTGCCTTGAAGGTTCTCTTAAGATGAAGGAGATAAGTTATATTCATTCTGAAGCCTATGCTGCAGGTGAACTTAAGCATGGAACTATATCTCTTATAGAAGATGGTACTTTGGTAGTTGGTTCTCTTACACAAAGTGATCTTTATGAGAAGACATTAAGTAATATGATGGAATGTAAGAGCCGTGGAGCTTATCTTATGGGCCTTACAACATTTGGTAAATATAATATCGAAGATAGTGTTGATTTTGCTGTTTATATACCTAAGGTTGATGAGCACTTTATTGGAAATCTTGCTATTATCCCATTGCAGCTCCTTGGTTACTATTTGAGTGTATCTAAGGGCCTTGATGTAGATAAGCCAAGAAACCTTGCTAAGAGTGTAACAGTTGAGTAATTCAGCTTTTCGAAAGGCGGTATATAAATTGAACGAATATCTTATTTTTGATGGTGGATTTGGCTCAATGCTTCAAAGAAAGGGAGTAGGAGCTAAGACCAATGGTCTTATGCTTAATATAGAGAATCCACAGATTGTAATAGACATACATGAAGAATACTTAAGAGCAGGAAGTACTGCTATTACAACCAATACTTTTGGTGCAGACCGTTTTCATGTTGCTGAACTTAGTGCATCCATTGAAGAAGTAATAGATGCTGCTATTAATAATGCAAAGATTGCAAGAGATAATATAAATCCTGAGGCTAAAATTTATTGTGATATTGCGCCTACAGGTAAGCTTCTTGAGCCACTTGGAGACTTAAGCTTTGATGATGCTTATGAGGCATTTAAGGAGCAGGTAATTGCTGCTGACAAGAAGGTAGACGGATTTATTATTGAGACATTTAGTGACCTTTATGAGATGAAGGCTGCAATTCTCGCTGTAAAAGAGAATTCTGATCTTCCTGTTATCAGTTCCTGTACATTTACAAGTAGTGGAAATATGCTTACTGGTGCTTCACCATTACAGATGGTTACTCTTCTTGAGGCTTTGGATGTTGATATGATTGCACTTAACTGTTCTCTTGGTCCAAAGGAACTTATGCCTATTGTTGAAGCAATTCTTGATAAGGCAGTTAAGCCACTTCTTGTTCAGCCAAACGCAGGACTTCCACGTCTCGATAATGGTGTTACTTATTATGATGTTACACCTGAGGAATTTGCTTCTTATATAAATAAAATGCTTGATAAGGGTATTGCTGGTTTTGGCGGATGTTGTGGAACTACTCCTGAGCATATCGCTGAAGCAAAGAAATGTCTTGAGGGAAGAAAATTCTCATACAGAGGCCTTACTAACCCAGTTGTTACCAGAGTAACTGGTACATTAAAGACAATTGAGTTTACAAATCGTGTCGTTCGTTGTGGTGAGAGACTTAACCCTACTGGTAAGCCTAAGATGAAGGCAGCGTTAAGAGAAGAAAGATATGATGATATTGTTCAGGAAGGATTAGCTCAGGTTGAAGCTGGTTCTGACTGCCTTGATGTAAATGTAGGTCTTCCAGGAATAGATGAGACAAAGGTAATGTCATATCTTATAAAGGAACTTCAGTCTCTTATTGGAATCCCACTTCAGATTGACAGTTCTGATCCAAAAGCATTAGAGAGAGCCTGCAGAATCTATAATGGTGTTCCTCTCATAAATTCGGTTAATGGCAAGCAGGAAGTAATGGATAATGTATTTCCTATTGTAAAGAAATACGGTGGCGTAGTAATCGGTCTTTGTATTGGTGATGATGGAATTCCACCTCTTGCTGAAGACAGATTTAAGATAGCTAATAAAATCATAGATGAAGCTGCTAAGTATGGTATCCCTAAGAACAGGATTATTATCGATTCTCTTGTTCTTACAGCTAGTGCTCAGCAAAAGGAAGTGATGGAGACTATTAAGTGCGTTAAGCTTGTAACTGATAAACTTAATATTCCAACCTGTCTTGGATTAAGTAATGTATCTTTTGGTCTTCCTAATAGACCTCTTATAAATAAGACATTCCTTGCAATGGCTCTTGTAAACGGACTTAAGCTTCCTATTTTAAATCCACTTGATAAAGAGCTTATGAGCACGATTGATGCTTTTGAAGTTTTGAATGCAGCAGATGAGAATGCTAATGACTATATTGTTAAGCATGCTGACGATGTTGTATTAAAGCCAGGTGCTGTAGTTACTGTTGTGGATGGTAATGCTCAGGTTACAGATAATAAGTCTTCTGAAAGCAAAATGCCACCACTATATGAGGCAATTGTAAAGGGCCAGAAGAATAATGCTATTAAGGCAGTTGCTGAACTTAAGGACAAGACGCCTCTTGAGATTGTTGAAGAGTTCTTAATTCCTGCACTTGATAAAGTAGGTGTTGATTATGATAAGGGCAAGATATTCTTACCACAGCTTATGATGTCAGCAGAGACTGCCAAAGTTGTATTTGATGAGCTTAAGCCTATGATGGTTAAGGAGGAGGGAAGTAAAAAGGGACCTGTAGTTATTGCTACAGTTGAAGCCGATGTACATGACATTGGTAAGAATATCGTTAAGGTAGTCCTTGAAAGCTATGGTTTTGAAGTAATTGATCTTGGAAAAGACGTAAAGGCTTCCATAATACTTGAAGCGGCTCTTAAATATAAGCCGATTGCTATCGGTCTTTCTGCACTTATGACAACAACAGTTGTTTATATGCAAAAGACAATAGAATTATTAAAAGAGAATAATGTAAATATTCCAACTATTGTTGGTGGAGCTGTTTTAACTGAAGAAGTTAAGAATCAGATTGGTGGTACATATTACGCGAGAGACGCCGTTGAGACCGTAAAAATTTGTGAGAGTTTATTAGTTTGAGGAGATATGTTATATGGCAAGAATGAGAGCAAAAAAGCACATTCCTGAGAGATTGGAAAGATGTAATGAGCGTTGGTTTGAAGCACCTATGCTCAATAAAGGTAAGTGGAGAGAAGCATGTAAAGTGGGCCCTGATACTCCTATATATCTTGAAGTTGGATGCGGAAAAGGTAAGTTTGCCTGCGATATGGCAAAACTGAATCCAGATGTTCTTTATATTGCTTTAGAGCGTGATACGTCAGTAATTCTTGCAGCGATTGAGAAAGCCCATGAGCAGGAGATTCCTAATCTATTCTTTGTAAATGCGGATGCCCAGCTTCTCAACAACTATTTTGATGAGAGTGAGATTGACAGAATGTATCTTAATTTCTCAGATCCTTGGACAAGAAGAAATAAGCCTAAGAGAAGACTTACCTACAGAGCGTTCCTTGAGCAGTATAAGGTTATTCTTAAAGGTAATGGTCAGATTTGTTTTAAGACTGATAATGATGATTTGTTTGATTTTTCACTTGTTGAATTTGAAGAGTCTGGTTTTGAATTATCAGAGCTTACAAGAGATCTTCATAATAGTGAATATGACAGCGTTAATGTAAGAACTGAATTTGAGCAGAAATTTGCAGATCAGGGAATAGCAATTAAAAGAGTGGTTGCAACAGTTAAAAGCTAATAATAAAGGGGTGTCAATGATACCCCTTTATTTTACTCGATTATTTTAAATCCGATTCCCCAGACAGATTCAATGTATTCCTTATCGCTTACTGCTCTAAGTTTACGACGAAGATTTGAGATATGGACTTTTATGGAACTGTCGAGGCAGTCAGGAGTTATGTCTTCAAGCTTTTCGAGAAGAATTGCCTTAGAAATAACTCTGGTTTTGTTCTCAATCAATACGGCCAGAATGGCATACTCTGTTCTTGTAAGTTTTAGAGGTTCTTCCTTACAGTAAATCAGGAAATTAGCTTTATCCAAAGTAAGATCACCACATTTAACGATTGTTCCTTCAGAAATTATTGGAGTAACTTTATTTTTGATATGAACAGCAACTCTTGCCTTAAGCTCTTTTAAATCGAAAGGCTTGGTTATATAGTCCACACACCCATGTGACAGCATATAAACTTTATCATCTACAGATGTTTTGGCACTAACCGCAATAACTGGAATGTCGCCAGTAAACTTAATCAGTTCTTCTCCTGGGATTCCTGGAATCATCAGATCCATAAGAATTAAATCAGGAGTAATATGTTCTAATACAAGTTTGGCTTCAGTTCCTGAATATGCTCTGTAGGTGGAATAATCCTCTTTTTTGAGTTCCTGCTCAAGAATGTCACCAATATCCTGATCGTCTTCTACGATTAAAATAGTGCTCATTATGCCGCTCCTTAAAACAAACTATAATGATTATACACATATTAATTCCTTTATACTATTATATTTTGATTCGCCAATTCCTTGAACATTCATTATGTCTTCTATTTTTGTAAATGGGGTAGCTTCACGGTACTGAATTATTCTATCAGCAGTACTGTCGCCAATTCCTGGAAGGGAAGTAAGTTCTTCTTTGTTTGCTGTATTAATATTAATCAGACCAGTATTTATAGAGTCTTCAGTATTTATTGATGAGTTACCAAGGATAATGCCAGATACATTAAGACTGGAATCATACTGGTTATTAAGGAGTTCTTCTTCAGAAGGAATATATATAGTCAAATTGTTCTTAATTATGTAAACCAGATTAATTCTGTTTATGGCTGCATCAGAAGTCAGGCCACCAGCAAGGGTTACAACATCGTTTAGAATTGTGTCAGGCAGGACCTCATATATTCCGGGATTTACGACATGTCCGCAAAGATAAATACTTATAGTATTGGCCTCGGCGGAGAAAGTTATCATAGTCTCTTCAAAAGTAGTTTCTATTTTTGGTGGTTCCTTTGTCACAGCCGCTTTTATGCCAGTTAAATCGCCGCTGGCATAGAGTTTATAGAAAAAAGTCGTAGCTATTATTATGATTACTGCAAGGATATAAGTGACGTTCTTTTGCATATCTTCTCCAATTAGTTCTGTTTCCTTATATTTTACAATCTGGGAATAATGCAATTTGCCTTTTTTCTTTTCGAAAAGTGAAATTTGTTCCATTTTTGACATTTATTCACAAAAAATACAAATTCTTTGTATGGAAAAAATTAAAAGTATTATATAATCTTATTGTATGTTTAATTAGCGGAGGATAATTATGTCACAGACCCCACACATATTACTTTGCGATGATGATCCAGTAGTACACGAATCATTAGGTCTTTACTTTGATAACGAGCGTTTTACATATACTGACGCTTATGATGGAAAGGAAGCACTTGAGAAGGTGGCTCATTGTAAGCCAGACCTTATTCTTCTTGATGTTATGATGCCAGAATTAACTGGCCTTGAAGTATGCCGCGAGATTCGTAAAACAATGTCTACACCTATTATGTTTCTTACAGCAAAGGGTGAAGAGATTGACCGTGTTGTAGGTCTCGAGCTTGGCGCTGATGACTATATTGTTAAGCCTTTTTCACCACGTGAAGTTATTGCACGTATTAAGGCAGTTCTTAGAAGAAGTACTGAGACACAGGAGACAAGTACACTCCTTCGTTTTGACGGTCTCGAGATTAATATTGATAATTACACTGTAAAGATTGATGGCGAGAGCATTCCTTTTACACCAAAGGAAGTTGAGATTTTGTATCTTCTCGCTTCTCATCCAGGTCAGGTTATGGGACGTGATCAGATTTTGTCTTTGATTTGGTCTGATCATTACGACGGAGACCCAAGAACAGTTGATACACATATTAAGCGTATCAGACAGAAGGTTAATGTTGATGGTGCAAGCTGGTCCATCCAGACAGTGTACAGTGTTGGCTATAAGTTTGAGGTAAGTAAGTAAGATGTTTCATTCGGTCTTGTTGCGTAGAACAATTGCTCTTGTTCTGGGTGCCCTTTTGGTAACAACAATTTTTTCTACATTGGCATTTACTATGGCAAGTAAGACCGCAACGCTTAATGCTCAGATAAATGAGACTTATAAGCAGACTGAAGTATTCGCTGATTTTCTTAAAGAAGAGCCACTTATTGCTGAGGACGAGACTTTTAGAAAGTATTTTTTCTCAAATACTGACATTATGTCAAGCAACTTCTTCTTGTTTGATCCTAATGGCATTTTGCTTTGTGCTCCTGATATTCTTGATACAAAAAACCTAGATGTTGAGCATTTTTCATCCGCTATTACTTATGTCCAGAACAATCTTCTTAATTCATCTTTGGATGATGTTAAAAGAATTATTGATGTAGGTAGTGTTTTCGATAAGATTCTTATCGTACAAAAGCCAGTTGAATGGTCTGACGGAATTTACTATCTTGTCTCAGTTTCTACTGTTACAGACGAAGGAGAAATAATTGACTCTTTCGTTAATATTCTTCTCTTATCTACATTCTGTGCAGCTCTTATAATGCTTGTTCCAATTTATCTTGTTGTAAGAAGAATTGTTCGACCAATTCAGGAGATTAATACGATTGCACAGGCTTATGGTGAAGGAGAATTTGGTGTAAGAGCCAACGAGGATACCAGAGGCGAAGTAGGTGAGATTGCCCAGTCCTTTAATAAAATGGCAGATCAGATTTCTGATGCATTTGATGCTATCAGAGTAGAGCGTAACAGACTTCAGGATATTTTTGATGTTATCTCTGAAGGTATCGTAGTAGTTGATGAGAATTTAACACCTATCGTTGTTAATAATACTTTGGAGACAATCTTTGATAAGGTGTCAAAGAAGAATTTGTTTACCGAGAAATTGCAGTTGATTCCGTTTCATGAAGTATGGGATGACTATGAGAAGTGTATTCAGACAGGTGAGAGTCTCGAGAGAACACTTGAGGGACCTAATTATGCTTATCAGGTAAATATTGTTCCTAAGTTTGGTGTGAATGAAGAGATTGTTGGTGCCACTGGCTTCTTCAGAGATGTATATGAAGAATTGAAGCTTGAGCGTACCAGACGAGATTATGTTGCAAATATTTCTCATGAGTTAAGAACACCGCTTCAGACGCTTCGTGGTCTTATTGAACCTCTTATTGATGGTATGGTTAAAAATGAAGCTGACAAGCAGAGATACTATGGAATTATTCTTCATGAGACAATGAGACTTTCAAGACTTATCAATGATATGCTTGAGTTGTCCAAACTCCAGTCAGGTACTATTGCATTTAAGACATTCCCATTTGATATGAATGAACTTCTTTCTGAAATTGAGACAAAGTATATGTCTGTTATGCGTAATGCAGGTATTACTTTCCAGGTAAAGTTTGTTACAGGAAAGCTTCCAACTGTTATGGGTAATCCAGACCGAGTTGAGCAGATTCTTGTTATTCTTCTTGATAATGCTAAGAAGTACACTCCAGAAGGTGAGACAATTACAATTGAATCTGAATATAGCGAGGCTGATGAGAAAGTATACATTTCTGTAAAAGATACTGGTCAGGGTATTCATGAATATGACATTGATCACATATTTGAGCGTTTCTTTAAAGCTGATCGTGCTCGTGGTAAGCATGGTACTGGCCTTGGACTTGCTATTGCAAAAGAGCTTCTCACATATATGGGTGAGTCAATTACTGTTGAGAGTGAATATGGAAAGGGAACCACTTTTACTTTTACTCTTAAGAAAGTCGACAGTTCCAATAGCTGGTTTTAATTGATAATAAAGATAAGTCGGGAGACTCTTATTATGGCTGATAATGGTGAATTAGGTATACGTATAAACAAATATATTTCTTCTTCTGGTTACTGTTCGAGAAGAGAAGCAGATGTGTTAATTGAGTCTGGTGTTGTAACCATAGATGAGGTTGTTGCCGTTAATGGTTCACGAGTTCAGGATGGTCAGGTAGTTAAAGTAAAAGGTGAGGTAGTTATTCCCAAGGAGCAAAATGAACATCTATATATTGCTCTTCATAAACCACTAGGAATTACTTGTACTACAGACAGAAGAGACCCTGATAATATAATTGATTTCCTTAATATTAGTGAGCGAGTTTTTACTATCGGTCGTCTTGATAAGAATTCTTCAGGATTAATTCTGTTAACTGACGATGGTGATATCGTAAATAAACTTCTTCGTGCAGAAAATAATCATGAGAAAGAATATAAAGTTACGGTTGATAAGCCGATAGATTCTTCCTTTAAATCCAAGATGGAGAACGGTCTTCCTATTCTTGACAGAATTACACTTCCGTGTGAGGTTAGAATTACTGGCAATCGTTCATTTACAATCATACTTCATCAAGGACTTAACCGTCAGATCAGACGTATGTGTGAATATCTTGGATATAAAGTTGTTAAACTTAAGCGTGTAAGATTTCTTAATGTTGAATTAGGTGATTTGAAGGCTGGTGAGTATAGAATGCTTACACGACATGAGATTAATGGATTACTTCGTTAATTATTTCTTTGGATAATTTAAACAAAAAGTAAACAATTAGTTCTGACAAATTGTCAAAAGTGCCCAATAGTTATACAATGAATTAATGGTTTTGGCGGAGGCACTTATGAAAAAGTTTTTATCACTAGTACTTACTTTGGCAGTAGCATTGAATTTTGTTATATTTGTTCCGCATGGTTCGGATTCTAGTGCGGCTAAAGTATATAATTTAAATAACTATACAAAGTTTAGTTCAAGAACAGCAGAAGAAGTGGCAGAGAAGTATTATGCTGCTCTTAATACCAAGACTACATCATATTATTCTGAGACACCTTCAACAAAAGCTCCTTATGCAGTAGGGGCTCTTAATAACGAGACTTCTAGTTCCATTACAAGTATGTTGAATTTCTACAGATGGCTGGTAGGTGTAGATGAACTTCCTGTATCTGTTAATTCTTCTGATTTACAAGCTGGTGCATTAATTCGTAATTTTGATTTTGCTCATAAAGTAGACATTTCAAATAAACCAGATGATATGTCTGATGATTTATGGAATAAAGGTGCAAACTGTGATCATAATATTTTGGCTTCAGGATATGCTCCACAGGGTGCGATTACTGGTTTCCTTAACGAAGGATATAATATAACAAGTTCTACTTTTGGTACTATTGGTCATAGAGCATTCCTGCTGTCTTACAAGACAGTAGCTTTTGATTTTGGCTATGCAGGGAATATTTGCATTGGTGATGCAACACAATCCTCAAAATCAACATTAGAGTTGCCTTTTACTTCTTTTCCTTGTCCTGGATATGTTCCTAGTACGATGATTACTTTGCCAAAGAAAACTTCATGGTCAGTGGAACTTAATTCAAATGTTCTTACCTATGATTCTTTGGACGATATAACTGTTACTGTTAAGGATCTGACAGAAGGAACTTCGTATGTCTGTACTAAGGACAATGGCAAATTGATTCTCGATTATGGCATGTTGTCATTTGTTCAGCCAGAATGCAAAGGCAGTACATATACTAATGAGTATGAAGTTATTCTTACAGGAGTTAAGGATAAGAATTCTGGTGAAGCAGTTACTCTTCAGTATAGTTGTGAATTTATTAATCCTATTGATTATCCGGAGACAACTGTTAGCAAGGTTGAAATAAATATAACTGATGAATTGATTTTCTCTAATTCCATGAGTGCAAATGATATACAGAAAATAGTATCTTCGTTTGATTATGAGTTAAATGTTACTTGTGAGAATACAAGAAAACTCCAGTTACCAATTCCGGGACCTTGGGAAGTTGGTAATGATTATGTTCATACTTCATTAGATCCTTCGTTCTTACCTACGAATGTACATGACAGCAATAATTGTTTGTCAAGTATTTCAATACCATATACTAAGAAAGACCTTGGTGAAGCATCAGCAAGTAAAACCAATTTTACACCTGGTGAGAGTGGCTGTATAAATTTCACGAGAACGTATATGAAGACAGATATTGTTCAATTATATAAAGTTGATTCAAATGGTAATTTGGTTTTGGTTGCAAATCAGAATTCTCCAACATTTGAAGAGACTGAAGCGTATTATGGTAAAGAACAAGAGTATTTGGGTCAACCTTATAAGTGCAGATTTGCACTTAATAATATTCAGAACTCTGATAGTGGTACCTATTATATATGCTATGGAATGACTGGTGCTAAAGTACTCCTCTTCGTTGGTCCAATCTATGTTAATGTGGAAGTATCACCTTCTGCTACACCAGGACCTATACCAACACCTAAAGTTATTCAGACTCCTGAAAAGATTAATGACGTTGGTGATTTTGTTGAGAGATGCTATAAAGTAGCTTTTAATCGTAAATCTGATAATGCAGGATATACTTATTGGTGTAGTGCACTTAATAATGGTGAGATTTGTGGAGCCCAGGTAGGTTATGGTTTTATCTTCAGTCAGGAATATTTTAACCAGCAACGTGCTGATGATGAATACGTAAAAGATTTGTATAAAATGTTCTTTGACAGAATTCCTGATACAGATGGATTCAATGGCTGGATGAATAAACTCAAAAATGGCGCTACACGAGAAGAGATATTTGCTGGTTTTGCCAATTCACTTGAGTTTAGTAATTTGTGTGCTTCATATGGAGTCATTCAGGGTGCTTATCTCGTTGGTGTTCCACTAGATCAGCAGAGTGGAGTTAACTGTTTTGTCGCTCGTCTATATAAAGTTTGTCTAAACAGACTTCCTGATATGGGTGGACAGAGTAGCTGGGTCGGCCAGCTTATGGATGGCAGAGTTACAGGTGCTACTTGTGCCTATGGATTTGTTTTTAGTCCTGAATTCGTTGGAAGTGATCCTACAAATGAAGAATTCGTTGCTTATATGTATCGAGCAATGTTTGGAAGAGAACCGGATACGGATGGATTTAATACCTGGGTTCAGGAGCTTATTAATGGTAAGAGCAGAATTGATGTATTCCGCGGCTTTGTTGGTTCTTTGGAATTTAATAATCTTTGCAGTCAGTATGGAATTGTACGCGGAAATATTTAAGTAAGAATGCAAATAAAAATAGTCATCAGTGTTAAAGCACTGATGACTATTTTTTTATGGGATTCCAGTAAATTTTTATGGCATAAAAGCCTTAAATAAATCAGGTGCAGTTTTAAATCGAATACCAGTGTTCATACAAAATTCTTCTGTATAAATACTATTCTCTGACTGCTCCTCAGGGTCTTCTGATTTAAAAAGAAGGAAAGGAACTTCTTCAGATGCATGAGTTCTTGTCTCAATAGGAGTAGGATGGTCAGGAAGAATCATAACATGGAAATCCTCTCCGTTAATTTCTTTGTTTTCACACAAATAGTCGAAGACAGGAGCGAAAATCTTATCATTAATTTGTTCGATAGAAAATACTTTACCTTCGATATCTCCCTGATGACCACATTCATCTGGTGCTTCAAGGTGTATATATACATAGTCACTGCCGTTTTTAAAAGCGTTTATTGCAGCCTCAGCCTTACCAGTAAAGTTTGTCTCCTTTGTGCCGGTAGCGCCTTCAACTTCTACAACATCTAGACCTGAACAGCGTGCAAGACCAAAGAGAAGATCAACAGCAGAAATCATTGTTCCGTGCATTCCATATTCTTCAGTAAAGTCAGGAGTTTTTGGCTTGGTACCCTGACCCCAAAGCCAAATTGAATTTGCTTTATTAAGACCACGCTTACTTCTCTCAATATTGATTGGATGATTGTTAAGAATCTCATAAGATCTTTTCATCATATCAAGAATGATATCTGATCTGTCTCCTGTTGGTAAATGTCCCATTACAGGCTTTCCTGTAATGTCATGGGGTGGTGTAAATACTATATCAAGAGGTCCTTTATCCCAGATAAGGCAGTGTCTGTAACTTCTGCCAGGGAAGAAGTGAATACCGTCTTTTCCAAACTCGTCTTCAACAGCCTTTATAAGTTCAGTAGCTTCAGCTGTTGATATCTCACCAGAAGAATAATCAACCATAGTTGCATCTTCGTAGTTTTTACCTTCTGGAATGTCGATAGTAACGAGATTTGTTCTATAAGCAGTGTCGTCCTTTGTCATATTGATTCCAAGACTAACTGCCTCAAGAGGCGAACGGCCAGTATAAAATTTTTCTGGTGCGTATCCCATAACCGCCATATTAGCTGGACCAGAACCAGGCTCCATTCCATCAGGAATAGTTTTTACCATGCCAAGAACTGACTGACTGGATAAAGCATCAATGTCATCCTTTTTTGCAAAGGCAAGAGGAGTCTTGTTATCAAGTGCAGGAATCTTATGATCTGCCATGCCATCCCCTAATATTAATAAGTATTTCATTCCGTTATACCTAAACTTTCTTCGTTTTCAATAATATTTCTTGTATTATTATCAATATAGTAATTTTAATAATTTGGTATAATTAGTCAATAATATCTTTAGGAGACGCAATATGAGCATTTTTAGCGAGAAGAGACTTAATATTTTTATTGGTGCTTATGGTAGTGGTAAGTCTGAGATTTCAGTAAATGCCGCTCGAATTATGAAGGAAGAGAAGCCTGAACAAAAGGTCCTTCTGGCAGACCTCGATATTGTTAATCCTTTTTATCGTTCTGCAGATGCTGCAAGAAGACTGGAGAATCTTAATATCAGAGTTATTTGCCCATCTTATGCCAATTCTAACGTAGATGTACCTGCTTTATCTGGTGAGATGTATGCTATTTTTGATGATGATAATTATGTTGGTGTTTATGATATTGGTGGAGAGGACCTTGGTGCAAATGTTCTTGGAACTCTTACAGGTAGACTTAAGGGATTTAGCTCAAATTTATTTATGGTTGTAAATACACTCCGTCCATTCACATCTACTCCAGAGCAGATTGCAGAGATGACAGCCCTCCTTGAATCTTCAGCGAAAATGAAAATTTCAGGCTATATCAATAATACAAATTTGTTGTCAGAGACTACTCCAGATTCAATAATCGACGGTGATGCAATGATTCTCGAGGCTTCAAAGCTCACAGGCTGTCCACTTCTTGCGACTACAATTATGGCTGATTTATATGATGAGATGGAACAGAAAAATATGCTTTCAAATCTCCATGGCGAATTAGTACGTCTTAATCAGTCAATTAGATATGATTACTAAGTGATATTTTAAAAAAATATTAACCTATTCGACTTGTTGATAAATTCTAAAAATGGTAGAATTTAGTCATGCGTGAAACGTAAAAACTTTTTAGGAGGATAGGGTTATGGGTTTGATTATGTTAGCTGCTAACGTATTGGGCGTAGCAGGTTCAGCCATTTCTTCTACAGTTAAAGATCAGTATTTGGAATTCTTTACATGTGATTCACTTGGTCAGGATGTAATTGCTCGTAGAGGCGCTGCTTCTATGAAGAATGGAAAGAACAAGGGTAACGTTGATGTTATCACAAATGGTTCAAAGATTGCAGTTCCAGAGGGAACAGCTTGTGTACTCGTTAACAACGGTGAAGTTGTAGACGTTACAACAAAGGCAGGTATGTATACTTGGGATTCATCAACAGCTCCTTCTGTATTTGCAGATGGTAAGCTCGGTGAGAAGCTCAAGGCTTCTGTATCAGAGGCTTGGAATCGTTTTAAGTTTGGTTCTGAGATTGCTCAGCAGCAGAGAATTTACTTCATCAATATGCTTGAAGTAAGAGATCAGAATTTTGGTACACCAACACCACTTCCATACAACGATCCTGAGTATCGTAATATCTACATCAGACTTAACGGTAAGTTCTCATTCAAGATTGAGGATCCTGTTACATTCTTTAAGACACAGCTTTCAAGCATCTCAGGCGATTATACAGTTGCTGATTTCATGGGTACACCAGCTTCACCTAAGCAGCCACGTGTTGAGTTCCTTGATCGTTTCTCAGAAGTTCTTAATAAGTGCGGTGGTCAGGACAAGATTATGTTCGCTAACCTCCCATCAGAGCAGTCAAGACTTCGTACATACATGCAGGATGCATTGGATGCTGATTGGCTCCAGGGCAGAGGTGTTGTAGTTGAGTCAGTTGCTATCGGTGGTATCACACCTGACGATAAGTCACGTGAGAGAATCGAGCAGGTTGACCAGTCTAAGATGTTTGGTGCTGATCCATCAGCTTTGGCAGCGCAGGCAGTTCTTGGTCAGACACAGGCTATGAATACTGCAGCTGCAAATGCAAATGGTGCTGTTAACGGCTTCATGGGCATGGGCATGGTTGGCGGAATGGGCGGCATGGGTGCTGCAAATTCAGCATTCCAGTTCCTTGGTCAGCAGCAGCAGGCAGCTCCACAGATGGCTCCAGCTCCAGTAGCAGCAGCTCCAGCTGCTGCAGGTTGGACATGTGCTTGTGGAACAACAAATACAGGTAAGTTCTGTAGCAATTGTGGACAGCCACAGCCAGCTCCAGCAGCAGGTTGGACATGTTCTTGCGGAACAACAAATACAGGTAAGTTCTGTAGCAATTGTGGACAGCCACAGCCAGCAGGTGAGTGGATTTGCTCATGTGGTACTAAGAATACTGGTAAGTTCTGTAGCAACTGCGGTAAGCCACAGGCTTAATCAAAATCTCTAGTAGTTTTTACGGGAACTGCTTCGGTAACGAAGCAGTTCTTTTTTTGCCAGGAAATATGAATGATTTTATCTTCTTTTTGATATAATGGATTTAATAGTTATTTTTTTTCGAGGTGTTTATGGGAAATTATGACAGACCGAGTAAGGTTGATGCTAATAAAGTAGTAACCGCTATCAAAACTGCTGATAAGATCTGGAATGAATTAAGTGATAATTTAAAGGCTCCAGCTAAGAATGTTAAGGCACTCCATAAGGAATTAGCAGATATTCAGCGTAAAGAGAGATTCTCGAAGCTTTCAATTGATGACTTAAACAGTAATAATGAGGGAATTAAAGTTTCTACTCTCAAAAATGCTGGCATTAATGATTTGGCTCAGGTTGTTGATATGAGTATTAATGATCTGGCTGCTATCGAAGGTATTGGTGACGTTCAGGCTTCGAAGATAAAGACAAAGTGTAATGAGATTAAGTTAATGGCTTCTTCTGCTATTACACTTAATGTAGAAGATGAGAAATCTGTCTCAATGATTGAGCTTTTGTATAGTATTATTTTGCTCAATTCTTCTGATCTTGAAGATAAGATCCATGAATACTACGATACCTATCATCAAATTGTAGTTGATAACATTTCTGATGCAGATGCTCTTTATAGTTCAATCTGGTTATTTACAAAGAAGCAGAATAAAGAGAATAGATTAAATGCTTATTCAGCAATCAAGGAAGTCTATGATTCTGGCTATTTTGATGAAGCTGGAAATGCCAAGCAAAAATATGATTCCTTAATTGCTTCCGCTAATAAAGATATAGCTCTTACTGAATACAAGAAGAATACAGCACCATTTTATGCTCTTCTTGAGAAAATTTGCGGTAAAGGCACTCTTAAAACAGAGGCAGAGATTTTCCAGTTACCGAAAGAACTGATAGCAGAGATTGAGGCTTTAAAACCAGATTTGTCACTTATGAATGCTACTCTTCGTTCTTATCAGGAATTTGGTACGAAATATATTATTAATCAGGAGCGAGTTCTTCTTGGTGATGAGATGGGTCTTGGTAAAACTATGCAGGCAATTGCTGCTATGGCACATCTTAAAATGCAGGGCTGTAATAGATTCCTTGTTGTATGTCCAGTAAGCGTTCTTGTTAACTGGGGAAGAGAGATTTCAACTCACAGTAAGATGGAAACAATGGAAATATATGGTAATGACAGAGAAGATGAGTATAAAAGATGGCTCGATAATGGTGGTGTTGCAATTACTACTTTCGAGACTCTTACTAGACTTGATCTTGATTTACTTCAGACTTCATCAGAAGGGGAAGAGAATAGCCCTAATAAGACAATTGATATGCTTGTTGTAGATGAGGCACATTATGTAAAAAATCCAGATGCAAAACGTACTGTAGCCTTGAAGAAGGTTAGCGAGAATACAGATCATTGTCTCTTTATGACTGGTACTCCTCTCGAAAATAAAGTCGAAGAGATGATATTCCTTATAAGTCTTTTACGTCCCAATCTTTCAGGTGAACTTAATAGTATGCGTGCATTAAGTAAGGCTCCAGAGTTTAAGGAGAAGATTGCTCCAGTTTACTTAAGAAGAGTAAGAGAAGATGTTTTGACAGAACTTCCTGAGAAAGTAGAGTCTGAAGAATGGTGTAAACTTGGAGAGAATGAGACCAAGGTTTATAAGCAGTCTCTTTTCAGTAAGAATATGGCTGATATGAGACGAGTATCCTATAATGCCGAGAAAATTGAGGATTCATGTAAGCTTAACAGAATTATCGAGATATGTAATGATGCTAAAGAGAATAAGCGTAAAATTATTATTTTCTCTTTCTTCCTCGATACAATTAATCGTGTTCAGGAAGCACTTGGTGACAGATGTTTTGGAACTATTACAGGTGCTATTTCTTCTGATAAAAGACAGGGGATTATTGATGAATTTGCAAAGGCAGAGGATGGTACGGTTCTCGTAAGTCAGATTACTGCTGGTGGTGTTGGCTTAAACATCCAGTGCGCAAGTGTAGTTATTCTTTGTGAACCTCAGTGGAAGCCTTCAATTGAGAATCAGGCAATCTCACGTTGTTATCGAATGGGTCAGGCAAATTCTGTTTTGGTTTATAGAATTCTTGCATCAAAGACTGTTGATGAGCGAGTAATAGAGATTCTCAAAGAGAAGAGTGAAGTATTTGAGAATTTTGCCGACGAATCTGAGATAGATTCTGTAAATAAATCTATAATTAATGATATTATAGAAGAAGAACGTGCTGCATATGGAATTACTGATACTGATGAAGGTATTGACAGTAATAAGGAAGATGCAGAAGTATCTAGTGAACAAGAAGTACAAAAAATTGAAGATAACAAGCAGGAGGAATAAAAAATGGGTTTAAATTTCCGTAAGAGCATTTCACTTGGCCATGGAATGAAGATTAATCTCAGTAAGTCTGGACCAAGCTTTAGTTTTGGTAGAAAGGGCCTTCGCCAGACTATCAGCGCTACTGGTCGTGCAACTACTTCAGTTGGTATTCCAGGAACTGGTGTATATTACACAAAGCAGACTAATGTAAAGAAAATTGGTGGTGCTCTCAAGAATAAGTTCGGTAAGAAGAACAAAGAAGAAGCTGCAGCTGAGGGTGGAAAGAGTCCAATTATCAAGACTGCCAAGGACTCAAAGGCTCCTTCAAGTGAAGCAGAGAAGACTGTTGCTGAGTACGAGGCATATGTAAATGCTATTCAGACAATTCACAGAACTTGTGATGATACTATTGAATGGGAAAAGATTAATACTGATTCAGTTCCAGCAGGCTATAAGAAGGGCACTGAGGACTATGAGAACTGGGAGAAGCTTCATGAACTTGCAGGAAAGGTGTTAGATGGTGACATCGATGCTTATCTTGAGGTAGTTGATCAGATGAAGCCTTTCGATGATTTGTTGGATTATGGTAGTGGCTTTGAAGTTGGTACAGAAGATGATGACCAGATGACAGTAGAGTTCACTGTAAAGTCTGATGAAGTAGTTCCAACCAATGTTTATTCAATTCTTGCTTCTGGTAAGCTTTCAGAGAAGGCTATGTCAAAGACAGCTTATAATGAACTTGTACAGGATTATGTTTGTAGTACAGTAATTCGTGTTGCTCGTGATTTATTTGCACTTCTTCCAATCGAGAGAGTTATTATTCACGCTGTTGATTCTGCATTGAATCCTGCAACCGGTAATGAAGAAGAGGTTACAATTCTTTCTGTTGCAATTGACAAATCCAGACTTTCAGAGATTAACATGGAGAAGATTGATCCATCTGATGCTCTTGGAGCTCTTGAGTGTAATATGTCATTCTCAAAGACAAACGGATTCAGAGAAGTTAGCAGATTATAATTCATATGAAAATTGTAAAAAGCAATTTTTGTTAAAGCAATTTATGTAAAAAAACAGACAAATTCTCGTAACTACTGTTTTTATGCTGAATATTTGAATAAAACTACTATTTTTTGTGCAAAAAACGCTATAGAACGATTAGTTCTTGGCGTTTTTTTGTATAATAGCAACAAATGTTAAATTTATGCAAATTGACAAAATTTTTAATAATTATTTTGCTTTTTAGAAATTGACTAAAATGTATATTATTTATAATATTTACATATTACTATGAGTAATTATGTACGGAGGAAAGATTATGTATTTCATTGGTATTGATTTGGGCACATCTGCTGTTAAGATTCTTCTTATGGATGAGAATGGTAAGCGTCTTAACGTTTTGTCTAGAAGTTATAAGGTTGAGTTCCCTCATCCAGCTTGGAGTGAGCAGAATCCTTCAGATTGGTATGAGCAGGTTATGCTCGGACTCAAGGATTTGCTTAATGGTTTTGATGCAAGCGAAGTTAGAGGTATCAGCTTTGGTGGCCAGATGCACGGACTCGTAATGCTCGACAGCAATGACGAAGTTATTAGACCAGCTATTTTGTGGAATGATGGTAGATCAAGTGAAGAGACAGATTATCTTAACAATGTTATTGGTAAGGATAAGCTTTCAGAATATTGTGGTAATATTGCATTCCCTGGTTTTACAGCTCCAAAGGTTCTTTGGGTAAAGGATAAGGAGCCAGAGAATTTTGCTAAGATTGCAAAGATTTGTCTTCCAAAGGACTATCTTGCATACAGACTTTCTGGTGTTTTTGCTACAGATGTATCTGATGCAGCTGGTACACTTTACTTTGATGTAAAGAACAGATGTTGGTCAAAGGAAATGTGTGAGATTTGCTCAATTAAGGAAGAGTGGCTTCCAAAAGTATTCGAGAGTTATGAGAAGATTGGTACAATCCTTCCTTCAATCGCTACTGAGCTTGGAATTCCAGAGACAACAGTAATTGCTGCTGGTGCTGGTGATAATGCTGCTGCTGCTATCGGAATGGGCGTATACGGCGGTGGTGGATGTAATATCTCCATCGGTACAAGTGGTACAGTATTTATCTCAATGAGCGATTATGGTGTTGATTCAAATAACGCTTTGCACTCATTCTGCCATGCTGACGGTGGTTACCACCTTATGAGTTGTATGCTTAGTGCTGCAAGCTGTAATAAGTGGTGGATGGAAGAGATTATCAAGACTTCTGATTTTGCTGCTGAGCAGAAGAATATTACAAAGCTTGGAGAGAATAGAGTGTTCTTCCTCCCATATCTTATGGGTGAGCGTTCAGATGTTAACGCACGTGCTTGCTTTATCGGCATGAGCATGGATAATACTCGTGAGGATCTTACACAGGCTGTATTTGAAGGTGTTGCATTCCTTCTCCGTGACGCTTTTGAAGCTGCTAAGAAGCTCGGTGTAAATGTTGAGGTATCTTCAATTTGTGGTGGTGGTGCTAAGAGCCCACTTTGGAGAAAGATTATTGCTGATGTTCTTAACATTAAGCTTCTCCAGACAGAGAATGACGAGGGTCCAGCATTGGGTGGTGCTATGCTTGCTTCTGTTGCTGCTGGCGTATATAAGGACGTTGGTGAGGCTATCAAGGCAATTGTTAAGCCTGTTACTGAGACACTTCCAGATGCTGAGGATGTTGCTAAGTATGACGAGAGATATAAGGAATTCAAGCAGCTTTATCCAGCATTAAAGGGATTCTTTAACAGATAAGAGGTATTTTGACATGAGTAAGATTCAGATTATTGAAGCAAATGCAGAGAATTTTAAGAATTATGGTCGTATTATTTCAGAGCATGATTTCTCAGACCTCATTGGTGCCTTGTCAAAGTTGCCAGTATCTGAGGATGGTGTAGTATATGAGCCATCTGTTGAGTCACTCGAGGCATCATCTGATTATAAGTATTTGACAGATGTTACTTATGGTGAACTCCCAATCGAGATTGGTTACTGTGGTGGTCACAACACAATGCTTAATGCTCTTGAATATCATCGTTCATCAGAAGTAAATGTTTTTGCTACTGATGCAATTCTTTTACTCGGTTTGCAGCAGGATATTACTTCAGACTTTAAGTATGATACTTCTAAGGTAGTTGCTTTTAAGTTTAAGAAGGGTACAGTAGCTGAAGTTTATGCTACAACACTTCACTATGCACCATGTGGTGTAGATGGTAACGGTTTTATGGTTGGTGTAGTTCTTCCTAAGGGAACAAATTATCCACTTGATTGTGTACATGAAGCTGCTACAAATAGCAATAATGACGAGGATAAGTTGATCACAGCTAAGAACAAGTGGCTTATTTGTCATCCAGATGCTCCATCAGAGGCTGGTCATTTCCCAGGTCTCTTCGGTGAGAACATTGATATTTCAAGTTTATAATTTTTGAAATTATATATTAGTAGGTTAAGGAGGATTTATATGAATAATCTACCAACAGTTAAATTAGGTATTATTGCAGTTAGCCGTGACTGCTTCCCAATTGCTCTTTCTGAGCAGCGTAGAAGCGCTATCAAGGCTGCTTATACAGGTGACCTTTATGAGTGTCCTGTAACAGTTGAGAATGAGCTTGACATGCTTAAGGCAGTTGAGGATGTAAATAAGGCTGAATGTAATGCTCTCGTTGTTTTCCTTGGTAACTTCGGACCAGAGACACCAGAGACACTTATTGCTAAGAATTTTGATGGCCCTGTAATGTTTGTTTCAGCTGCAGAGGGTGATGGAGACATGATTAATGGCCGTGGTGATGCTTACTGCGGTATGCTCAACTGCTCTTACAACCTTGGCATGCGTCATCTTAAGGGTTATATCCCAGAGTATCCAGTTGGAACAGCAACAGAGATTGCTGATATGATCGCTGAGTTCGTACCAATCGCTCGTGCAGTTATTGGTGTTAAGAACCTCAAGATCATCACATTTGGTCCACGTCCACAGGACTTCTTCGCTTGTAACGCTCCTATTAAGGGCTTGTATGAGCTTGGTGTAGAGATTGAAGAGAACTCAGAGCTTGATCTTCTCGTTTCATTTAAGGAGCATGAGAATGATCCACGTATCCCTGAGGTTTGTGCAGATATGGCTAAGGAGATGGGTGAAGGTAAGTACTACCCAGATCTTAACGTACGTATGGCACAGTTCGAGCTCACACTTCTTGACTGGGCTGAGAATCACAAGGGTTCACGTAAGTATGTAGCATTTGCTGATAAGTGCTGGCCTGCATTCCCATCACAGTTTGGTTTCGAGCCATGTTATGTTAACAGCCGTCTCGTAAGCCGTGGTATTCCAGTATCTTGTGAGGTTGATATCTACGGTGCTCTTAGTGAGTACATCGGTATGTGTGTATCAGGTGATACAGTTACACTTCTCGATATCAATAACTCAGTTCCACAGTACATCTACGATGAAGATATCAAGGGTAAGTATGATTATTCACTTACAGATACATTCATGGGCTTCCACTGTGGTAATACTCCAGAGTGTAAGATGTGCGCAAGCCGTGCAGTTAAGTATCAGCTCATCCAGCATCGTCTCCTTGAGCCAGCAGGCAGTGAGCCAGATTTCACACGTGGTACACTCGAGGGTGATATCGCAGCTAGTGATATTACATTCTATCGTTTGCAGTGCAACAGTGATGGAGAGTTAGTATCTTACATCGCTGAGGGAGAGGTTCTTGATGTTCCTACACGTTCATTCGGTGGTATCGGTATCTTCGCTATTAAGGAAATGGGTCGTTTCTATCGTCACGTTCTCGTTCAGAAGAGATATCCACATCACGGTGCTGTTGCATTTGGTCACTATGGTAAGAAGTTGTTTGAAGTATTCAAGTTCCTCGGAATTAAGGATATTGCTTACAATCAGCCAAAGAATCTCCCATATCCAACAGAGAATCCTTTCTGCTAATATGAGAATAGGTCAATTTTTTACTTGATCTGATATTTAAATAATTTGATTATTGCAATTTTCCTGTCTGGGTAATCGTTAACACCGATTTTATTTAGGCAGGAAAAGTTGTGAAAAAAACTTTTCGAGAGAAGAGAATTAAACGAGGAGTTTATTTTATGAATAATAATGAATTGGCTATTATGGCTACAAAAGTTCGTAAGGGTATTGTAACAGCAGTTTATAGTGCTAGTTCTGGACATCCAGGTGGATCTTTGTCTGCTGCTGATATGTACACTTATTTGTATTTCGAGAGAATGAATATCGATCCTAAGAACCCAGACGATCCTAATCGTGACAGATTTGTATTGTCTAAGGGACACACATCACCAGGTCTTTATTCTACACTTGCTAACAGAGGTTATTTTGATGTTGAGGAGCTCACAACTTTCCGTAAGCTCGGTACAAGACTTCAGGGTCACCCATGTATGAATGAGACACCAGGTGTTGACATGAGTTCTGGTTCACTTGGTCAGGGCTTATCTGTAGCAGCTGGTATGGCTCTTGCAGCAAAGCTTGATAATAAGGATTATAAGGTTTACTGCTTGTGCGGTGATGGTGAGATTCAGGAAGGCCAGATCTGGGAAGCTGCAATGTTCTCAGGTGCTAATAAGCTTAATAATCTTACTGTTATCGTTGATAACAATGGTCTCCAGATTGATGGACCAGTTGCAGATGTATGTTCTGTATATCCAATTGAGGATAAGTTTAAGGCATTTAATTTCAACGTAATTACTATTAACGGTAATGATATGGAAGATATCAGAAAGGCATTTGCTTTTGCTGATGAGCCTTCAGATAAGCCAACTTGTATTGTTATGAAGACAACAAAGGGTAAGGGCGTATCTTTCATGGAGAATCAGGTAGGCTGGCATGGTACAGCTCCTAATAAGGAACAGTACGAGCAGGCTATTGCTGAGCTTGATGAGCAGCTTAAGAGCCTTGAAGCATAATGTAAGGTAGGAGAAATAACAATGGTAAAAATCAGTGATACAAAAATTGCAACCAGAGAGAGCTACGGAAAAGCGTTAGCTGAACTTGGTAAGGATTATGAGAATTTAATTGTTTTGGATGCCGATCTTGCTGGTGCTACAAAGACATCTGTATTTAAGAAGGCTTTTCCAGACAGACATATCGATTGTGGTATTGCCGAGGCTGACATGACAGGTATTGCTGCAGGTCTTGCAACTTGTGGTAAGATTCCTTTCATTTCATCTTTTGCAATGTTCGCTTCAGGACGTAACTTTGAGCAGGTTCGTAACTCAATCGGTTACCCACATCTTAACGTTAAGATTGGTGCTACACATGCTGGTATTACAGTAGGTGAAGATGGTGCTACACACCAGTGTTTGGAAGATTTGTCTCTTATGAGATCAATCCCAGGTATGACAGTTATCGTTCCTTCAGATGATATTGAGGCTAAGGCAGCAGTTAAGGCTGTTCTTGATATGGAAGGCCCAGCATATTTGAGATTTGGTAGAGCTGCATCTCCTGTATTCAATGATTATGAGGGATATAAGTTCGAGATTGGTAAGGGTATCGTTCTCCGTGAAGGTAAGGATGTTACTTTGTTTGCTACAGGTTTTATGGTAGCTGAGAGCTTGAAGGCTGCTGAGCTCCTTGCTAACGAGGGTATTGATGCTGAGGTTATCAACATCCACACAATTAAGCCTATTGATAAGGATCTTGTTATTAAGAGCGTATCAAAGACAAAGAAGGCTGTTACTCTTGAAGAGCACTCAGTTATTGGTGGTCTCGGAAGTAGTGTATGTGAAGTTCTCTCTGAGAGCCTTCCATCACCAGTACTCAGAATTGGTATCAATGATGAGTTTGGTCAGTCTGGTACAGCAGCTGCTTTGGTTGAGCATTATGGCTTGAATTCTGAAGCACTTTGTAGCAAAATTAAGGCATGGTTGAAGTAAAAGATAATATTCAGGATGCTGAACAATTAAATAATGATTTAAACAAAAATAGCAAGGATGCCAAGCGCAGCCTTGCTTATTTTTGGGATTATTACAAGTGGTATGTAATAATTCCTGTAGTTAGTATTGCGATAATTATTTCTCTTATCGTAACTTTTGTTGAAGAGAATAAGAAGAAGTATTTAAGTGTAGCAATGGTGAATGTCACCAAAGAATGCGATGATTTATTTAAAGAATATGAGAATTCAATAGGCGAGAGCATTACACTTGTATATGATTACAGACATCTTAAGAATAGTGATGATTTATATTCTTATAATGATGATATAAATGCCAGTGTTCAAAAATTACAGGCTAATATAACATCAGGACGTGTGGATGTGATTTGTACGAATTCAAGAGCAATCGAAGAATATAGTGTAAATAGCTGTTTTATTGATTTAAGGACAATTCTCAATCAGGAATATCTGAATCAATACGAGGATTTAATTTATTTCTATAATGATATTCCAGTCGGAATAGATGTAAGTGAGTCTGAGATAATGATGTCAGCATATAGTGATTCAGATGAGAATCATTATATTGTTGTATCTGCATTTTCGAAGAATATAGATAATGCTTTAGACTTTATAGTTTATCTGTATCCTCAGGAAAAGTGACGATTTTTTTAATTCCAAATATTCTACGTAAAAATAATGCAATGAACCAGGCCATTACGGCACAACCCATAAATATTGCGAGGCTGCCCCAGATAACGAGGAATGCAGGTTCATAATCAATCGAAAGATAAAGTGCATAGAATATAACAATTACAAATATAGTAGTAGGAAGATTACCAAGTCCAAGAAGGATAGAATTCTTTACTGTATTTTTTAATGAGTTTTCAAAGTTTGCCAACAGCGGAAAGGCATAAATTAGTATGCATGCCATGAAGAAAACAACAATCCAGATTGGGATCTGAAGCCAAGGCATATCTGAAAAACCATTTAGATAACGAAGTTCAACTACAAAATATGCAGACAACAGCAATACAGGCACCCAGATTATGGTGGCCTTTTTAAAGCTGTCTACAAATTCTGCCTTAAAATCTCTGTATATAAATATCTCGTCTTTAGCATGCATCATGAAAACAATCTTATATAAAGCTGTTAGGGAAGCTCCAATAGTAACTATTGGCAAAGAAAATAATAAGAATAACAAATTGACAAGAATAAGATTGCAGATACTTGTCAGAAAACGCATTGCCAAATTATTTTTATTAAAAAATTCATTCATAATTAAGAAATAAAACCTTTCTATAATCAATTCTTCAGAAATTATAGCAATTTGAACAAAAAAAGGGAGAGAAAAAGTGGCAATTTGATAGCAAAATATTCAAACTTGGCAATAATTGTATAAAAAATGTATCCGGGTAGCAATATGTGTAAAGAAAAAAAGGAGACTTATGGGTATTATGTACTTGTAATTACAAACAACAGGCCTAGTTTTTCATCGAATTAAACAAATTTAGGAGGATAACATGAAGAAAGTTATTGCCAGCGCACTTTGTTTGACAATGGTTGGTACAGCTATGTTTACAGGCTGTGCTTCAAAGCAGGAAGAGAAGGTGCTTAACGTTTGGGCTTTCACAAATGAGGTTCCAGACATGATTAAGAGATACAAAGAGTTACACCCTGAGTTCGATTATGAAATCAAGGAAACAATCATCGCTACAACAGAAGGTGCTTATCAGCCAGCATTGGATTCAGCTTTAGCTGCAGGTGGCGCTGATGCTCCAGATATCTATTGTGCAGAGGCTGCTTTCGTTCTCAAGTATACACAGGGTTCAGCTGCTCAGTATGCAATGCCATACGCAGATCTCGGAATCAATGTAGATAGTGCATTGAAGACAGCTGAGATTGCTCAGTATACAGTTGATATCGGAACAAGACCTTCAGATGGTAAGTTGGTTGCTCTCGGATATCAGGCAACAGGTGGAGCTTTCATCTACAGACGTTCTGTAGCTCAGAAGGCTTGGGGAACAGATGATCCAGCAGTAGTTGCTGATAAGATTGGTTCAGGTTCAGGTAACTGGACAAAGTTCTGGCAGGCAGCTGAGGATTTGAAGGCAGTTGGTTGCGGTATCGTTTCTGGTGACGGTGATATCTGGCACGCAGTTGAGAACAGCTCATCTACAGGTTGGGTTGTAGACGGTAAGTTGTCTATCTCTGCTGAGCGTGAGGACTTCCTCAACATTTCTATGAAGCTCATGGAGAATGGCTATCACAATGATACACAGGACTGGCAGGATGCTTGGTTCGCAGACATGAAGGGTGAGGGCCCTAAGGATATCCTCGGTTTCTTCGGTCCAGCTTGGCTCATCAACTACACAATTGGACCAAACTGTGGTTCTAAGGACGAAGATGGTAACCTCGTTGGTACATTCGCTGATGGCGTTGGTACTTGGGGTGACTGGGCTGTATGTGCTTCACCAGTAGGTTTCTTCTGGGGTGGTACATGGGTTATCGCTAACAAGGATACAAAGCACAAGGATGCTGTTAAGACAATCATCGAGTGGATCACACTTGACGCTTCTGAGAATGGTTTGCAGTACATGTGGGCTAACGGTACATTGTACGGTGAGGGCGGCACAAAGGATGCTGTTGCTTCAGGTGCAGTTATGAAGAAGTCAAACGGTGAGTTGGATTTCCTCGCAGGTCAGAACATGTTTGATGCTTTCGTACCAGCTGGTGAGTATGCTACAGGTAAGAACTTGACAGAGTACGATGAGACAATCAATGGTTACTGGCGTGATCAGGTTCGTCAGTACACATCTGGTGCTAAGTCATACGAGCAGGCTATCGAAGACTTCAAGGCTCAGGTTGCTGAAAACCTCGACGTTACAGTTGAATAATTAATCTTAAGATTAGTTAATTAACTCTTAAAAGTAAATTACAGGGCGGACGAATTTGATTCGCCGCCCTGTTTCTTTTTACAAAAAAATATTTTTATTACTTTTTAAATAAAGTAAAATTTTTTAGAAAGTGGGTGTCAAGAGTGCAGAAGAAACGCAGTGTTGTAGATTATTCTAGATATGGTTACTTTTTCTCCATACCTTTCATTGTTACTTTCTTGATTTTTACATTGTATCCAGTTCTTTACACTTCAATCATTGGTTTTACTGATATGAAGGGACTTGGAAATACAAATATTCATTTCTTGACTAGTGATCCGTTTGCTAATTTTAAAGAAGTACTTTCCAGTGAACTTTTCCGTTTGTCACTCTTTAATACTTTCAGAATCTGGATTTATAACTTTATTCCTCAGCTTGGTTTGGCTTTGCTCCTTACAGCTTGGTTTACAGATAACAGATTGCAGATTAAGGCTAAAGGCTTCTTTAAAGTTATTTTCTATTTGCCAAACATCATCACTATGGCTTCAATAGCAATTTTGTTTAGAGCTTTCTTTGGTTATCCTATGGGACCTGCAAACGATCTCGTTACTCGTATTAAGGGACCTGGAACTGAGATTAAGTTCCTTCAGGACAGAGATACAACTCGTAATATTGTTGCTTTTATTCAGTTCTGGATGTGGTATGGTTATACAATGGTTCAGCTCGTTTCTGGTGTTATCGGTATCAGCCCTGATATTTTTGAGGCTGCTGAGATTGATGGTGCTAACCGAGTTCAGACATTCTTCTTCATTACTATTCCAAACATCAGAACAATTCTCTTGTTTACATTGGTTACCAGCTTGATTGGTGGTTTGAATATGTTCGATATTCCAAAGCTCCTTATGAATGGTGGACCTGACAATGCTACTATTACAGCAAGCCTTTATATTTATAATCAGGCTTTCAGTGGTAGCTATAAGTATAATACAGCTGCAGCAGCTAGTATGATTATGTTTGTTTTGATCGTTATTTGTTCAGCTATTTTGTTCTACATCATGCGTGATAAGGACGAGGCAGCTTTGAAGAAGTTACGTAAAGCAGAAAAAAAGGCTATGAAGGGGTGATTTAAATGGATAAAAATAAAGTGTCTAAATCAAAACAGCCTTTGTATCTTATGATACCTCTTTATATTGCTTGTGTTGTTCTTGCAATATTGAGTATCGTTCCTTTCTGGGTAATGATTGTTAATGCTACTAGATCTACAACTCAGATTCAGCAGCACGCTATCTCATTCATACCAGGTGGCTCAATTGCAAAGAACTTCTCAATTCTTAATGCAAAGAAGACTTTTAATCCTGTTATTGGTTTTACAAACTCAGCTGTTATTTCAGTTGGTGTAACAGGATTGGCTGTTTACTTCTCATCACTTACTGCTTATGCTATTACAGCATATGATTGGAAGTTAAAGAATGCATTCTTTAGTATGATCATGGCTATCATGATGATTCCTGCACAGGTTACAACAATCGGTTTCTATCAGGCTGTTTATAAGGTTGGTATGACAAATAACCGTTTGATGTTGATTTTGCCAGCTATCGCATCACCAATGATGGTATTCTTTATGAGACAGTATTTGCAGGCTTCTCTTTCAATGGAAATCGTTCAGTCTGGACGTATTGATGGTGCTGGTGAGTTCCGTATCTTCAATCAGATTGTACTTCCAATCATGAAGCCAGCTATCGCTACACAGGCTATCTTTACATTTGTATCAAGCTGGAACAGCTACTTTATGCCATTGGTATTGCTCACAAAGAGTGAGAAGTACACAATGCCTATCATGGTAAGCCTTTTGAATGGTGATATTTATAAGACAGAGTATGGTTGTGTTTATCTCGGCCTTACAATGACAGTATTGCCATTGATTATCGTTTACTTGTTCTTGTCTAAGTACATTGTTGCCGGTGTTGCACTCGGTGGCGTTAAGGGTTAATTCCCTTATAGAATTAGTTTTCCTAAGTTTGCTATTAGGCAAAACTTTCTAATAAGAAAGCTCCATTCGTGTTCTGAATGGGGCTTTTTTGTTTTTACTTTTTATATTAAAAAGCCACAAGATTTTTATTTCTTGTGGCTTTAATAAATTGCGATTATTTATTGATTTTAAGTTTGTGTCGATATTCAGAAGGTGAACAGTTGACTGCCTTTTGGAAAGCTCTACAGAAACTTGTTAGATTGTTGAATCCAGTTTTAAATGCTACATCTGTAATCGACAGTGAATCATCATTTAATAGAATCTTAGCCGACTGAATTCTTCTATTGGTTAGATATTCATAGAAAGTAGTATCAGTATATTCCTTAAAGAGTCTGGAGAAGTGGTACTTGGAAAAACCTATAAATGTTGCAGCATATTCCAAAGTAATATTATCCATATAATGTGTATTTATATAAGTAATTAAACTTTTAAACTTGATATAGCTGTCTCTTTGACGTGCGTTCTCGATAGAGATAGGAGTAACACGTGAAGTTGTACGTGCAAGCATTCCAAAGATACTTAAGAGGTGAGAATAGATAGGCATCTCAAGTACAATATTGTTGTATAGGAAATACAAATCATTCATTCTCATAAACTGATCATAAATCTGAGTATATGTCTCAGGATATGTATTTGGATTTACAAGGCGTGGTTCCTTCATAAATTCTGCTAAATCTTTATAGTCAAAGAAGTTTTTTACAAAAGAGATATCAAAGAGATAAATAAATCTCGCACCTTCAGTCTCACAGTCAATCTCATGCAGAATATTAGGTGGAATAAATAAAATATCTCCTGCGTTGAGTCTGAAATTTCTGCCATCAGCGATATACTTATAACCATTATCTACAGGGATAACTATCTCCAATGCAGGATGCTTATGAGCAGGATAACCTTCTACCTGATTGTTATACCAGATTCTCATATTTGTCTCTGGAACAAAATCTACCTCTTCATTCTCACCATCAAGAGTACGCTCAATGAACTGTCTAATTGGCTGTATGTAATTGGCTGGTGTAGGATCATTTCTCTTCATAAATACCTCGTAGTAATATATTGATTGCATATATACTTTGCATATATGCAACTACTGATATGCTTAATTTTATCATATACTCCCGTGGATTTTCAATTATCGTGTTACTTATTAAGGATTTAAATAGCAACATTTGTATATTTATTTCTTTAGCTCTGTGATAGAATTTAGTTAGTATAAATTTGAATTTACTATCTTTTTGGGAGGCTTATATGAATCGTGAACAAGCATATAGTCTTGCAGCAGAATTAGTTGCAAAGATGACAATTGAAGAAGCTGCTCAGCAGTTGAGATATGATGCTCCAGCTATTCCGAGACTTAATATTCCAGAGTATAACTGGTGGAATGAGTGTCTTCATGGTGTTGCAAGAGCTGGTATGGCTACAGTATTTCCTCAGGCTATCGGATTAGGTGCTACTTTTGATAGCGAACTTATGTCTGATATTGGAGTAGTTATTTCTAATGAGGCTCGTGCCAAGTACAATGAGCATTCAAAAAATGAGGACAGAGATATTTATAAGGGATTAACCTTCTGGACACCTAACGTTAATCTTTTCAGAGACCCACGCTGGGGAAGAGGACAGGAAACATATGGTGAAGATCCTACTTTGATTTCCAATCTTGCTGTACCATTTATTAAGTCACTTCAGGGTGATGGTGAGTATATGAAGATTGCTGCATGTGCCAAGCATTTTGCAGTTCATTCTGGTCCTGAGGCTACAAGACATTTCTTTGATGCAAAAGCAACAAAGAAGGATTTATATGAGACTTATCTTCCTCAGTTTGAGGCATGCGTTAAGGATGCTGAAGTAGAGTCAGTAATGGGCGCATATAATAGAACTAATGGTGAACCTTGCTGTGCCAATGAGCCTTTGATGGTTGAGATTCTCAGAGGCGACTGGGGCTTTAAGGGGCATTATGTATCTGATTGCTGGGCAGTAAGAGATTTCCATGAGAATCATAAAGTAACTTCTAGTCCTGAGGAGAGTGCAGCTCTTGCAATTAATACAGGATGTGATTTAAATTGTGGTTGTACATATCAAAAGCTCATGAATGCTTATAATATGGGTTTGGTTACTGAAGAGACTATTCGTCAGGCTGCAACCAGATTATTTGCAACAAGATATCTTCTTGGAATGTTTGCTGATAAGACTGAGTTTGATGATTTGTCATATGATGATGTATGCACAGATGAGAATCTTGAATTGTCCTATAAGTCAGCAATTGAGAGTATGGTTCTTCTTAAGAACAACGATTATCTCCCTTTGTCTCCTAAGAGTGTTAAAACAATTGGTGTAATTGGACCTAACGCAGACAGCAGATCAGCTCTTCTTGGTAACTATCATGGTACTGCTTCTGGTTATACTACAATTCTTGATGGTATAAGAGATGTTGCAAAAGAAGAAGGTATCAAAGTTCTCTATACTGAAGGTTGTCATTTGTTTGATGTTAAGCCTGATTTCTTATCAAGAGAAAATCACAGACTTGCAGAAGCTAAGATTGTTGCAGAGCACTCAGATGTAGTAGTTTTGTGCCTTGGTCTTGATGAGACTCTTGAAGGTGAGGAAGGTGATACAGGTAACCAGTATGCTTCTGGAGATAAACTTGATCTTAAGTTCCCTAAGTCTCAGCTTAACCTTATCGATACTGTTCTTAAAACTGGAACACCTGTAATTGCTGTTATTATGACTGGTAGTGCTATGGACCTCCAGGTTTTTGCGAAGTCAGATTCTACAAAGGCAATTATTCAGGCATGGTATCCAGGTTCTGAAGGTGGTAGAGCATTTGCAGATGTTATGTTCGGCCGTAAGAATCCTTCAGGAAAACTTCCAGTTACATTCTATAAGGATTTGGACAATATGCCTGAGTTTACAGATTATACAATGAAGGAGAGAACATATCGTTTTATGACATATGAACCTCTCTATCCATTCGGATATGGTCTTACATATGGTAAAGCTTTAATAAATGAGACTAAGGCTGTAACTGAAATATCTTATGAAGAAGCTACAAAGTCTGGTATATCTTTAAATGTTACTGTATCTAATAATAGTGATATTGAGGTATCAGAAGTTGTTCAGGTATATGTTAAGGTTAATAGTGAATATGAAGTAGTTAATCCTAAGCTTGCACAGTTCAAGCGAGTTAATTTGAAGGCAGGCGAGACTACAACATTGACAATTGATGTGCCTAGCAAGGCATTTAAGGTAATCGATGAGGATGGTAAGGCTGTTTCTGGTTCAGCTGCTGACATCTATGTAGGATTTAACCAGCCTGATGATTTGAGCAAGAGATTGACAGGTAATGAGATAGTTAAGATTACTTTGTAATTCATTTTCGAAGAGGAGTTAACGGTCTGCTCAGAAGTTGGGTGGACCGTTTTAGTTTTTATTGTTTGGAGGAACTTTGTTTGAAAGGAACAATTGAGATCTCAGGAAGAAGTGTGGAATATATTTTCGAGCATAAGAGGGTAAAGAACATAAATATGCGTATAAGAAATGATGCGACGATTTATGTTTCTGCTCCACGTTTTGTATCGCAGAAAAAGGTAGAGGCACTTCTTTTATCGAAAGGGGACTTTATATTAAGAGGTCTTGATAGTGTGAGTAAACGTCCTCAGGAGTCTTGCCATAAACCTAATATTAATCCGGACAGTTATTTTACTATTCTGGGAAACAAGGTTCATATTGACGATGTATCAAAAATGATAGGTGTCAGTGTCTTGGATAAAGAGGAGTTTCAAAAGCGATATGAGATGTATCGAAGAAAGGAACTTATGCGTATAACTGAAGAAATATGCCGAGAAGTATATCCTTATTTTAAGATGAGAACAGGAAGAGATTATCCAGAGATTAAATACAGGCAGATGAAGAGCAGGTGGGGAGTTTGTATGCCTTCAAAGAACAGGATTACATTTAGTTATAATCTGTTTGAGACACCAGTTGAATGTATTAGGTATGTGGTATGCCATGAGTTTACGCATTTTCTTGTTTTGAATCACTCAAAGGAGTTTTATAGGGAACTTTCTAATACTTATCCAGCTTATGCAGAAGCAAGAAGAATATTACGTAAGTTTTCCATATAAACGAGCATAAAAAAGCCTCCGACATAAATCGGAGGCTGATATTTTGTAACTAAATAGCTCTATTAGAGTAAGTGGCTTCTGAGCTCAGCACCATCACATGGGCTAAGAAGTGCAGGAGCAATATCAAATACTGTCTTACAACCGAAGTCACCCTTAGCAGCGAGACGAACTGCAGCTCTAGCATAAGCTACGAGAACAGAAGCTGTGAATTCTGGGTTTGAATCAAGCTTAAGGCTATACTCGATAACGTGCTTATTCTCATTATTCCAACCTGTTGAACCACTTCTGAAAACGAATCCACCGTGAGCCATTCCACCGTGGTTATTAGCAAACTCCTGCTCAGTAATGAAGTGAACAGTTGTATCGTAATCTGAGAAGTAGTTTGGCATTTCCTTAATTTCCTTCTCAATTGCTGCGAGATCAGCACCTTCTTCTGGTACGATAAAGCACTCACGTGTGTGCTTCTGACGAGTTGTCAATTCAGGGTTTGAACCGCTTCTTACAGCCTCGAGAGCTGAATCTACAGGAATTGTGTACTGTTTGCCGTTCTTAACGCCCTTAACACGTCTGATAGCATCTGAGTGACCCTGGCTAACGCCCTTACCCCAGAATGTATAATCTGTTCCGTTAGGAAGAATGCAGTTTGAATAAAGTCTTGTAAGTGAGAACATACCAGGATCCCAACCACAAGAGATGATAGCAACATGCTTATTAAGAAGAGCCTGCTCATCAACATTTTTGAAATGCTCAGGAATCTTAGCGTGTGTATCAAAACTGTCGATTACGTTGTAATACTTTACGTATTCCTGTGTCTGCTTTGGAAGATCTGTAGCACTACCACCGCAGAGAATCATTACGTCGAACTCATCCTTCATATCCTTAAGTGCGTCAATAGAATAAACATTAACGCCTTCGCTCTTAATAGTTACTGAAGCAGGATCTCTTCTTGTAAAAATACCCTTAAGCTCCATATCTGAAGTCTTGCTAAGTGCGCATTCAACACCCTTGGCAAGGTTACCATAACCAATAATACCAACTCTTGTACTCATAGTAGCCTCCTATATTTTATTATTAATTATTGTCCGTTAAGAATTATAACTAATGCAACTATATTCGTAAATCACTTTTTGGTGTGTTTCGGTAAAAATATCATTAGTTGTGGTAAAATATAAAAAATAAGTATAGTGAGGTTAGGGCAATGGCAAAGAAAATCATTACTATAAGTAGACAGTTTGGAAGTGGCGGAAGAGGTATCGCCAAGGAGATAGCTAATCGTCTGGGTTACGATTATTATGATAAAGAGATTATTGATCAGGTAGCAGAAGAATCTGGTTTTAGTAAGGACTATATTGAAGAACTCGGTGAGCATGCTCCTGGTAAGACTACTTTCTCATATGGCTTTGAGACACATGGTGTTCCTGGCGTTATGAATGGAATGTCTACACTAGATTATTTGTGGTGCAGTCAGCGTAAGGTAATCTGTGATATCGCCGATAAAGGAAGACCTTGTGTTATTGTAGGACGTAATGCAGATTATATTCTTCGTGACAGAGACGATGTGTTAAATGTTTTTATTCATGCAGATGAAGAGTTCCGTAAGAACCGAATTATCGAGTATGGTGAGACTAAGGGGGATCCTATTAAGGTCATGAATTCTCATGACAAGAAGCGTAAGTCTAATTATAAGCATTATACTGACCGTGATTGGGGACACAGTGTAAATTATGATTTGTGTCTTGATACAGGAAGACTAGGAATAGAGAAGTGCATTAATCTTATTCTTGCAGCTGTTGAGTCTTAAGTATATTTTTCGAAAAGCATAATTAAAAACTAAGGCCGTCTTAAAACTTAAGGCGGCTTTGTTGTTATATAAATAGATATGTAACATAGTTGAAAAATTTAAGCCCATAAAATTTTGCTATTATAGTGTATATAAGTGTAATTATATACATAAGTTAAAAGGATGGATTGAAGAAATGAATTTCAGTGCGACAGGCAAAGGCTTTGTACCATATGAATCTTTCAATAAGATTTACGAGAGTCGTAAATTGCCAGAGTTTGGCTTTTTACCTTCGCCTTATGTAAATGAGCTTGGAACATGGCGCTTTCTGTTTTGTAAGACAGAGGCAGATATTCCACGCGATTTTGAAAAAAACATATATGATGATACAGATTGGGATATAGTCGATGTTCCTTCATCCTGGCAGATGAATGGATATTCTCTTCCACAAAATCTTTTATATGATTATCCTACAGTAGTAAAAAATCTCAGTAAAACACACGATGAGAGTGCGAGAGATAAGTTTATTTTAAAATCAACCAGCAGTGAAGATGATGAGGTTGGTGTTTATCGTACTACTGTTGTATTAAATGAGAAGGATATTGATCGTGCAGTATACCTTGAATTAGAAGGTATAACTGGTAATTTTGAAATCTATTTTAATGAGCAGAAACTTATTTCTTCACAGGCTGTATTAACACCAAAGAGACTTCTATTGTCTGATGTTGCCAAAGTGGGTGTTAATTCACTTGCAATAGTTGTATATCAGTTTTCAAGAGATAATAGTGGTCATGTTATTACCGAGAATGCAAGTTTTGGATTTAGTGGAATAGTAAGACCAATAAGAATAGTTCTTGAACCACTTCTTGAGATGGGTAATGTTGAGATTAGTACATCTACAGCACCTCTTGGTTATGTTAGTGAAGCAACATCTACAGAGGTTGAGAGAAGTGACAAAATCTCAAAAATTATAAGAGAAAACTATATAATTAAGACTCGCTTTAATGTAACTAATCATACTGATTACATGCTTCCTTATAAGATAAAGTATTCTTTGGTACAGGTAAGAAATGAGTATGATCCTTACAGCATGCCTATTGTCAAGCTGGTTGAAGAGCATGAGACCAGTAATATCTGCGATAGTAAGAGTGTAAAGGAAACTAATAGTGAGATTCTCGCTGTTAATGTTATGTGCTGGTCTGATGCAACACCAATTCTTTATGACTTGATTATTGAATTATTAGATTCAGATGGAAATGTTATTTGTGCTAAACGTAAGAGAATCGGATTTAGAACAACTGACATTGTAACAGGTAAGTTTAATATTAATGATCGTAAGATAAAACTCGACAGTGTTAAGTATTGTGAATTTGATCCTAAGGGTGGTATCTGTACTCCAACTGAAATATTAAGACAGGATATTTTACTTATGAAGTGCTGTGGTATTAACTCGGTTATTTGCCGTAATTTCCCACCTTCAGAAGTATTCCTTAATCTTTGTGACCAGTATGGTATTTATGTAATCATATTGTCTGATAAGCATTTTATTAATGACGTGGTATTAAGTTTAATGTATCACCCATCTGTAGTTATGTGGGGATTTAGTGAGTTCACAGAGCTTAATAATGATTGTGTAACTATAAAAAATAAACTCAAAGAGATAGATCCTTCAAGATTCTGGTACTGTGATAATGATTATTCACTGACTGTTGCAGATATTAAGCCATTCCCTAATGATGCAGGTGTGATTTACGGACCTTGGCAGGATTTGTGTATTGATAAGGCTCTTATCACTTCTCGTAATAAGACTTCAAAGAATATTTTCCAGACTATCTCAACAAGACCAATCTATGATGACGATGATGCACCATACAAGTGGATTCATCATGCCGATTTAGTAGGTGGTAAAAACAGAGATGACAGTTCAATTGGACAGGGAATAGTTGATAGTGAGCGTAATCCACATCCAGTTTTTATAGATATAAAGAAACAGTGTGAGATGTTCGATATTTATGCTACTCATGAAGATCCAACATGTCTTGTTTTACGTAACAGAAATTCATTTATGTATACAGAAGAATGTGTACTTGAATGGAAAGTTCTTCTCGGAGGTAATGCAATTCTTGCAGGAACAGGTCTTATAACAGAGATTGAACCATTTGGAATGCGTAATCTTAAGTTCCCGGTAGATATTGAAGTTTATAAGAATACTGGATGGGCAGCTGATAATGCGCAGATGATTACTTTATATAATGAGGCATTATCACACGAGTTGATTCTTGATATAAGTCTAAAATTATCAAAGCCAACATACTATGCAAATGAAGGCTTTGAGACTGCATTTTTCCAGAAAGTTCTTCTTCGTGAAGTTGCTTCTCCAGTTAACAGCATTTCGATGAATGAGGCAAACGTTGAAGACGGCTTTGAAGAAGGTATGTCTGAGATAAAAGAAGAAGTAGTAAGTAAAAAACTTGAGGTTATTGCGGCACCAGAAGGTACTGCGATAATGGGTGAGAACTTCTCTGTGATTTTCGATAAGTCCAATGGTTCTATGCGTGACTTAAGGATTAATGGAGAGCAGTACTTTAAGGGTGGACTATTTCCTAGCTTCTATAGATGCCCAACTAATATCGACCGTACTGACAGAAGCTTCATTCTTGCTAAGACTGTTTTCTCAAAAGAGACTGATTATGAAGCTATTCAGAAATCTATTGAATATGTTGGAAGTACATACGGATATAGTAATGGCTGCTATGAATTTATTTCTAAATATAAGTCTTTTGCCTTTAAGGGTGAACTTCTTGTAGATTATAAGATTTATGAAGATTCAAGAATTGTAGTAGCTATGCATTTTACACCTAAGTATGATCTTGTTCGTTATGGTTTCAGAGTTCCACTTGTAAAAGAGAATCTGATTTGTAGATGGTACGGTCTTGGTCCTGGTGAATCGTATGCTGATCGTAAGCTTGCAACCAGAATTGGTGTATATGCTGCTGGTTCTGATAAGATTTATCATCCTTATGCCCGTCCTGCAGAGAATTCAAATCATACAGATACAACTGTTCTACGAGTTGAAGGCAGGGAAGGTGGAAGACTTGAGATTCGCAATTCAGAGAGAGATTCAAAATTTGATTTTACTGTTTTACCTTATTCTCCTGAGCAGATGAATGATAATCTTCATGATGAGCAGTTAGTTCAGAAAGAATACAGTGAATTGTTTATCGATTTCTGTACTAAGGAAATTGAAAGAACTAACAATAATATGTCCATTCAGCCTCTTAAGAAGGGTTCATTGTATTTTGCTTCTTTCGAATTCAAAATTGTATAAAAAGAATTTAAGCAAAAAGAAGGGGGTGTCACAACTGACACACCCTTTATTATGAAGTAAATTTAATTAGTTATTACTTACAAAGCTCAGATACAATCTGATTGATGATTTTACCATCAGCCTGGCCCTTAAGGAGCTGCATTGCACTCTTCATGAGCATACCTTTGTTCTTGCTTTCTACGAGCTCACCAAGTTCAGCAGTAATCTTAGCCTTAATATCTTCTGGGCTCAACTGTGCAGGAGCAAATTCCTTAAAGATATTGTAGCGGAATTCATATTCAGACTTAAGCTCTGGTCTTGACTCAGGGCAAGTATCAACCTGCTCTTTTGCAAGTTTTGCTTCCTTTAAGAGAACCTTGTCAACCAAATCATCAGGGATATTGTCACGGCACTCGTTGTCGATAGCTTCTTTCTTTACAGCAGCAACGAGAAGGGAAATAGCAGTTTTACGAGCCTTATCACCAGCCTTCATAGCAGCGATCATTTCTTTTTGTAAACTTTCAAATTTCATAGTTTTTTCTCCTTTATATAGATATTTTAATTTAATTACTTGATATCGTCCCAATTTGTAGGAATATATTTCTTATCAACTTTTTTAGCCTTTTCGATAATAAAAGCAATAAGTCCACTAAATGCAACAAGTAAACTCATACTCCAGCCAAGAATAACATTACAAGTGAGGGAATAGCCGTCGCCAGCACCATAAATACCGTTTGAATTAGCGATAAGTGAGTAGATATTCCAGATAAAGAAACTGATAAGAATTACAGGTGCAACGAACTTGATAGAAACAATGAACCATGTAGAATTCATTTTGAACTTAGTAGAGTTGCGGTTTATCTCATTGAGCATTTTCTTAGGTTTGAAGAACCAGCCAATTGCAACTGTCTCACAGATACCAATGAAAACAAGATTTATGCTGTTTGCATAGTAGTCAACAATATCAAGACAAGCAAGACCAGCCTGAGTTGTAAAGAGAATAGAGATTATTCCTGATATAGAGCAGATAAGAATTGTTGTCTTCTTAGCGTCAATTCTATATTTATCTGAGATACTTGCAGATACGCCTTCAACGATTGAGAAAGCAGAATCGATTGCAAGAGTACAAAGACAAAGATAGAAAACGAATGCGAATATCGCATTTACAACACCATTATTTGTAAGGTGTACTATGGCCTGTGGGTAGATAATGAATGCTGTTGCAACACCAGAATCAGAGATTTTATCCATCATACCAACACCACCCATTGTGGTGAACATAACGATTCCTGACAAAACGCTTATTGCAAGGTCAGAAAAAGCGATAATCAAACCGTCTCTCGCAATATTTGTCTCTTCTGGGAGATAAGAACCATAAGCAAACATAATTGCCATCATAATCGAAAGTGAGTAGAAAACCTGTCCACATGCATCAATCCAGATATTTGGAGTTTTCAAAATAGAAAGATCAGGCTTAAATAACTTAATAAGACCATCGACACCACCAGGCATTGTTATACCCTTAATGGCCATAACAACAAGGCAGATAATTGGAATGAAAACTGTATATTTAACTACTTTACCAACACTACTTGCGCCATTACGAATACAGTAATAAATCAATGCCCATGCAACAAGAAGTGCAAGCAGAGAAAGGGTTGAAATGCTAAGGAAACCAGAAGTGGTACCAGTAGTCTGAATACTTGTAGCCCAGAGTGAACTAGCTGCCTCACTATTGCCAGTCATTGAAGCAAATTTAAAGCTTAATGCTGCCATAAGAATAACCCATGCAAAAACAACTGCATAATATGTAACAATAACAAAAGCGTTAGTCGTTGCTGCCCATCCAATCCACTGGAACTTCTTGTTAAGTGATCCAAGTGCTGGAATAACACCACTTCTTGTTTTACGACCAATTGAAATCTCCATCATTAAAAGTGGAACTCCCATAATAAGCATAAGAACAAAGTAAATTAAAAGAAATGTTCCTCCACCGTATTTTGATGCCAAGCCAGGAAATCTCCAGGCATTACCAAGTCCAACTGCTGATCCTACAGCAGCAAGAATGAATGTAAAACTGTTGCCCCAGGAGCCACGTTTGCTACTACTCATGTAATATCTCCTATTCTGTCTTTAGTATATTAAAATCGCCTCATAGTTTAACATAAAATATCTATTGAAAAAAGAACTAGTTTATTTTATAATGTGGAATGGTTTTTAATATACAGTATTATGCCCTTTTATATGTAACAGGGTAAAAAGAGGAGTTATTTAAATGGCTACAGTACAGGGAATGTGTAAAAATTGTGGATCACTTGTTGTTTTTAATGATAAAGAGGATAAGTGTGAATGTATATTTTGTAATTGTGTATTTGATGGAGAAGAAGCTAAGGCAATTCTTGAGAATCCTCAGAACTATACATTTCCAAATGAGGTAATTCCAGAGAATAAAGAAGCAAAGAAGCATTATTATGCTACACCAGTTTTTACTGATCCAATACCTGCGGCTGTAAAGCACGATAAGGTTAAGAATCAGACTGAAGTTACAAAGAGAAATAATGAATATGAGATTTCACCTGACGATGTAAAGGCACCAAAGAAGATTGTTACAATCATTTCCTGTGTATCTGCAGTTTTGTGCGTGATTGTTCTTGCTACATCTCTTCCACCTTTCTTATCAAGAAGAAAGCTTGAGAATGCTATGAAGAATCGTATGCCAGCTGTATTTGACGGAATTGTACAGGTTGATTGCTCAGTTGATGAAGATGGTATGTCAAACGGTTTTGTTTTAAGTGGAACACATTGTCAGAACGTTAGTGTTGTTACAAAGGACAAGCTTTCAGAAGAGGATGCAATTAGTATCTTGAATAATTATGCTTCTGTTCGTTCTGAGGAGCTTGGTAACGATAAGAAGAATGATATTTCTATGAAGATATATTGTGATGGTGGATATTACGTAGCTTCTTATTCAAATAATAACGGAGCACAGGCAAGCTTTACAGAGAATGAGGCAGAGGATTGATAGCAACTCATATAAGTAATGAATTGAGTTAAGGCTGTTTGTGTTGGTTTTATTTTAAGATAATACGTTTTGGACACTTATTATGGAGGTAAGGTTAAATGGCAGATTTTAGTGAAGACATTAAGATGCTGAAGGAAATGGCTGTAAAGAATAAGAATTTGCTTAAGAATTCTGATTTCGAGAATTATTCTTCAGACAAGAACATCGATCCAGATGATATGGTTTTCATCACAAGTGAGCTTGAGAAGATGGGAATCAAGATTGATAATGATGATGATATTCTTGCTGATGATGTAAGCAAGGGCGTTTTCCTTACTCCTGCTGAAGAGAGTTCAGTAGATGACTCTGTAAGAATGTACCTTAAGGAGATTGGTAAGATACCTCTTTTGTCTAGTGATCAGGAAAAGGATCTTGCGATGAGAATGGCTGATGGAGATCAGGATGCCAAGGATAAGCTTGTTGAATCTAACCTTCGTCTTGTAGTATCTATTGCTAAGAAGTATATGAACAGAGGTCTTGCACTTCTTGATTTGATTCAGGAAGGTAATATTGGTCTTATTAAGGCTGTTGATAAGTTTGATTATTCAAAGGGATTTAAGTTCTCAACATATGCAACATGGTGGATTAGACAGGCAATTACACGTGCTATTGCTGACCAGGCAAGAACAATCAGAATTCCTGTTCACATGGTTGAGACAATTAATAAGCTCACAAGAGTTCAGCGTGGTCTTATTCAGGATCTTGGACGTGAGCCAACTATCGAAGAACTTGCTGAGAGCATGGAAATGTCACCAGACAAGATTCGTGAGATTCAGAGAATTTCACAGGACCCAGTATCTATTGATAAGCCAGTAGGTGAGGAAGAGGATTCACATCTCGTTGACTTTATTTCAAGTGACCAGGGTGAGGCTCCAGATGAGGAAGTTGCTAAGACTCTTCTCAAGGAAGAACTTCTTAAGGTTCTTGAGACTTTGACAGAAAGAGAGAGCAAGGTACTTAAGTTAAGATTTGGTCTTGTAGATGGCCGTAACCGTACTCTTGAAGAAGTTGGTCATGAGTTAGGCGTTACAAGAGAGCGTATCAGACAGATTGAGGCTAAGGCAATTAGAAAACTCTCAAGATCAAGCAGTGTTAAGAAACTTGAGGGTTATAACGACTAATTACGTCTGATATGACTAAGATATATTCATTTTACAGTGGAATTTTTGCAGACAACGCTTTGGAGTTTTCAAAGCGTTCGTCTTATGTGCGAGAAATTATGCTTGAAAGAGTATATCCTAGACGCATTATAGTTCCACTAAGACAAGGTCTTGGTGCTGAAGCTATACCTGTAGTAAAACCAGGAGATCATGTTTTAATTGGAAGCTGTATAGCTGTTATTCCTTCTGGAGTAATAGGTGCACCAGTTCATTCAGGAATATCAGGAACAGTTAAGTCTATACAGAAAATCACTTTACCTAATGGTATTTCTACATCTGCGATAGAGATAACTAGCGATAATAAACGAACCTTTCATGACAGTATAGTGCCGAGACAGAATCTTGATATTAATGCCAAGACGGTTATGGGTATCATCAAAAATTCTGGAATTATTGGTATGGGTGGTGAAGGCATTCCTGTTATTGCCAAGATGTCCCGTGCCAAAAAGTACGAAGTTAAGGAATTACTTGTAAACTGCCTTCAGTCTGAACCATTTGCTACTTCAGATCTTCATAGAATTAATGAGTCTTCTGATTATGTGGTTCAGGGAGCATTGGCCGTTGCAGGTGCTATTGGTGTTAAAAAAATCAGATTCCTGATTTCCAAGAATCGTAAGGCAGAGCGTGAGATTTTGGAATCTGCAATTGAGAGAGCAAAGAAAATTTTTCAACTTGATATCGAATATGAGATTTGTCTTTTTAAGGAACGTTATCCTCAGGGATATTACCGATTAATCGCCAGAGCTTTGTATTCTGTAGAATTAAAAGCAGGTGAGATACTTGAGAATACTGTGGGAGCAGTTTTATTTAACTGTTCAACCATGGCTTCCTGCTGGGATGCAATTAAAGATGGATTTCCTATGTTTCAGAGAGTTATTACAGTTGCGGGAGATAATGGTGTCCTTCATAACGTACTGGCACCTATTGGAACTCCAATAAGTGAGATAGTAAGAGCAGAGTTTGGTGCTTATGACAGTACTAACCGTATTTTGTGGGGAAATGCACTTACTGGAATACCAGTTAAGGATTTAGATAATACTCCAATCATAAAAACTACTTCTGCATTAACTTTTATTCGCAAACTGGATTTTCAGTCTGCTCCATGTCTTCATTGTGGATTGTGTAGTGATGCCTGCGCTATGGATATATCAGTCGATGTAGCGTATAAACTTATTGAGCGTAATTTAAAGGATGCGGCATTAAATGAGAATGTTTTATCCTGCATAAATTGTGGTCTTTGTTCTTATGTATGTCCTTCTGGTATTGAACTGGCTTCAACCATATCGAATTTTACTACTGAATATAAGCTAAAGCATACATCCAATACTTCCAGAGAGATTTTGAAAACCGAAGATACTCTTTCTAAGTTTTCTGATGAGTGGAATACTCTACTTAATGAAGTTGATTCAGGAACTCTCCTTGAAGATTATGCAGAGAAAATTGAAAAAGATGACAGTGAGGAAGATTATATTGTGCTTCCTTTTGAGGGAGGAAAGAAAATATGATTCAGAAATCTCGTCCTCCTTATATTCGTTCATCACAGAATACTTCTTATGCATATTTAATTGTTCTTGTAGCACTTATTCCTTGTATATGCAGTGCTGTATTTAGTTATGGTATAAGAGCATTTGTTCTTGTATTATCATCAGCATTGTTGTTTTTGCTATTTGATACATTTTTCTCGAAAATGCTTGGAAATGCTTCCAGAATGCAGAGATTTGTTGATCTCAACTCTCTTGTTAATGGTATTATTTTTGGTCTTTTGTTACCTGCGAATACATCATTATTGATTGTGGTTATAGGTGCCTTATTTGGTTCTTTTGTCATAAAGCAGTTGTTTGGCGGATTAGGTAATTCGCTTTTCAATCAGGCAGCTTCATCACGTTTATTTGTAGAACTGATGTTTCCAAATTATCTTTTAGGTTTTTCGCAGCCATTTACTGATTATTTGAAGACTGATACTTTATTACGTTTAAAACCAGCTATTTCTGAAAATGTGATAACAACAAATTTCAAGGCAATGTATTTTGCAGAAATTCTAAACGGCAGCTACAGCACTTTGATTGGACTTGGAAGCGTGTTTACAGTTCTAATTGGAATGCTTTATCTGGTATTACGTAAAACTACAAAACCTTATGTTTCTATTTTTTATTGTATTTCAGCGATATTAAGTTATGCAATGATTAATAGTCAGCTTTTCGAAGGGGATATTCTTAAAGAAGGATTTAGGGAAGTTGCTATTTTTGCAGTAACTTCAGGTGTTTTGTTTGCAGCTTCTTATCTTCTTGCGGTTTATTCTAATGTTCCTATTGGTTTTAGAAGCTCAATTATAGCAGGTGCTTTATCAGGTTTTCTTGCAGCATTTTTATATACAAGAACTTCAGTTGGAATTACTATCTGTGTTCCAGTACTTATGGTGAATCTGATTACTCCGGTACTTGAGTATCTGATTCCTCATAGACATACGAAGAGAGTCTCATTTACCTCAGATAAAAAGGAGGTAGAGTGATATGAATAGAAAGCAGATTAAGAAACTTATTTTGGATGCTGTTTTAATATTGTTTTTAAGTATTGCTGTAGTTATTGGCGGAATGGTTACTAGTACAATAAAGCGTAACAGCAGAGAACAGAAATCGTATCTTAGTTTATTTAATGAAGTTTTGCCTGCAAATAAGTATGAGAAGGTAAGTTCTGATTTACTTAAGAAATTTCCTGAGATTAATAGTGTTTATAAAGCAGTAGGTGAGAACAATATTACCATGGGGTATATTCTTGATATTGACTACTTAAATGCTGAGGGATTGATAGTTCATTCTCTTGTTGCAGTATCTTCTGATGGTTCAAATTTTATTGGATATAAGAAGATGGAAGAAGAGGGGAATTCGGTTATATATTCTGATTCTGAACTTTCTGTTCTTCTTGATCAGAGTCTTAATAAGACTATGCCTATAGCAGTTACTTCTGAAGAGGAAGAAGAGGATACTGATGAAGAGGATGTAGTTGTATCTATCACAGGCCTTCATGACGGCATTTATTATGCACAGTCGTTTACCAAGGATAATTCTGGTTTTATCGATTACGTTGAAATAGAGGTAAATGATGGAATTATTACAAGGGTAAAGTGGGATGCTTTTAATGTAGATAGAACTACCAAGGACAGATCCGAGGCTTCACTTACAGGTGCATATACTGTATCGGGTGAGAACTGGGCTACTCAGTCTTATAATATTTGTCACGCTCTTATTGACTATCAGGTTCCAAGTAAACTTGCCATGAAGTCTGATGGTACTACTGATATTGTTCCTGGAGTTACCTGTAATATCAGATGTTTTGTGGAGTTAGCTGAAGAGTGCATACGTAATGCACGCCACAGATTTGATGAGGAATTATATATTGAGACGATGATGGAAATACTTGATGACAGTATGCCAGGATTTAGAGATACATGTTTGTTAACTGAAGAAGGCTATATTGTTTATCACTTTAAGGATATGTCTCCTTTATCTGATCCGAATTCAGAAGGCGGTTTTTATCCAACTATATTTGATGCTTATATAGGTAAAACTTTAACTCCTGAATCTATAGAAGATATAATTGAAGATGATAATGAACTTCTTGAGATTACAACTGTTCCCGTTATTGATACTTCTGATCCAGTTTATTATGAAGTTGGAGAAGATGGAGTAGTAAGAGATCAGCAGAATCCAGTTCTGACTTTGAGTGTCGATGGAATAGCATTGTCTGAATTTAATACTTTTATTGATGGAATTCCAGGCGAAGCTGAACGTTCTGAGAATTTCTGTTCAAGTATTAATGTCGCATATAAGTTTATGAAAGAATATTTTAACTGGATGTCTTAAAAGAGAGGACTTAATAGAATGGCATTTTTTTGGAAGCGTAATACTTATGATTCTCCATTTGATGATTATAAGTTAAGAGCTGGAAGAGTTAGTATAGCAGAATCAAGCAATTCTCCTGATTTTGATTTGACAAGAACAGGAGCAATTCTGATGGTTTTAACGTCTCTTTCTTTTGCTATGGAATTTGTATTTATTGACAAATTCCTGATGAGTGCGCTTGTTATTGCTGTTCTGTTTCTGGTGTGGATGATTAGTCTCAGATTTCTAATGATAAAAAAACTTCCTGCGCTTAATATTTTCCTTAATTACTGCTATTTTGTTGGTATAGGTGCGTTTATAGGAAGATATATAACAGATGGGGTAAGTAACCTTTTTCCCCTTACGTCAATTCCTCTTGTTATTGGGTTAAGTATGTTTGGTTATACTAAGTCTCTGGCCAAGTTAAGAGATACAGTTTTTATACCATTTGTAATACCTTTTGCTTTTTCTGTCCTTAATATATTCGTTTTAAGAAGATTCGGTGTTGCAAAACCATTTGTAATGATTTTTTTGTGTGCTCTTGAGATACTTTTGCTTTCAGTTTTATTGTCTTCCTTTACTGGTAAACTAATTTTGTTTGCAGGTACAAGACTTACTGATGTTACTTCTATTCCACAGAATGGGCGACGTGATTTACTGAGATTTACAACGGCCAGAATGATTGATTTTGCATTTTATATGGTTATTACCACCGCATTGTTATTTGTTCATTCTACTTTTGGTGCAAAACTCTATAATTGGATATATCTGATTATTATTGTATTCTCTTACACACTATTTAATAGCATTACAGAATTATTGTGTAAGAACGCTGAGGGAGAAGATTTATTTGTCAGAAGTAATTTTGTTTTTGATTTATCACAGTTTATGAATATGATCCTCCAGAGTGTACTTATTATTTTGTTCTTTTTCGGTGGTGCAGATAAAATTAGTAGTCAGCTTTTTGCAATGGTTATAGCTGGAGGTTTCTTTATTTATACACTCTTTTTGGGATTTACAGCTGCATATAAGAGAAGACTGGTATTTGCTGAAATTAATAATTATGCTAAGGGTGTTACGCATTACCTTTTAATAATTGGAGTTATATTGATGATATTAGATGCAATTGTTGTGGTATAATTCATTTTTAGAATGTTTCCGTAGCTCAGTAGGATAGAGCGACCGCCTCCTAAGCGGTAGGCCAGCGGTTCGATTCCGCTCGGGAACACCAAAAGTTGAAATGCCAGATAGGATTTGGCATTTCACTTTTTTTATATGGAGTATAAAAAGAGAAAGGAAGATTTAGTATGAAAAGAAAAGTATTATCAGTTATTTTAGCATCCAGTATGCTGATTAATCTAACTGGATGTCTTGATGGAAATTCAGATGGTAACAAGAAAAAAGATAAAGAGAAGGATGAAGTTGATGTCGAAGAGTTAGAAGATAATCTTCTCGATGTTGCTGATGATTTTTGTAAGGCGGTAAGTAATGCTGAGTATAAGAAAATCAGTAAGCTTATGTATGATGCCGATGATGATGCTGAAGAACAATTAGCAGATTTATATTCTTTTGATGATGAAGAATTTGGACTATTGTATCAGACAATAGCAGATACAATTGAATATGAACTGGATAAGAAGTCAGCAGAAGTAAAGGAGAGTAAGGGTAAGGGAAGTATTGAAGTTACTTTTGATTTAATTGACTATGATTCATTGAATAATGAAAACAGCTTTTCTAATGTTGACTCTTATATTGCAGCAATTAATTCTGCAACAGAACGAATCAGTGTAGACTTAGAGATTACATTTAAACTTGATGATGATGAGTGGTATGTTACAAATGCTGAGGATGTAGTTTCTGGAATGACTTTTTATAGAAACTTTAAGCCAAGTTTTACTCCTTCATTAATAGATTGTATTGATTATGTAGAGTGGTATGGTTCGGTTGATAACGTTTACGATAATGTAAACTGGATTGAGCTTGATATTATTCCTAATCTTGCTGGATACGAGGCTGACTGGACATTAAAATATGAAGTTTATCATGATGGTATTCTCGTATATACAAGTAAGTATTTTACAGATACTTCTTTAAGTTATATTGGGGGATGCTTTGATGCTAATTGCAATAGTTCTGGTGTAGATGACGAAGGTTTCCTTATTGAAGGTGAATATACTGTAGTTTTCTATGACATCAATGAAAATGAAGTTGCCAGAAGTACTTGTAAGGTTACCAGAACACCAGTTGCCGCAACTCCAACTGAGACAGGTTCTGATGAAGGTGTATTTGATATGAATTATTTAGCTGCACTAGTATTGGCTACACGTGACAATCACCCTAATGTTGATCCTGATTTTTTGAATAATTATTATTCTGACAGTTACTGGTTTGATTATTGTGATAGTAATGGTAATAGCACAATGCTTAATGAAATCTATTATGATTATGAGACGAACCCATATCTTGGATATGTTCTTGAAACTAGAGATTATGAAGGTGCATTAGTTTATACACTTTGCTATATCGAGGATTTAAGCATCCCTTATACTGATTTGCTGGCAAATTCGGATTTGTATTACATAGACTATGGTTATTTGTCAAATGATAATGGTGGAAATTATTATTCATTTGATTATCCATATGAGGTGAATAAGGGTGCATACATGATTTTTATTTCACCTGATGATGCTTCTTACAAGAATAGTAATGGTGGAGATTTTTACATGTTTGATATTGCAGTTGTGCAATAAAGAGATAAAGTGATATAATTTCTTTTGTGTATTTTTGCGAAGTGACAGAATTGGTCACTCAAGTAATTTAGTGGAGGGACTTCTATGAAGGAGATTATGCTTGGCAACGAAGCCGTTGCCAGAGGTGCATATGAGGCAGGCGTCAAAGTTTGTTCTTCATATCCTGGTACACCTAGTACCGAAATAACTGAAGAGATAGTTAAGTATGAGAATGTTGCTGTTGAATGGGCAGTAAATGAGAAGGTTGGAGCAGAAGTTGCAATTGGTGCTTCTATTAGAGGCGCAAGAGCTATGACATGTATGAAGCATGTTGGTCTTAATGTTGCTGCAGATCCACTTTTTACAGTATCTTATACAGGCGTTAACGGAGGTTTGGTATTCTGTGTAGCAGATGATCCAGGAATGCATTCCTCACAGAATGAGCAGGATTCAAGAAATCATGCTAGATCTTCTAAGATTCCTATGTTTGAACCAGCAGACAGCAGCGAGTGTAAAGAGTTTACTAAGTATGCTTTTGAGTTCTCAGAGAAGTATGATACTCCTGTTCTTTTGAGACTTCATACTCGTGTATCACATTCAAGAAGTATTGTTGAGACAAATGAGCCGTTACCACAGGTAATCAAGGATTATGTTAAGGATTCTTCAAAGAATGTAATGATGCCAGCAAATGCTATTAAGCGTCATGTTGTAGTTGAAGACAGAACAAAGAAAATTATTGCTGATACTTCAGCTGATAATGGTAAGGTAGGCCTTCACAGAGTTGAGATGAGAGACACAAAGCTTGGTATTATCACAGCTGGTGCTTCATATCAGTATGTTCGTGACGGTGCGCCAAACGCAAGTGTTCTTAAGCTTGGTATGGTATGGCCACTTCCTTTTGATTTGATAAAGGAATTTGCTTCTAAGGTAGAGCGTCTTGTTGTAGTAGAGGAACTTGATCCATTTATCGAAAATGAAATCAAAGCAAACGGCATCAAGTGTGAAGGTAAGGAGTTATTTACACTTCTCGGTGAATATACTGCAGATATGGTAAGATGTGCTCTTACTGATGATCCAAAGTTTGAGAAGGGTATTGAGCTTGATAAGCTTCCTAATACTCCTGGTCGTCCTCCAGTTCTTTGTGCTGGATGTCCTCATAAGGGATTATTCCTTGCTCTTAACAGACTTAAAGTTCAGGTTATGGGTGATATTGGATGTTATACTCTTGGAGCTCTTCCACCAATGCAGGCTCTCGATGCCTGCGTATGCATGGGTGCTTCAGTAGGTATGGCTCATGGTTTTGACAAGGCAACTGATGGTGCTGATTCAAAGAAAACTGTTGGTGTAATTGGTGATTCAACATTTATGCATTCTGGTATCACAAATCTTTTGAATGCAGTATATAACGAGAGTGCTATTACTCTTATTATCCTTGACAACTCTATCACAGGTATGACAGGTCATCAGCAGAATCCTGGAACAGGTAAGAATATCAGACTTAAGGATGCTCCTTCACTTGATCTTGAGGGTCTCTGCAGAAGTCTTGGTGTATCTTCTATCAGAGTGGTTGATCCAGTTGAGACTTATGATTGTGAGAAGGTAATTAAGGAAGAACTTGAAAAAGACGTTGTTTCTGTAGTTATCGCTCGTCGACCATGTGCTTTGATTCCAACAGGAAGAGCTAAGAAGGGCGTAGAGGTAAGTCTTGAAAGTAGCAAGTGTAAGTCATGTGGCGCATGTGGAAGAATTATGTGTCCTGCGCTTGTAATTGGTGACGATAAGAAGCCTGTAATTGATGCAGAGAGCTGCAATAACTGCGGACTTTGTGTAAATATGTGTAAGTTTGACGCTTTAATTAAGGGGGTAGAGTAATATGGCTAATCTAGAAGCATCTATCGTTTTGGCTGGCGTTGGTGGTCAGGGAACTTTGATTGCAGGAAAGCTTCTCGGAATCCTTGCATTAAAGCTTGGCTTGGACGTAAAGGTATCAGAAGTTCACGGAATGAGCCAGCGTGGTGGTTCAGTTATTACATATGTTAAGATCGGTGATAAGGTTAATTCTCCAATTATCGAAGAAGCTACTGCTGATTTCCTTCTTTCATTTGAGGAAGTTGAGGCTGTTCGCTGGTCATCTCTTCTTAAGAAAGATGGAGTAATGATTGTAAATAGCCAGAAGATTAAGTCTTTACCAGTTCTTCTTGGTCAGGTTCAGTATCCTGATAATATTGAGGAGTCACTTAAGGCTTCTGCATGTGGAAATACCAAAATAGTTGAATTTGACGCTTTGGCTATTGCCAATGAGTGTGGTACAGCAAAGGCTGTAAATATGGTTATGATGGGTGCTCTTTCAAACTATCTTGGTGTTGAAGAGGCATTGTGGAAGGAAGCTATCGAGGAAGCTTTCGCAAATAAACCAAAGGTTATCCCAACAAATGTAAGTGCATTTGATAAGGGTGCAGCTGCTGCAAAGTAAAATTAGTAATTTTGTTTAATCAAGAGGCTGTTTCAAGAAATAATTTGAAGCAGCTTCTTTTTATTGGTATGAAAATGTTTTATAATATAATTCTTATGTTTGGGGAAATAAGGAGATTATATATTTATGACGAATTCTCGTTTAGTTGGTAAATCAGGAAGAATTCTTCCTATCATTGTGGTATTGGTGTTATGCCTGTCTGTTATTCTTGTTCCTTTGTGCGGACTTGGTGCACCTACTCCTGTAGGCTCTTTTGTTGAGAGAGCTTATCTTCTCATTCTTGGAAGAGAAGGGGAGAGAGATGGTATTGACTACTGGGTTAGCGGACTTGAGAATAATACACTTGATGCAGCTAATCTTATCTATGGTTTTGTTAATAGTACTGAGTTTAATAATAAGGGATATTCCAATGATGAGAAAGTTGAGATTCTCTACAATGTAATGCTTGACAGAACTTCAGATCCTGCTGGAAAAGAAGGATGGGTAAATATTCTTAATAATGGATGTTCAATTAATGCTGTTCTTGATGGTTTTACTGGCTCAACTGAGTTTAAGAACCTTTGTGAGCAGTATGGCATTATTCCAGGTGATGTAGAATTAAAGGAAGGAAGAGATCAGAACTTTAATGTAACTGCTTTTGTTACAAGAGCTTATAGTGTTTTCCTTAATCGTGAACCTGATATCCCTGGTCTTAATGGCTGGTGTGACCAGATTAATAATGGTGATATTGTAGCTGCAACTCTTATTGATAATTTCATTAGAAGCCGTGAATATGGTTCTATGGGTAAGTCTGCTGGTGAGATGGTTGATGATCTTTATCTTGCAATGCTTGGAAGAGGTGCTGATGGTGCTGGTAGAGAGCATTGGATTAGTATTTATGGTAAGGGCGTATCTGAGAGCTATATGGTTGAGCAGTTTACAGGTTCTGATGAGTATAAGAATCTTTGTGCTACATATGGAATTGCCTCTGGACATATTAATCTAACTCAGAGCAGAGATCAGGACATTGAATGTACTGACTTCATTAACAGATGCTATATGAATGCGTTTGGAAGAAGAGGTGACAGAGAGGGACTTAATCTCTGGACAACCAAAGTAAGTTCACACAAGACTCAGCCAATTGACGTTGTTAAGGAATTCCTTAAGGCTGATGAATGTAAAAATAGAAACCTCTCTGATTATGAGTATGTAAACGTTGCTTATCAGGTTGCATTTGGAAGACTTCCTGACAGTTCAGAATTAAGTGCTGGTGTATCTACTCTTGAGAGTGGTGCTTCTCGTGAGAAGTTTGTTGCAGAACTTGTTGAGAAGGATGAGTTTGCAGAGTATCTTAAGCAGTTCGATTTGATTCCAAAGTTTGTTCCAGATAAGATGGTAGCTCTTACTTTTGATGATGGTCCTTATAGTCCTGTAACTAACAGAATTCTCGATATGTTAGAGTCAGTTGATGGTCATGCTACATTCTTTATCGTTGGTAATAGAGCTAGTACATATTCTTCTTGTGTAACACGAGCTAGAGACCTTGGCTGTGAACTTGCAAATCATACATGGAGTCATCCAAATTCTGGTCTTACTTCTATTTCATATGCTGAGGTAGTTGATCAGATTGTAAGTTGTAATAATGCGATTTATAGTGTTGCTGGTGTTACACCTTCAATTATGAGACCAGTAGGTGGTTCATATAATGATTCAGTAGCTTCTGCTGTTGATATGCCTATGATTATCTGGTCTCTTGATACACAGGACTGGAAATATCGTGATACAGATCACGTAGTAAATGCTATTTTGAATAATGTTAGTGATGGTGATGTTGTGTTGATGCATGACCTTTATCCAACAACTGCTGCTGCAATGGAAATAGTAATTCCAGAGTTAGTGGCAAGAGGATATTCACTTGTTACTGTTAGTGAATTAGCTGAGTATAAGGGCTACGATCTTGAAGATAGCAAGGCTTATTATTCATTGAGATAATTGAAATAAATTAAAAAAAATATATAATTATTTGTATGTTCACCTGTAACGGATTATTGTTCTGTTACAGGTGATAATTAAGTTTAGATTTTTATTAGGAGATACATATAAATGGATTCGGTTGATAATAAATGCAAAACACCTTGGGAGAAGGTTATGGGTGATATTCCAATGCATTTAGATTATTTTGATGGATCGATGTTTGATGCGATTAGTGAGATGGTCTCTAAGTATCCTGACAATATAGCTTTTGATTTTATGGGCCGTTCAGTAACCTATAAAAAGATGAAGAGCATGATTATAAGTTGTGCCAAGTCTCTTAAAAGCATGGGCATAAAAGAGAATGATAAGGTAACAATAGCAATGCCAAACTGTCCTCAGGCTATTTATATGTTTTATGCTGTAAACCTTGTTGGAGCAGTTGCCAATATGATTCATCCGCTTTCAGCTGAGAAAGAGATAGAGTTTTATCTTAATGAATCAGATAGTGTTGCTGCGGTAACTTTGGATCAGTTTTACTATAAGTTTGATAATATTCGTAAAAATACAAAGGTTAAGTCAATTATCGTATCCAGTATTAAAGACGAGCTTTCTCCTGTTATGGCTGTTGGATATATGCTTACTGAAGGAAGAAAGATTAGAAAAATCTCCAAAGATTCTGATGTAGTATATTGGAAAGAATTTCTAAATGGTGGAAAGAATGTTACTGATTATGTTGTAAATCGTCCTAAAGATTCTGGTGCCGTTATTTTGTATTCAGGTGGAACAACTGGTACTACAAAAGGCATTTTACTTAGTAATTACAGCTTTAATGCTCTGGGTAAGCAGATTGTTGCAACGAATCCTATGTTTAAGGCAGGAGATAAGATGCTTGCTGCAATGCCTCTTTTCCATGGTTTTGGATTAGGCGTTTGCATTCACTCAATTTTATCTAATGGTGGAAGATGTATTCTTGTTCCAAGATTTACACCTGAAAGTTATTCTAAATTAATAACAAAATACAGATGCAATTTTATAGCTGGAGTACCTACACTTTTCGAGGCGCTTTTAAGAATACCAGATATGGATAATGCAGACTTAAGCTGTCTTAAGGGAGTATTTTCTGGTGGTGATTCTTTATCAATTGAACTTAAGAAGAAACTGGATAAATTTCTTTCTGATCATAATTCCTCAATTCAGGTTAGAGAAGGGTATGGTACGACAGAGACTGTTACGGCCTGCTGTCTGACTCCTTACTTTATGCATAAAGAGGGAAGTATTGGATTACCATTTCCAGATACTTATATAAAGATAGTAAAGCCGGGAACTGATGAGGAATTACCTTATGGTGAAGAAGGTGAGATTTTGCTTTCTGGTCCAACGATGATGCTTGAATATATGAATCATCCTGAGGAGACTTCTGAGACATTAAGAACCAGTAATATTGATGGCCGTACCTGGGTATATACAGGTGACCTTGGTATTATGGATGATGAAGGTTTTGTATTCTTCAGAGGACGCGCCAAGAGAATGATTGTTACATCTGGTTATAACGTTTATCCAGCACAGCTTGAGAATATTCTTGATGCTCATGAACTTGTTCAGATGAGTTGCATAATAGGAGTTCCTGATCCACTAAAAATGCAGAAGATTAAGGCATTTATAAAGCTTAAGGCGGGGGTTGAACCTTCTGATGCTACAAAAAATGCAATAATTGATTACTGTAAGAAGAATATTGCAAAGTATTCTTTGCCATATGATATTGAGTTTAGAGATGAACTTCCAAAGACTCTGGTTGGTAAAGTAGCATACAGAGTTCTTGAAGAAGAAGAATTAAGTAAAAATGCATAGGAATAAAGGCATGTGAAAATGATTTTCATGTGCCTTTTTTGAATAAAAAAAGAGATACAAATATGTATCTCAAAAACACTGGTCGGAGTGGCGAGACTCGAACTCGCGGCCTCTTGCTCCCGAAGCAAGCACTCTACCACCTGAGCCACACCCCGATGTCAGATTATGATAGTATAACAAAAAAAATAATTCAAGAATATTTATTTTTTAATGATATAATTTCAATATGGATAATGATAGTGATTTGGTAGAACTTAAGAAAACTGATTTTGGTAATGGAAGCATGACAAGAATTATTCTTCGTCAGGCTATTCCTCTTATTGTAGCGCAGTTTACTTTACTACTTTATAATACTGTCGACAGAATTTTTATTGGCCATATAGAAGGTATCGGTAAGGTTGCTCTTACAGGTCTTGGCATTACTTTTCCAATTGTCACATTTATTTCAGCTGTAACGCTCCTATTTGGTTTGGGCGGTACACCTTTGTTTTCAATTGCCAGAGGTGAAGAGAAGATTGAAGAAGCAAGAAGTGTAATGGGTAATTCATTTGTGCTTCTTGGTATTTCATCATTTGTACTCATGGCTGTTTCCTATGTTTTTATGTCTCCAATTCTTTATAGTTTTGGTGCCAGTGATATCACTTATGTTTATGCTTCATCTTATTTATATATTTATCTTCTGGGTACACCGTTTTTGATGCTTGGTAATGGTATGAATTACTATATTACTGCTCAAGGATTTCCGAAGACTGCAATGATTACTACTTTAGGTGGTGCAATTTTAAATCTTTTGTTTGATCCTCTTTTTATCTTTGTTTTTGATTTGGGGATAAAGGGCGCCGCTATTGCTACTGTTTTATCGCAATTAATATCTTTTGCCTGGGTTATGAGTTTTATTGTTAGTAAGAAAGCAATAATAAAATTAACAAGAGGTGCTTTAAAGATTAAAGGTGCAATAGTAAAAGGTATATTAGCGTTGGGTATTCCTAATTTTATTATGAATGGAACTAATGCTCTGGTTCAGGTTTTATGTAATAAGTCACTAAACTATTATGGTGGTGATGATTATGTAACTATTATGACCGTTATTCAGTCAGTAAGAGCGCTTCTTAATGTTGTAATTAATGCTGTTACTTCTGGAAGCCAGCCTGTACTTGGATTTAATTATGGAGCCAAAAAGTACAATCGTGTAGCACAGGGAATTAAAATAAATATTGCTTTAGGACTTATCTATACTGCAGTAGCCTGGGTATTTATCATTATTTTCCCAGACATATTTATCAAAATGTTTATTGCCAAAGAGGATGCTACACCAGAACTTATTAATATGGGTGTTCATTATATGAGAATATATTTTATGGCATTTATATTCATGTCATTCCAGCTTGCAGGACAGTCAACATTTATGGCACTTGGTAAAGCAAAGCCTGCTATTTTCTTCTCTCTGCTTCGAAAGGTATTTATTATCGTACCTTTCACACTGGTATTACCACTTGTCTTGGCAGATAAGCCAAGTGGTGTGTTCTGGGCGGAGCCAATTTCAAATGTAATTGGTGGACTTGCAAGTTTCCTTACGATGTATTTCTTTGTATATCGCAGACTTAATAGTGAAGAGGGAATAAGAAAACTACTTGAGCGCAAGACTGGTTTATAATCTTTTAAGGAGTATTTTATGGCTATAGCTGATAAACTTAACAATAAAAAAATTCTTATCTGGGGATACGGAAGAGAAGGAAAGTCTACAGAAAACTTTATTAAAACTCATTGTGAGGGTGTTGAACTTTCTATTTTCGAGGGGAAAAGAGAAGAGATTAATGAGGAAGAGTATGACTTTATTATCAAAAGCCCAGGTATTTATGTTGAAAATTATGGCAGAAACTATATCTCACAGACTGAGCTTTTCCTTGAGGAGTTTAGAGACAGAACTATTGGTATAACTGGTACAAAAGGTAAGAGTACCACATCATCACTTTTATATCATGTATTATCCAAGGTTAAGGGGGATAACGTATTTCTTGTTGGTAATATTGGTTTCCCATGCCTTGATTATTATGACAAGATTGATGAGGATTCTATTATTGTATTTGAGATGTCATGTCATCAGCTTGCTCATCTTAAGTTTTCTCCACATATAGCGGTATTTCTTAATTTATATGAGGATCATTTGGATTACTATAAGACTTTGGAAAACTATTTTTCCATGAAGCAGAATATTACTACTCATCAGGCAGAGAGTGACTTTTTCTTTTGTGGTAATAATGTTCCTGAATTTAGTACCAATGCTGATAAGACAGTAATTGATTTTTATGATGGACCAGTATTTGATATGAAACTTCAGGGAGACCATAATCAGTTTAATGCTCGCTTTGTGTATGAGATCTGCTCCAGAATCTATGGATTGTCTGATAAGGAAATTCGTGAGAATATTTTAACCTTTAATGGACTTATGCACAGACTTCAACTGGTTGGCAAAGTGAATGGTATCGATTTTTATAATGATTCTATTTCAACAATTCCTAATGCCACTATAAGAGCAATTGAGAGCGTAAAAAATACCAAGACAGTAATCATTGGCGGTATGGACCGACATATTAATTATGATGTTCTTATTGATTATATTAATGAGCATCAGGAGTATAACTATATTTTGTCTTACGAATCAGGAAAGCGTATATTTGAGGCGCTCCCTAAATATGAGAATGTCTACTATGTTGAGGATTTAAAGGCTACTGTTGAGCTCTCTAAGAAGATTACTCCAGAGGGTAAGGCCTGCGTTTTCTCTCCAGCTGCTGCTTCTTATGGATATTTCAAGAATTTTGAAGAACGTGGTCAGTGTTTTACTTCTCTTGTTCTTGAGGGTAATTAAGGAGTAGAAGATGGGTAAGGATAAGTGTTCAATCGTTTTTACAGGCGATATTGGTTTTGATAAATATATGTTTGGCAAATGGGATGACGAAGACCTTTTGTCAGAAGAGGTTTTGGACTTTTTGCATAGCGGAGATCATGTTGTTGCAAATGTTGAAGGTCCTATTGTTGAGCAGCCTCAAAATGATATTAAAGACGGTGTAAAGCAGCTTCTTCATACAATGGATCCAGGAGCGCTTAAAGTTCTTAAAAAGATGAAGGCTGATATCTGGAATATCTGTAATAACCATATTATGGATGCTGGTGAGATGGGAGTAGAATCTACTCTTAAGGAAGCAGCTAAAATGAATGTCCAGACTATTGGCGCCGGAATGAATATTAATGAAGCAATGAAGCCAGTAATTATTAATGAAGCAGGCGGAATAGGATTAATAGGAGTTGGATATCAGCGAGCATGTCGTAAGGCTTTTGAGGATAAAGCAGGATGCTATAGCTGGAGTGAACTTGATTCAATACAAAAATCAATAGATGACATAAAGAAGACCTGTAAATGGTGCATAATTGTAGCGCATGCAGGTGAGGAGTTTACTTCTTTACCATCTCCATATACACGCGAACGCTACATTAAATATCTTGATATGGGTGCAGATGCGGTAGTAGCACATCATCCACATGTTCCAATGAATTATGAGACTTATGGGGATAAGTTTATTTTTTACTCTTTGGGTAACTTTATTTTTGATACTGATTATCAGAGAAGTCAGTTTTATACAGATGTTGGACTTCTTGTAAGACTTGATTTTACAAAAGATAAGTTAAGTTTTGAGCCAATGGGCCTTAAAATCGAGAGAGGTAGTGAGCATGTCGTTAAGGGTGAATTACCTTTGATATTTAGAGACGTTCATGAGGAAGATTATAATCTTCTCATTCCACTTTCGGAGAAGGTTTTTATTCAGGCTACAAAAAGACAGCAGGCTTATCTCAATCCTAAAGAATTGAAGGGAGCTTCTGAAGAAGTCTGGGAAGAGCATTTTACTAATCCATTGAGAACAGGAAGAGTTCCTGGGGAGACACTGGATTTTTATATCATTCGACCAATAGCAGAGAAGGAGAAACTCAAAGAATGGCAAAAAAGCAAGCTGGAGGACGTAAAAGAATACATCCTAAGCCAGCTTGATAAAGAGCCTAACTGAGTTTTTTAAATTATACAAAACTATATTCAACTTTGATTACACAGATGAGTTTTGGATTCTCTTTTTGAACTGCATCGAATATTGCCTGCTTGACGGAATCAATAGATTTATCGAATTCATGAGGGATAACAAGATCAAATACCAAATTAGTATGAGTTACACCTTCAACTACTCGTAAATCGTGGATGGAAAGCTTGGAATCAATGCCTTTAACGAGTTCGCTGATTAGTTTACGCATGCTGTTTACCAATTCATCATCTGAAGATATTGGATCATAGTGAATTACCAGGTGAATGCCAGTCTCTTTTAAGATAGTAACTTCAATAACATCTATTATGTCATGTGCTTTTATGACATCCAGTTTATAGTCCATTTCGACATGAACACTGGCAAAACGGTTTCCTGGACCATAATCATGAATAATTAAATCATGTGTGCCAAGGATGTTGTCAAAAGACATTATTCTCTTTTCAAGCATTTTTACTGTTTCTTCATCAGGCTTAATTCCTAGAATAGGGTCTAATGTATCTTTAATAAGTCCATAAGCTGAGTATAGAATGAATAAAGATAGAAGAAGTGTCACAATACCATCGATATTAAGGTGTGTTAATACAGATATTATTCCAGTAATTAATACTGCAAGAGTAGTAAGTGAGTCATTACGGCTGTCATCACCAGTAGCAATAAGAGCTTTGGAATCAATTTTTTTGCCGATGGAATAGTTATAGCTCATCATATATAGCTTAATAAGAATAGATATAACAAGAATAATCCAGGTAACATTTGAAAATGCTAATTCTGTTGGATGTAGTATTTTATCAAAACCAGTTCTAAGAAGCTGGATACCAATCGCTGCAACAAGAACTGCGACAGCTAGACCTGCCACATATTCATATCTTCCGTGTCCGTAAGGGTGGTCATTATCTGCAGGCTTTTCTGCAAGTTTAAATCCAAGAAGACTAATGAGGCTTGATGATGCATCTGACAGGTTATTAAAAGCATCAGCGATGATACTTACTGCATTAGCAAGAGTTCCAGCAATAAATTTAATTGCAAAAAGAATAAGATTAAGAATTATTCCTACTACACTGGCAAGTTTTCCATATGAATTACGGACTTTAAAATCTTTGGTATTATCGTAGTCTTTTACAAATCTTTTTATTAATAAAGAAAGCATATGATTTTCCTCCATTTCAAGTATTATATATTTTTTTCTTTTCGAAATTGAATTATTTTTGAATTATTTTGTAACCTTATCAAAGTTGTCACGACTATATAGGTGTAACTGATAAAAACACAAGGAGATTCAATATGAAAATGAAGAAATTTTTTGCAAATATAATGGCTGTTGCAATGCTTTTAAGTATATGCTCATGCTTTAACGGTAATAGTAGCAGTGTAGAAGCTGTAAGATCTCATTCTTCAAAAGATAGTAATGACGCTATGATGATTAATTCGTTAGCAGGAACAGACAGCTTCACTGACTATGAGTATATCGACTATGGTGAAGCAGTAGAAGTCGAATATGATGATGAATTTAGGTATGAGGGTGATACTTCAAGTAATCCTGCTATTAGTTCTCAAATGCTTATTAAGCGTAAGTATATGACAATTGAGACTATTGACTTTAATAAAACTATTGAAGCAATTAACAATGCGGTAAGAGCGAATAATGGTTATGTTGAAAGTTCGAATATGTCAGGTACAGCTGAGAATCAGGACAGATTTGCAACATATTGTTTTAGAGTTCCTGCTTCACAGTATGAGAACTGTTCAAGCTTACTTAATCAGAATGAGACTATTGTATCAATGAATGAGAGTACAGAAGATGTTACTTCAGACTATATTGATATAGAAGCACATCTTGTAGCACTAAGAACAGAATATGATACTTTGATTGGCCTTTTGGAGCAGGCAGAAGATCTTGATACTATTCTTATTCTTCAGAATGAATTATCAAATGTCAGATTTGAGATTGAGTGGTATGAGGGAAGTAAGAGAGTATACGATGATCTTGTATCATATAGCACAATTACTGTTTCTGTTTACGAGATTGTAGAAGAAGAGGCTCTCGAGGAAGTTGAAGAAGAAGAAGCAGAGCCTACTTTTAAGGAGAGAATAAGTAAAGCTTTTGAAGATATGAAAGAAGATACTCAGAATGAGTTTGAGTCTATGGTTATCAATATGGTTGAGAATCTTCCATATGTTATCGCTAAACTGGTTATCTTTATTGCTATCCTTATTGCTATAATTGTTGTATTAGTAAAAACAAAACGCAAGAAGAAAAATAAGAACTCTTCTTCAGGTATAAAGGAGAATATAAACAAAAATGAAGTTTGTGATTCAGAGAGTAACAAGAGCACAGGTGACAGTAGAGGAGAAAGTAACGGGGAAAATAAATAAGGGGTATTTGGTATTGATTGGCGTTGGAAGTGAGGATAACACCGACATAGCTGACAAAATGGTTAAGAAGTTAATTGGATTACGAATTTTCGAAGATGAAAATCAAAAGACCAATCTCTCAATAAAGGATGTAGATGGTGAGCTTTTACTTGTATCACAGTTTACACTTCTCGCAGATGTTAGTCATGGTAACCGCCCATCGTTTATAAATGCGGGAGATCCAAAGAAAGCATCAGATTTATATGACTATATAATCGCAAAGTGTAAAGAGGAAATCCCAGTAGTTGAAACTGGTATATTTGGTGCAGATATGAAGGTTGAACTTCTTAACGATGGTCCATTTACAATTGTGATGGATTCAGATGACATAATAAGAAAGAAATAGTTTGCTTAAAGGAGAATATATGAAAGCCTTAGTAAAGAAGACAGGTTCTATAATAATGAGTTCGGTGATGCTTATGGGAATGAGTGGTTGTAGTGAAGCTGGAGAAGCTATTGAAAAAGAGATTGAAGAAGTAAATAAAATTAACTCAGTTGAGGCTGCTAGTATTAGTGATCCGGATTGTGGTGAGTGGGAACGTTTCCAAAATGATTTTTATGCTAAGCATCAGGATTTTTATATGAATACTATGTCAAGCTTTCTGGTAGAGGGAAAGAATACTATTTATTCTCCTGTAAATGTTTATATTGCTCTTGGTATGCTTACAAGATGCGTTGAGGGAGAATCTCAGGAAGAACTTCTTAAGTTATTAGGAGATGATTCTGTAGATGCGGTAAAAGAGAATATTAAGTTCTTATTTGAATACTTATCTGTTGATGAAGGTCGTTATATTACTACTCTTGCGAATTCGATTTGGCTTAATTCAAATGTTGAATTTAAAGAGGAAGTTCTCGAAGAATTAGGTGAGGATTATTATTCATCAAGCTTTGTAGGTGAGATGGGAACAGAGGCTCTTAATGAGATGTTTAGAGACTGGTTAAACGATAATACAAATAACCTTCTTAAGAATCAGGTGTCAAATCTTGAATTAAGTGAAGATATAATTATGGCTATTGTATCTACGATTTACTATAAGGTTGAATGGGCTGAGCAGTTTACTGAAGGCCTTACCTGTGAAGAAGTTTTTTATGGAGAAGAAGAAGTCAGTTGTGATTTTATGCATAACAGCTTATCGCTTATACTTTATACTGGCGAGAATTTTGAAGCAGTAGCTTTACCAACTCTTAATGGCGAAGTTTGGTACTTTTTACCAAATGAAGGAGTATCCCCAGAAGAGGTTTTAAATTCTAAAGAAATGTATGATCTTATTGCTGGAAATACAGAGGGAATAGAAGCACAGTTTGCAATGGTTAATTGCAGTATTCCTAAATTTGATCTTGAGTCACAGATTGATTTAGTGAGTAAACTTCGTGATTTGGGAATAAACAGCATATTTGATAATGCAGATTTCTCACCAATTACGGATGAAAGTTTATATGTATCAGATATTATTCATGGAGCAAGATTAATAACTGACGAAGAGGGGGTAGAGGCTGCTGCTTTTACAGAGATTCTTACAAAAAATGCCTGCATCGAAGTAGGAGAGATTCTGGATTTTAAGTGTGACCGACCATTTGTGACGGTAGTTTCAGAGTATAATGTACCGATTTTTACTGGAGTAGTTATTAATCCAGAGGGCTAAAACATCATTTTATTGTGGTTTATAGATACTTTGTTATAAAAGTTTATCTTTGCTCATACTATTATTGACAATTACTCTAATTGTAAACACATATAGATAATTATATAACATATATCGGCTCGTATTTTACGTGCCGATATTTTTGTTATAGGAAGTATTAATATGTCAAAGACTAGTACAAAGCGTCCTTTTTTTGCACACTATAAGAAGATTTTTGTGAATGAGTTTAAGGGTTACAACAAAGGTGCCCTTATTAATGATATTGCTGCTGGTATTACAGTAGGTGCAGTTGCACTTCCACTTGCATTAGCATTTGGTGCAGCAAGTGTTGATTCTGAACATCTTGCATTGGGTATAGCAGCTGGTTTGATTACAGCTATTTTTGCTGGACTTATTAGTGGTCTTCTCGGAGGTGGTAGTTTCCAGATTTCCGGACCTACTGGTGCTATGGCAGTTATTCTTGGTACAATCGTATCTGGTGAATATGGAATTCAGGGAATGTTTTTGGCTACGTTCATATCTGGTCTCATCCTTTTAATTGCTGGTTTACTTAAGTTTGGTAAACTGGTTCAGTTTATTCCAAAGCCAGTAGTTACTGGTTTTACTTCTGGTATTGCACTTGTTATTGCAATCGGACAGCTTAAAAATGCCTTTGGTGTTGCTGCTAATGGTGAGACAACTATTGATAAGCTCCTTGATTTCTTTAGTAATATCAAAGATACAAGTGTAATTACTCTTGTTCTTACTTTGGCAGTAATCCTTATTATGATTGTTTATCCTAATAAGGTTAATAAATATTTTCCTGGTTCACTTGCAGCAATCATTATCATTACGGTAGTACAGGCAATCTTTAAGTTTGATGTAGCTGTAATCGGTTCAATTCCTAAGTCAGTTATCAATACTGAGGTATTGGGTCTTGGTAATGTTAATGCCGCAATGCTTAAGAGTGTAATGAGCTATTCTGTTACAATTGCTCTTCTTGGTATGATTGAGAGCCTTTTGTGTGGTACATGTGCTGCTGCAATGAAGAAAGAGAAGTTTGATTCAAACGTTGAACTTATTGCTCAGGGTGTGGCTAATATGTTTGTACCATTTGTTGGTGGTGTTCCATCAACAGCCGCTATTGCAAGAACTTCTGTTGCTGTAAAGAATGGTGGTAGAACAAGACTTACTTCTGTTTTCCAGTCAGTTTTCCTTATTCTTTGTGTATTCGTACTTGCACCAGTTATTGGCATGGTACCTTACTGTGCACTCGCAGGCGTTCTTTTTATGACAAGCTTTAAGATGAATGATTTTAAGACAGTTAAGTCTTATTTTGATCACAAGCTTACTGACAGTATAGTTCTTTATTTTGTTACTATGATTGCAACAGTAGCTTTGGATCTTACATATGCGATTCTTATTGGTGTAGGTTTGGCTCTTATTATTATGATCAGCCAGCTTGCAGCTATTAAGGTAACAGTTGAGGAAGAAGAATCTCTTAAGGAAGAGAATGCTTGTATCGTATATAGCGTGGGTGCTTACTTCTTTGCTAATGGTAAGGAACTTAAGAAAGCTATTGAGAAGAATGCTTCTAATAAATATAAGACTTTTATTCTTTCTTTCCGTGGTGTTGTTTTTGTTGATGTATCAGCAGCAGATGAGTTTATGGAAGCAGTGAATTACATCAAATCAATTGGCGGAGATTATTGTTTTGTAGGCGTTAATGAAGATATCAAGGCTAAGCTTAGCCAGATTGGTTTTGTACAGGCTATTGGCGAGGATAAGTTCCGTAAGACACTTCTCGAGTATGTTAACTCTTCTAAGAAGTAATAATTATAACCTTATATCAAATATATACTCTTTTATGATATGATATTATCTATCTTCATATTATCGGAGGTATGGCATGAGTTACGCAGATGACGTATTTATAAGAATGTGTAAGGATATTATCGAAAATGGGTTCAGTACTGAAGGTGAGAAAGTAAGACCTCACTGGGAAGATGGTACACCTGCTTATACTATTAAGCGATTTGGTGTTGTAAATCGATATGACTTAAGCAAAGAGTTTCCTGCTATCACTCTCCGTAAGACTTACTGTAAGTCAGCTATGGATGAACTTTTATGGATCTGGCAGAAGAAGTCTAATAATATTCATGATTTAAATTCCAAAATCTGGGATGAATGGGCTGATGAAAATGGTTCTATTGGTAAAGCCTATGGTTATCAGCTTGGCGTTAAGCACCAGTATAAAGAAGGAATGATGGATCAGGTTGATCGTGTTATTTATGATCTTAAAAATAATCCTTATAGCAGAAGAATAATGACAAACATATATGTTCATCAGGATTTGTCTGAAATGAGACTTTATCCTTGTGCATATAGTGTTACGTTTAATTGTACAAAGCGTCCGGGTGAGGATAAGTTAAGACTTAATGCAATTCTTAATCAGAGATCACAGGATGTGTTGGCTGCAAATAACTGGAATGTAGTTCAGTATAGTATTCTTGTTTATATGTTAGCTCAGGTATGTGATATGCTTCCAGGCGAACTGGTTCATGTAATTGCAGATGCACATATTTATGATCGCCATATCGATATTGTAAAGGAACTTATTAAGAGACCTACTTTTGAAGCTCCAAAGTTTACACTTAATCCTGATATAAAGGATTTTTATGCTTTTACTACAGATGACATAAAGATTGAGAACTATGTTACTGGTGAGCAGATTAAGAATATTCCGATTGCAATTTGATTTTGTTTTACAGAGGTAAATGTTGTGATAGCTATAGTAGCGGTAGATAAAAACTGGGCCATTGGTAATAAAGGAGACTTACTGATTTCACTTCCAGAAGATCAGAAAGGTGTATTTAGAAAGTATACTGCAGGCAATACTGTGGTATTTGGCCGTAAGACATTAAAGACTTTTAAGGATGAGAAACTTCTTCCAAAAAGAATAAATATTGTAATGTCACGAAGTAAGGATTATACCAAAGAGGGTGCCATTATTGTTCATTCGGTTGAAGAACTTAATGAATACGAGAAGAATCATCCTGAAGAAGTTATATTTATCATTGGTGGAGAACAGGTTTACAATACCATGATTGATTCCTGTGACGAGGCAATTGTCACATATATTAATGCCGAGTTTGAGGCAGATGCATATTTCCCTAATCTTGATCAGAAAGAAGGATGGGAACTTATAGAAGAAGAACCTGAGGTAATGTCTGAGAAGGGCGTAAGCTTTAATGTAAGACATTATAAGAATAGTAATAAGATGTGATTTAAAAGAAGGACTTAAGATGAGCAGAATTTACATTACAGGTCATAGAAATCCTGATTTAGATAGTGTTTGTAGTGCTTATGCGTATGCTGTGCTCAAAAATAGTATTGATCCTAGTAATGAGTATGTGGCTATAAGATGTGGTCATTTAAATGAGAACACTAAGAATATTCTTAAGTCTATTAATGTTACACCTCCTCCATATAAGAGAGATATTTACCCTAAAGTAAAAGATGTAATGCTTAAATCAGAGAAGAAGATTGAATCTATTACTCTTTTAAGTGAGGTAGCATCTTTTTATAATGAGACAACACCATCAGCTATCCCTGTATATAAGGGAAAGAAGTATTTTGGATTGTTGAGTGTCGATGATATTAGTTCCTGGGTTATGAATGAACTTCATTCTGGTGGAACGATAGATAGAATTCCATGTATTGAAGAGATAATGAAGCCTGATGAGGGAAGAGTATCTTATAATGATATGTTCAATGAGGCTAAAGAACAGCTTTCTAATTCAAAGAAGCGTGGACTTGCTGTATTTGATGGTGATGAATTCGTTGGCTATGTTACCAGAAGATGTTTTCTTAAAACACCTCGCCATAATGTGATTTTGGTTGACCATAATGAGCCTAAGCAGAGTATTAAGGGAATTGAGACAGCTAATATTGTTGAGATTATTGACCATCACAGACTAGATGCAGTTAAGACTGATTTACCTATTTTTATTGATGCTGAACCACTTGGAAGCACTTGCACTATTGTTTATCAGCAGTTCCTTCGTCATGCAGTAAGACCTGATAAGAAGACTGCCAGAATGCTTCTGACAGGTATTATTTCTGATACGTTGATTCTTAGAAGTCCAACGACAACAAGTATTGATAAGTTTTATGCTAATGCATTAGCTGAGATTTGTGAAGTCGATCTTCAGGAATTTGGATATGCTATGTATAACAATATGGCTGGTCTTAAGAATGAGGATCCTGAGAAGGCTATAAACTCTGACTTTAAGACATATGTAGAGAATGGTGTAAAGGTTGGTATTGGTCAGTGTGAAGTAACAATGCTTGATGACCTGGATGATTATTCTCAGATTTATCTTGATGCTCTTGAAGCTGTAAGAGGAAAGAATGGCCTCGACTGGGCAGTACTTATGGTTACAGATGTCCTCGACGAGGATAGTGTTTTATTGTGCACAAATTATAAAGCTAACAGTAAACTTCAGTATACATTGAGAAGTAATCTTATTTATGACATGCCTGGTGTAATGAGTCGTAAGAAGCAGCTCTTGCCAGAATTATTGCATGCTATTAACGTTCGTTAATTTATAATTCCTTTTAATTTATAATTCCTTTTTTTATTTTGTAGTTGACAATTCGTATTGTTAAGAGTAACATATGAACAAACAAACATATGAATGATTATTCATATAATAAAAACGGAGGAAGATTTAATGCCAGAATGCAAACATGAACATAATCACAGTGAGGTGTTAGACAGAGTTATGCATGAGATGCCAACAGATGAACTTCTTACAGATTTGGGAGATTTGTTCAAGGTGTTTGGTGATTCTACAAGAATTAAAATCTTGTATTCGCTTTTCGAGGAAGAGTTATGTGTATGTGCAATAGCAGATTTACTTAATATGACTCAGTCAGCAGTATCGCATCAGCTTAAAACATTGAAGGATGCAAAACTTGTGAATAATAGAAGAGAAGGAAAGACGATTTATTATTCGCTTGCTGATGATCATGTTAAGACGATAATTGGAATGGGCTTTGAGCACATTACTGAAGATGTTGATTAATATAGTTTAATAAAGGAGATTTTTATCATGAGAAAGACATTTGAATTGGAAGATTTGGATTGCGCAAACTGTGCACGTAAGATGCAGGAGGCTATCGCCAAGATGGATGGTGTTAAGGATGTATCAGTTAATTATATGGCACAGAAGATGGTTCTCGAAGCAGATGATGATGTTTTTGATAAAGTATTGAAGGATGCTATCAAGGCAATTAAGAAAGTAGAGCCAGATTGCACAGTTATTCTTTAATTAGAAATTTAATTTGTTTTTTAGGATGTGGTTTTTATGTTAAAAGGGCTTACTCGTAAGCAGAAAAAGAAACTATATAAGATAGTAATAGCGATAGTGCTTTCTATTATTGTAAAGTTTTTGCCTGGTGAAGGCTGGATAAAATTACCGATGTATTTAGTTCCGTATCTTGTTATTGGATGGGAGGTTCTATATAAAGCAGGCCGTAATATTATCCATTTGGATTTCTTCGATGAACAGTTTCTGATGGCGGTAGCTACACTTGGTGCATTTGCTGTAGGTGATTTTCCAGAGGCAGTTGCAGTAATGGTTTTCTATCAGATTGGTGAGCTCTTTGAGAATATTGCGGTAGGCAAGAGCCGTAAGTCTATTAGTAAACTGATGGATATAAGACCTGACTATGCAAATCTTGTTACGAGTGAAGGTGAGAAGAAGGTTGATCCTTCAGAGGTTAATCCTGGAGATGAGATTATCATTAAACCAGGAGAGAGAGTTCCGCTGGATGGTTATATAGTAAGTGGTAATACTGCACTTAATACAGCAGCTCTTACAGGTGAATCAGTTCCAGTTGATTTGAAGGAAAATGACGAAGTAATAAGTGGTGCGGTTAATCTTACTGGTGTTATCAGAGTAAAGGTTAAGAGCAGTTATCAGCAGAGCACAGTATCAAGAATTTTGGAATTGGTAGAGAATGCTTCTGACAAAAAGGCCAGAATTGAAGGCTTTATTACAAGATTTGCGCGTTACTATACGCCTATAGTTGTAGTGTCTGCAGTTTTACTTGCGATTGTTCCTCCTCTTATTCTTGGCGGAGGCTTTGCAGAGTGGATTCACAGAAGTCTTGTTTTCCTTGTAGTATCCTGTCCTTGTGCTTTGGTTGTATCTGTTCCACTTACATTTTTTGGTGGTATAGGTGCTGCTTCACGAGAAGGTATCCTGATAAAGGGTTCCAATTATATGGAAATACTTTCTAATACACGCACAGTTGTTTTTGATAAGACTGGTACTCTTACAAGAGGAGTGTTTGAGGTTGAGGCCGTTCATTCAGATAACAGAAGTAAGAATGAATTACTAAGAATAGCTTCTATCGCTGAAAGCATGTCAAGTCATCCGATTGCTCAGTCGATTATCAGAGCGTATAAGGGTGAAGTTGATAACTCAAAACTTGGCCAGATAGAGGAAATAGCTGGAAAAGGTATCAAAGCTGTTATTGATGGCAAACCTTACTATGTTGGAAATATGGCATTAATGGATATAGCGAATGCAAAGTGTCATGAGTGTCATAAATTAGGAACTGTTATTCATATATCTGAAGGGGATAATTATCTTGGTCATATAGTAATAAATGACGAGATAAAGACAAATTCCAAGGCAACAATTGATTTCCTTAAAAAGCAGGGAATTAAAACTGTAATGCTCACTGGTGACAAGGAAAAGGTAGCTCTTAAGATATCAGAAGAATTAGGTCTTGATGAGTGTCATTATGAACTTTTGCCACAGGATAAAGTGAATCAGGTTGAAAGTCTTCTTAAGGAACTTTCTAATGAAGAGAAAGCTAAACTTGCATTTGTTGGGGATGGCATTAATGATGCACCGGTACTGATGCGAGCTGATGCGGGAGTGGCAATGGGTGCTCTTGGAAGTGATGCAGCAATTGAAGCTTCTGATATAGTTCTTATGAATGACGATCCATTAGGATTAAGCAGGGCAATATCAATCTCACGTAAGACAATGAATATAGTTCGTGAAAACATAGTATTTGCTATTGCCATAAAGGTAATAATCCTTATCCTTGGTGCCTTTGGAATTGCTAATATGTGGATAGCTGTCTTTGGCGATGTAGGTGTATTAATACTTGCTATATTAAACGCTCTTCGTACGTTCATAGTAAAACATTAACTGCTGAAGAATGCCGTTACTGTCTTTATAATGATCTAAGTCAAAAATACCATTATAGTACTTATCAAGAATTCTCTTCATCCAGACATCAATTGGGAAAGAACAGGTTCTCGAATAAGCATAAAGCATTACGCAGTTGGCAACTTTTACTCCAACTCCATGCATATCAAGAAGAGAATTTAATAACTCTTCATCACTTAAGTCATAAAACTGCAGCAGGTTTACCTTGTTGCAGTTTATTCTTTTTATGGCATCAAAAATATATTCTGCTCTGTAGCCTACGCCAAGTTCCCTGATATCAGAAACTGAAACTTCTTCAAGTTCATAAGAAGAAGGGAAAGAATAGTATTTTTCCTTTATTGGCTTCGCGAAAATCTTATCATCAAGCTCAATATCATCAAGTCTGATTTCTTTACCATATCTTGTGGCCAGACGCTCAACCGATGTCATAATTGAAGGGATAGAACGTCTCTGGGAAATAATGTAACTTATTAATGTCTCAAAAGGTTCCTGTCTTAGAATTCTTATGCCATAACTATACTCTGATGCTAATCTAAGATATTCATCATCTTCATCAATATTCTTGATGATTGAATCATAGTCTCTGGATAAATCAAAATAGTTGTACCATATATCGTTAAATTCCTTTTCGGAGCACGAGAATACATATTTACTATCTCCGAGGTCAGCTATTTGAAGATAACGTCCAAGCGCAATCAGTTCGGCATGTGTATCATCGATCATATGCATTCTGAAGCACTGTCCGCTCATAGCTATTTTCTTTAAATCTAGATAATTTATTTTTATAGTAAACATAAATGTCTTCTCCATATTTTCTGATATAATATGTTAACATATTTTGTGATAGATATAACAAAGAGGACGGATTATATGAGATTAACAGATATATATAATAAGCCAGATAAAGTTCTTTCATTTGAGATTTTCCCACCTAAACATGATGACGAACTTAAGAATATTGATGCTACACTTGAAGTTTTGTGTGATTTAAAACCTGATTATATTAGTGTAACTTTTGGTGCAGGTGGAAGTTCAAACAATAACAAAACAATTGCTCTTGCACGTAAGATTAAGGAGCAGTATGGTGTTGAACCAGTTGTACATTTGACTTGTATGACATATACAAAAGCTGAAATTGATGAATTCTGTAAAGAACTCACAGCTAATGGTATTGAGAATATTCTGGCACTTAGAGGAGATTATAATCCGAATGTTCCTCCTAAAGATGATTTTAGACATGCATCAGAACTTATTGAGTACATTAAGCCGAAGACTAACTTCTGTATAGCTGGAGCCTGTTATCCAGAGTGTCATCCGGAATCTGAGAGCAGAGTAACTGAATTTAAAAATCTCAGACGTAAAGTTGATGCTGGTGCTGAGGTATTATTATCCCAGCTTTTCTTTGATAACGATGTATTCTTTAAATTCGTAGAGGATTCACGAATTGCTGGTATTGAGGTTCCAATAACTCCAGGCATTATGCCTGTTCTTAATGCAAATCAGATAAAGAGAATGATTACTACTTGTGGAGCAACCTTGCCAGCAAGATTTGAGAAGATTATAGAGCGTTACGGAGACAATAAAGAGGCTTTGTTTGATGCTGGAATGTATTATGCGATAAGCCAGATTATTGACCTTCTTGCTAATGGCTCAGATGGTGTTCATATTTATACTATGAATAACCCACAAGTAGCTCGTAGAATCTGCGATGCAATTAAAAATATCATTTAAGACCTTTGAGTAAATTGTATTTACTGTCGAGTAGAACGGTTATATGGTTTAATAACTGAATCTCAAATTCATAGATCATTAAGGCTTTATTTGTACAGTGAATAAAGATGCTGCTGTCATCATAAGGATTACTTAAAAGATGCGCAGGCAGATAAGACGCTATATTATCATCCACATATTTTATAAAGAAGTATTTGTTTATACTTGGAAGGAAAATAGTGAAATCAGGACTAAATGAGCGATTATTTACTGTTACCATAAGGTTTTTGTAGAATACAATATTAAAATATCTAAAACACTGAATCATAGTGCCGTCGTGAGTTTCATTGGCAGCATTATGATTTTTTTCTGTTTCGCTATAATTAACAATCATGTGGTCAAAATCAGATTTGTATAAGTTATAGTATTCATTTAGAGCCATATTTATTTTCTTCCATAAATGTCTGACTTCTCTATTATGTAATGTTCTATAGTCACTTACATCTGAAGAAAGATTAAGATTACTGTGTAATTCATCTTTTAATATTCTTTTTAATTCATTGATTGTGTTATTTAATTCGCTATACCTCATATTGTCCTCCTGAATAATATAAAAATATTATGACATATATCTAAAATAACCAATTTTTTGAAATTTTCAAGTTCCAAGCGTACCAATTTTTTTGTTAGCATAAAAAATCCACTTTGTCCTTAAAAAGAACAAAGTGGAAACGAAAAAACTTATTAACAATATTAGAAGCGGAAATCTCTCTGACCTTCTTCAATCTTCTTAAGATTTTCAATACAAACTTCGCGTGCCTTTGGATTTGGAATGTTTTCAAGCTCACGCTCAATTAATTCTTCACCGAGCTTCTTAGTGTCAGGTGAAGCATAATCCATAAGATACTCTTTGAGGGTGAGAAGGGCATTAGGATGACAGCAGTTCTGAATTTGCTTTGACTTACAGAGTGCCATAAATCTGTCACCTGTACGACCCTCTCTGTAACAAGCAGTACAGAATGAAGGGATGTATTTCATATCCATAAGCCAATGTACTACTTCATCAAGAGTTCTGTTATCAGATACATCAAACTGTGCTGAACTTTCATCTTCTGGTTCAGCTTCTGCATAGCCACCAACAGAAGTTCTTGAAGCACCAGAAATCTGAGAAACACCAAGGCGAATAACTTTCTCTCTTACTGACTTTGATTCTCTTGTTGAGATAATCATACCTGTATATGGTACAGAGATTCTGATGAGTGCACAAAGTTTAGCAAAAATCTCATCACTTATTCCATTATCAAATGTGGATGGATCAATATCATCTGCTCTTTTTATTCTTGGAACAGAGATAGTATGTGGTCCAACACCATGAACAGCCTCAAGATGTTCTGCATGCATAAGAAGACCAGCAAATTCATACTTGTAAAGCTCAAGTCCAAAAAGAACGCCAAGTCCAACGTCGTCAATTCCACCATCCATAGCTCTGTCCATAGCCTCTGTATGGTAAGCATAATTATGTTTTGGTCCTGTTGGATGGAGCTTCTCATAGCTCTCTTTATGATAAGTTTCCTGGAAGAGGATATATGTACCGATACCAGCATCCTTAAGCTTACGATAATTTTCAACTGTAGTTGCAGCGATATTTACATTTACTCGGCGAATAGCGCCATTCTTGTGTTGGATTGAGTAAATTGTATTGATACACTCAAGAATGTATTCAATTGGGTTATTAACAGGATCCTCACCAGCCTCAATAGCAAGACGCTTGTGACCCATATCCTGAAGTGCGATAACTTCACGCTTGATTTCTTCCTGAGTGAGCTTCTTACGAGGAATATGCTTGTTCTTCATATGGTAAGGGCAGTATACACAGCCGTTTACGCAATAATTTGACAGATAAAGAGGGGCAAACATAACGATTCTGTTGCCATAGAAATCCTTCTTAAACTGCTCAGCAAGATCATACATCTCCTGAATGATTTCCTCATTGTCGCATGCAAGAAGAACAGAAGCGTCACGGTGACTAAGTCCCTTACGCTCTTTTGCTTTCTCGATAATTGAGTGGATTAATTCGTAATTGTCTTTATTACTTTCGGCATAGGCAAGAGTATCAAGAATTTCTTCATGATTAATGAATTCCTCTGCCTTAAGTGACTTTGGATTATACATATAATTAGTGTCCTTTCTTTTGGGTCAGAAAATACTTCCCCATTAGTAATATCAGTGAATTATAGCACACTAAACTTTATTATTAAACATTTGATTTAGAGTAAACTGTTTTTACAGATATGCCTTCAAGGCGACCTATCTTTCCAGAAATAGCACTAATTATATCAGAGGGAGCATCTACAGCAAGGCTTATAACACTGATGTTTTTCTTAGGATATGGAATTCCCATTCTGCCGATTACATAGTCAGAATATTCAGAAATGATTTCATTTAACTGACTCACTAATGTTTTCTCTTCGATGATAATTCCAATTAATGCTACTCTTGTTTCCATATGAATCTTATCTTTCTGCACTGTAATGCGATTTAAATACAATATTGTTACGATAATATCACAAATGCCCGTTGATAATAAGGTTTGCATTCAAAGTATAGTAAAATTTATTTGTATTATGAGAAAGTAAATCTAGATTAAAGGAGATCTATAATGCAGAAATTTTGTAAAACAATATCTACTATTATCATAGCGATAGTAGTGCTTACTGTCTTTATGCCCTGCATGAATGTTTTTGCAACCCTTGAAACCAATGCAAGAATAGTTAATGTTAATAGTAGTGTAAATATGAGAAGTGGTCCTTCGACAAAAAGAGATCTTGTAACAACAGTTCCTTTGTCAGCTCAAGTTCAAATAGTTGAAGAAGTAGACTCTGCTTCTGATGATACTTCAGGCTATTATACCTGGTATCATATCAAGGTTGAGAAGGACGGAACTGTTTATGAAGGGTATGTAGCTTCTCACTTCATTCAAAAAGATGCTCCGGTTAGTGTTCCAAGTTCCGATTTTGCTTTTGAAGATTCAATTTCCGGTTTCCCTGAATCTTATAAGAGTTATTTACGAGAACTTCATGAGAGTCATCCAAACTGGATTTTCCACGCTGAATACGTTGGTGAGAGCTGGAATGCTTTTTTGAATCTTGAAGCTCAGAAGGGCGTGTCACTAGTACAAAATACTGTAGATGCATCCTGGATATCACAGTCTTTTACAGGGGTTTATGATTCACCTAACTGGGTGAATGCTTCTAGAGGTATTATTGCATATTATATTGACCCTCGTAATCTGTTAACTGATTCAGCTATATTCCAGTTTGTGGATTTAAGAAATTCTGCTACAGGAATTGATAACAATTTTATTTCCAAAGTACTAAATGGTACATTTATGGAAGATCCTAAAACTGCGACTTTCGGAGAAGAAACATATACTTATAAGGAGATTTTCGGTCTCGCAGGCAATGCTTCAGGAATCAATCCTATTTTTCTTGCAAGTCATGTTATTCAGGAGTGTGGTACAAAGGGCAGTTCTTCTTCTTCAGGTGCTTCAGGTTATTATAACTTTTATAATATCGGAGCTTATTCTGATGTAATTGATGCTTCACGAGTTGGACTTTCTTTTGCCCAGTATGGCCTTGACGAAGCATTTAATGCTAAATATCTGCTGCCTTGGGATTCAGAGGGAGCATCCATTATTGGTGGTTCAATGTGGATTAATGATAATTACGTAGGCAAAGGTCAGTATACACTGTATTACATGAGATTTAACTGTTCCCCAAACAGACAAAGTAGTCTTGGTAAACATCAGTATATGACTGCGCTTCAGTCAGCTACTTCAGAGTCAAAAAGAATGTATTCTTCATATAAGAGTTCTGGACTTCTTGATACTGCACTTGAGTTCTATATTCCTGTTTTCTCAGATATGCCAGAAGTTGCCTGTGATCTTCCAACAAGTACAACGAGATACGATGCATTTATTTATCGTGTTTATAATGCACTACTTAACAGAGATCCTGGTTCCACAGAATTAGCAGATAGCAGAAATCTTCTTGCTGACTGTTCAGCTGGTACATATATAGCATCAGTGATTAGAGGTACTGATTTTAGTTCATTAAATCTTACTAATGAGGAATTTATACGAATTCTTTATCAGCTTATTCTTAACAGAGAAGCAGATTCTCAGGGACTTCAAAACTGTCTTAATATTCTTAATAACTATGGTTCAAGATTGTCAGTTCTGGAGACATTAGTTAATAGTGATGAAGCAAAGCGATGCTTAGGTGTATATAGTATCAGTCTGGCAAAATATGAAGCTAACGATATAACCAGCAGCTTTGACAGTCTGATTCCATTAGTTCAGTCACTTTACAGAGGTTTCCTTGGCCGTGATGCTGATTATGATGGAATGGTTAACTGGATTACTGTTTTGTCTAATAAGACTATGAGTGGTCCGGAAGTTGCGGCAGCATTTGCTACTTCTCAGGAGTTTATGAACCTTAACTTGTCAAATGGTGAGTTTGTATCAGTTCTTTATAAAATCTGTTTCAATCGTGAAGCCGACAGTGCCGGATTTGAATACTGGGTTGGTGCACTTGAAGGATATTATTCAAGAGAGTATGTTATTCAGGGCTTTGTTAATTCTCCAGAGTATATTGCTATATTCAATTCTTATGGAGTACTTACTAGAGCGTATGTAGCAAAGAATGTATATTCTCTTACTGCAAACAGAGAAAAGATCGAAAGCTTTGTTGGAAGACTTTACTGGCTGGCACTCGGTCGTGAAGCAGATGAAGAAGGCTTCAGAGGATGGTCAGAACAGCTTGTAAATCATAGTAATACTGGTTACGGAGTAGCTTATGGATTCATCTTTAGTACTGAGATGAAGAACATGGGATTAACTAATGAGGAAATGGTTACAAGATTCTATCAGATTTTCCTTAACCGTGATCCAGATCCACTAGGATTTGAGGGCTGGGTACAAAAACTTAATGATGGTGAAGACCTTGAAAAGGTATTTGAAGGATTTGTATATTCACCAGAGTATGTAGGTCTTTGTATAGATGCTGGATTCTATCCATATAACGGTTATCAGTTTGGATAACAAATAACTAAGTTTAATAAAGTGTCAAAACTTTAGCGAAAACTCAAAATAAAAACCTCTTCACTTGGATAGTGGAGAGGTTTTTTATAGCTATATTTGCTTCATTAACCATTGTCTTCATCTGGTCCAAAGATATGACCATAATAGTCATTATAAACAACATTTCCTGAGAAGGAGATGCGGGCTCTTACAATTGAATTAATCGTATCTATATAGGCTGATTTCTGTTCGTCATCCAGCTCTATTCCTTCAGCGAAAGTAAATGAACTGTTAGATGAACGATACGTTCCGATATTGGTCTTCCAGCTTCTGTCAGGCCAGAAAATAATCGGTGTATCATTAGATAATACATCGCGTCCTACAAGCATTCTTGAGTCATAATCAAGTCCAAGAAGATTAGATACTGTAGGTACAATATCAAGACTAAATGCTGGATCACTTACAGTTATATTCATATCCTCAAGTTTGGGTGTCCAAATAATCAGAACAGAATGGTCACGTTCAAAACATGTACTTGCTTTGTAGCCGTATAATTCCTGAAGATAATCCTGTGAATTTCCCCAGGCACTACTATTATCAAGACCATAAGGATAGTGGTCTGGACCTATTACAATAAGTGTATGATCTAAGACACCTGCTTCGTCTAATTGTTTAACAAGGCTTTCCATGGCAAATTCTAATTCTAGATTTGCAGCATAATAGCACTTGATTGTATTAGAACATTCCATATCCTCAACATATGAGAAGTTCTTGGCAGACATAGCATTAGATCCCTTGTGATAACTGCAGTGACCACTTACTGACATGTAATAGATACTAAATGGTTCCTGATTTATGTACATAGGTACAGTATAGTCAATCATCTCAAGATCACTTTCAGGCCACTGAAGTGTGATTCCAGCTTCAAGTCCATTCCAGTATCCTGTCCAGGTATCATAACCAAGGTTTGTGTGTGTCTGATGTCGGTTATAATACTTATAATCATTAGCATGATAGGCAGCAGAGAAATAGTTAAGTCTTTGAAGCTGATTTCCAAGTGTATAGTACATATTGTCATAACGGGTTCTCATCATGCTGTTTACTGCATCAGTTGGCATAAGGCCTATAATATTAGAGAATTCGCCAGTTGAAGTACTGCCACCCCAGGCAGGCTGATAGTAGTCTTCAAAGTAGATTCCTTCAGTATACATCTCATAAAGGGTAGGCATAAGTTCAGGAATGATAGCCTCTCTCGAAAAAGCTTCAGCAGTAATAAGTATCAGATTGTAACCTTCAAATATTCCAGTATATTCATTAAATGTTGAAGGCGTCTGGGAGGCGATATATTCATCCATTGATTTATAGGTTGAATTAGTCTCACTTTCGGAAAGCTCAGTAAAATTAATACCGCAGTCGTGATACTGAACTGGAGTAGGAGTAGGTGATGGAGTGATTTCTATCGTTTCCTCTAATTCGCTATTTGCTGAAGTCTCAGCAACTGTTGGTAAAGGCGTCGGAGTTGGTGTAGGAAGGAAAAATTCTTCGGAACTTAGTTCAACTGGTTGAAGAGTCTCTGGTGTCTTTGAACGAATTGGATTGAGTCTTAATGCAGAGGTAAGACCAAAATTTCTTACAGCTGTATCAAAGGTAAAGTCTGTTGTATAAGATGATCTTTTACTCGTAACTGATACTGAAATCATTGATAAACAGAATAATAAAATGCCTGTTCCCATTAAGATAAAACATGGTATGCGGTTTTTGCGGCTGTCGTTTATATATTTGTTTTTTAGTAGGTAAATATAAATAATTGTTGGACAGAAAAGCAAAAACAGATTATGAAGGTTTCCTTTGATTACGCCTGTTAAATTAGCTGTAAATCCTGTTGCAACGTTACCACCATTTTGTATCATATCGGTGATTGAAGAATAAAAGCCGAAAGCATTATCTATACAGATTTCTATTCCTCCAATAAAAGAGAAAATAAGAATTATTATAACAGTAATGGAACGATAAATCTTAGGCTTGGGAATTAAACTTAGTAAGCCAGCAAGAATAGTAACCATAAAGCTGGTTAGTAAAAATGTATTAATAAAATTAGAAAAGAGTTTTTCAGAAGTAGAATTAATAAAAATCATTAACTCTATAAATAGGGTGGTACAAATTAAATACGTAGATGTACGCAATAAATATTTCTTTATCATAAAACTCACCTAAAAATACAAAATAATTACTTGAATTATAACATTATTGCTTAGATTTGATGTATAGTGTTAAGGGTTTTATATGTCAGAAAAAAGAGTTGTAATCGTGAGATTATAGGAGTAGCAATGGATAAATTTGAATTGGTATCTTCATACAGCTTGTCAGGCGATCAGCCACAGGCTGTTGATAAACTTACAAAGGGTATACTTGAAGGCAAGAAGTATCAGACTCTTCTTGGTGTTACAGGTTCAGGTAAGACCTTTACTATGGCTAATGTTATTGCAAGAGTTAATAGACCAACTCTTGTTTTGGCTCACAATAAAACTCTTGCAGGACAGCTATATTCTGAGTTTAAGGAATTGTTTCCTAACAATGCAGTAGAATATTTTGTCAGTTACTATGACTACTATCAGCCAGAAGCATATATTGCTGCATCAGATACATATATAGAGAAGGATAGTGCGATTAACGATGAGATTGACCGTATGCGTCACTGCGCAACTACTAATCTTCTGTCACGTAATGATGTTATTGTTGTAGCTTCTGTATCGTGTATCTATGGTATCGGTGATAAGGAAGACTATAAGTCACTCACCATAATGTTAAGTGTTGGTATGACTCTTACTAGAGACCAGCTTATTGCTGCATTAGTTAATGTTCAGTATGACAGAGCTGACTATGATTTTAAGCGTGGAACATTCAGAGTTAATGGTGACACTGTTGATATTTTTACTCCTGATTCTGAGGAGACCGTTACCAGAATTACATTTTTTGATGACGAGATAGAGAGAATAAGTTTTGTTCATGCTATTACTGGTAAAACCCAGTGGGTAAGAAATTTTGTTGAGATTTATCCTGCATCGCACTATGCTACAGGAAAAGCAAAACTTGAACGTGCAATTACAAATATTGAATCTGAACTTGATGAACGAATCAAGTACTTTAGAGACGAAGGAAAATTAATAGAAGCTTATAGATTAGAGCAGAGAACCAGATATGATATAGAACTTATGCATGAGACTGGTTTTTGTAAGGGTATCGAGAATTATTCAAGACATATCTCAGGAAGAAAGCAGGGCGAAGCGCCTTGTACATTATTAGACTTTTTCCCAGATGATTATCTGTTATTTATAGATGAGTCCCATGTTACAGTATCTCAGGTTGGTGCCATGTATAATGGCGACCGATCACGTAAGGATATGCTTGTAAATTATGGTTTCAGACTTCCATCGGCATATGATAACAGACCACTTAAATTTGATGAATTTGAGAAAAGAATGGGTCATACTGTTTTTGTATCAGCTACTCCTGCGGATTATGAGAAGAAACATTCTGATGAGATAGTAGAGCAGATTATCAGACCAACAGGTCTTCTTGAGCCAGAAATATTTATAAAGCCAGTAGAAGGACAGATTGAAGATATCTTGTCACTTTTGAAAGAGAATATAAAGAAGGGTGATAAGAGTCTTATCCTTACTTTAACTAAGAAAATGGCTGAAGATCTTACTGACTTTTTGACAAAGGAACAGATTAACGTTAAATATCTGCACTCAGATATAGATACTGTTGAGAGAATGAAGATTTTACGTTCTCTCAGAACAGGAGAGATTGATGTCATAGTCGGAATTAATCTTTTAAGAGAAGGAATTGACCTTCCAGAAGTGTCTCTTCTTATGATTCTTGATGCTGATAAAGAAGGTTTCCTGAGATCTGAACGTTCACTTATTCAGATTATTGGCCGTTGTGCCCGTAATGTAAATGGACGTGTAGTTCTTTATGCTGATGAGGTTACTGACTCTATGATGAATGCTATCTCAGAGACTAACCGTCGTCGTAATATTCAGATGGCTTATAACGAAGAACATCATATTGTTCCTAAGAGTGTTAAGAAGGATGTCAGTGATGCCTTTGACCTTCTTCAGAAAGATCTTAAAGAGCAGAAGATTTCAGATAAAGAGATTACCAAGATTGTTGATGGAAAGAGTATTAATACCAAGAATCTCGATAAGGATAAGAAAGAGAAACTTCTTAATAAGCTTAACGCGGAGATGAAGGCTGCTTCTGAGAAATTGGATTTTGAGAAGGCTGCTCAGATTAGAGATTTCATTATTCAGCTTAAGAATGAATGAGATTAGGAGATATACAAATGGGTAAGTTTGCACATCTTCATTTACATACAGAATTTAGTCTTCTTGATGGAGCAATAAGAATTAATGAACTGCCTGATCGCCTGTTGGAATTAGGTATGGATTCATGTGCCATAACTGATCATGGTGTAATGTATGGAACAGTTTCATTTTACAAAGCAATGAAAGCAAAAGGCTTAAAGCCAATAATTGGATGTGAAGTATATGTTGCTCCTAACAGTCGCTTTGATCGTAGTTATTCAAATAATGAGCGTTCTTATCACCATCTTATTTTGCTTGCCAAGAATAACGAAGGCCTTGTTAATCTTAACAGATTAGTATCCATGGGATTTACAGAAGGCTTTTATAAAAAGCCAAGAATCGATAAAGAACTTCTTCAAAGATATCATGAAGGGTTAATCTGTTTGTCTGCATGCTTAGCTGGTGAGATTCCTTCTCTTATAACTGAGAATCGATTAGCAGAAGCTATAGATTCAGTAACATGGTATGATTCGCTTTTCGGAAGAGGGAATTACTATCTTGAGATTCAGTGTAATAGTTTAAGCGAGCAGGCAATCGTAAATGCAACACTTATAAAAATATCAAATAAAACAGGAATACCGCTTGTTGCTACAAATGACTGTCACTACCTTCATAAGGAGGACAGTAAGGCTCACGACGTTCTTCTTTGCATTGATACAGGAGCCAAGCTTACTGATGTAAGCAGAATGAGAATGGAGACAGATGACTTTTATCTAAAGTCAGAAGAAGAGATGCGTGAATTCTTTTCTGGGGTGCCTGAAGCTGTTGATAATACATCGAAGATAGTCGATATGTGCAATGTCGAGTATGATTTTGATACTATTCATCTTCCTCTATATGATATTCCAGAGGGCTTTAATTCTCATGAAGAGTATTTATCTTATCTTACTTATGAAGGCCTTAAGACAAGATTTGAAGTTTGTGGTAAGTATGACGAGGTAGAGAACTATAAGAATAGAATTGAATATGAGTTAAGTGTAATTAACAGTATGGGATATACTGATTACTACCTGATTGTATGGGACTTTATTAATTATGCCAAAACTCATGAGATTATGGTCGGACCAGGAAGAGGATCTGGTGCAGGATCACTTGTTGCATATTGTATTGGAATTACAAATATAGACCCGCTTCGATATAATCTTGTGTTTGAGAGATTTCTGAACAGCGAACGTGTATCTATGCCTGATTTTGATGTCGATTTCTGTTATGAGAGAAGACAGGAAGTAATTGATTATGTTGATCGAAAGTATGGAAAAGAAAGAGTAGCACAGGTAATAACGTTCGGTACTCTGGCTGCCAAACTTTGTATTAGAGATGTTGCAAGAGCTCTTGATGTGCCATATGCAGTAGCTGACAGAGTAGCAAAACTTATTCCTGAAAGCATTGGAATGACTATTCCAAAAGCTATGGATATCAATGCAGAACTTAAATCAGCATATGAGACAGATCCACAGATTAAAGAAGTACTTGATTACTCGATGAGACTTGAAGGTCTTCCAAGACATACTTCAACGCATGCTGCTGGCGTCATTATTTCTGGTAAACCTATTACAGAGATTGCTCCGTTATCAAAGAATGATGAGGCAACAGTTGTTCAGTTTGCAAAAGCCGATATTGAGAGCGTTGGACTTCTTAAATTCGATTTTCTTGGATTAAGAACTCTTACAGTTATGAGAGACACTGCAGACATGGTATATGAGCGTCATGGAGTAAAGATTAATTTTGATGCTTTACCGCTTGATGATAGTAATGTCTTTGAAATGATTGGAAGAGGTGATACGGTAGGTGTATTCCAGCTTGAAAGTAAAGGTATGACCTCGTTTATGAAGGATCTTCAGCCGAATAGCATAGAGGATATTATCGCTGGTATCTCGCTTTACAGACCAGGACCAATGGAACAGATTCCACGCTATGTTGAATGTAAGCACAATCCTCAAAAGATTACCTATGATACACCACTTCTTGAGCCGATATTAAATGTTACATATGGATGCATGGTTTATCAGGAACAGGTTATGCAGATAGTTCGAGATCTTGCTGGTTTCTCAATGGGTCAGTCAGACAATATCAGACGTGCCATGAGTAAAAAGAAAAAGTCTATGATGGAAAAATATAGACAGCTGTTTATATATGGCGGTGAAGATGAGAATGGTAAGATAGTAAGAGGTGCAGTTAATACAGGTGTATCTGCTGAGATAGCTGATAAGATATTTAATGATGTAAGTAACTTTGCAGGTTATGCCTTTAACAAATCCCATGCTGCTGCTTATGCGGTAGTAGGCTATTATACAGCCTATCTTAAGTACTATTATCCAGTTGAGTTTATGGCAGCAATGATGAATTCGTTCAGATTTAATCTGGCTCAGGCCGCATGGTATATAGCTAAGTCTGAGGAGATGGGAATTAAGATTCTGCCACCTGATGTGAACTTAAGTAAAGCGAAATTTGCGCCTGAAGGTTCTAAGAGTATACGCATCGGACTGTCAGTTATCAAGAATGTTGGTGAGGGTGCAGTTAATGGTTTGATTGAAGAACGTGAGACAAATGGACTATTTAAAAACTTCGAAGATTTTCTCACAAGAAGTGTTGGACTAGATATTAACCGCAAAATGATAGAGGCGCTTATTTTTGCTTCAGCTCTTGACTGGAGTGGTTATTCACGAGCAACAATGATTGCAACAATTCAGACAGAATTAGAGAAATTGAACCGAGCTGCTTCAAGTCAGATACAAGGTCAGATGAGTCTGTTTGATCTCGGACAGGATGATGATTCTGGAGTAGATATGTCTGCTACGGGCAGCATTAACATAGTTGAGATGCCAGAATATTCTTTGATGGATAAACTTTCTTATGAGAAAGAAATGGTTGGAATCTATATATCAGGACATCCTCTTATGGAATATTCTACTTGTATAGAAAAACTTGTAACTTTTGATACTGAACGCATAAGAGAAGCAAGAGATAACTTTGATAACAGAGTTTTTAATGAAGATAAGTCAGTTATTATGGCAGGAATTCTGTTAGGAAAATCTGTTCGAGTTACAAAGGCAAAAAAGCAGATGGCTGTTTTGAGTTTTGAGGATTTATATGGAACTTTTGAAGCAGTTTTATTTGGCAAAATGTTTGATGAATATGCCAGTCGACTAACTAAGAATTCTTCATATATTATTGTCGGAAAACTTCGAATGAGAGATGATGAGAGTATCTCTTTTATGCCAGACAGAATTTATGATATGCCGCAAAGTGCTGATGAGATTAAACGATTACTTTCTGATCGTGTCATAAATGCGGTTTTGTATTCTTCTGGAAAAACTTCAAATAACTGGGGAAATTATAGGAGTAATCAGCAGAATCAAGAGAATACTAATGGTAATAATTCTGCTTATAGTACAAGTGTGAATGAGGGAAAGAAACCTGAGAAAATAAGAATAAATTATACTGGTTCTGTTCAGAATCCACTTTATATGCGAATTCTTAATTTCTGCGTTTATTTTCATGGAACTACGCCAGTTGAGATGTTTATAAAGGAAACTAATCAGATTGTTTTATTAGATTCAGTCTGTAATATAGATTCTGATCCAATGATAATAAACAGACTTAAGCTATTGTGTGGCGATAGTAATGTTGAAGTGGTGTAAGTTGCGTTATTTTTAATTAGTATTGCATTTTTGTTTATAGAATTCTTGTATCATAATGTATAATATATGAGGGTATGCGGAAATAATTAATATGAGGTGAATATATATGTCTAGACTTTTATATGATGAAAGTAATATTCCTGATTTGAAGACACTTACAGCTAAGTGTTATGATGATCCAGCAGTTTGTAAGGCTGAAGGTGATATTAAGAGAATTGCTGTCCTTACAAGTGGTGGTGATGCTCCAGGAATGAATGCTGCAATTCGTGGCGTTGTTCGTTGTGGACTTAATGCTGGTTTTGAAGTTTTTGGTGTAACAAGAGGTTACCACGGTCTTTGGAAGGGTGAGATCAGTCCAATCGGCAGACGTGATGTATCTGAGAAACTTCAGCGTGGTGGTACATTCCTTATGACTGCAAGATCAAAGTCATTTACAACACCAGAGGGTGTTATGCGTGCTGCCAAGATGCTTGAGGTTTATGGAATTGATGCTCTTGTAGTAATCGGTGGAGATGGTTCTTTTAAGGGTGCTAGAGATTTGGCACGTCTTGGTTTCCCAGTAATTGGTATTCCAGGTACAATCGATAATGATATTGCTTCTACTGAATATACAATTGGTTATGATACTTCAATGAATACTGCTATGGAAGCTATCGATAAGTTGAGAGATACAGCTTCTTCACATGAGCGTTGTAGCGTAATCGAGGTAATGGGTAGAAGAGCAGGTTATATCGCACTTAACGTTGGTATTGCTACTGGTGCTGAGTGTATTCTTGTTCCTGAAGTTCCATTCGACTTTAATAAAGATGTAGTAAGAACAATTCTTGATGGTCGTAATAATGGAAAGCATCACTATATCGTTATTGTTGCTGAGGGTGTTGGTTCTGCTACAGAAATAGCAGCAAAGATTGAAGAGGCTACTGGTGTTGAGTCAAGACCTACTATTCTTGGTCACCTCCAGCGTGGTGGTTCACCAACTCTTCGTGACAGAACTACAGCAAGCCGTATGGCAATTCAGGCAGTTAACTGCTTGATGGAGAAGAGATTTAACAGAATTATTGTTGAGCAGAATGCTGTTATCACTGATATTGATATTGAGCAGGGTCTCGCAATGGAGAAGTCAATTCCAGAGCAGGAAATCTCTGATGCTAGACGTCTTTTCTGATTAGTTAATTAGTTTGAGAGTTTATAGTGCCGATATGTTTTTGCATATCGGCATTTTTATATGGGAGATTTGGAGAAACACTTTTCGCATATAGAAGGTAATATGTGGTAAAATACTACGATACTATATGGAGAGAAATTATGTACGAATATACTACTTTTGAAGAAGACAGTCGTAAAAAGAAAATCAGAGGACGAGTGTTAAGCGTTCTCGAATTTGATAAGGTAATTGAAAAGGCTGTTAAGTATGCAGTTACTTCAATGGGTAAGGAACTAGTTACTGATTTGGTTCCAACTACAGATGGAGCTACTGTTGCACAAAGTCTCAACGATACTTATGAGGCTTTTGTTTATATAAATAAATATGGAAAACTTCCTTTGGGCGGATTCATGGATTTACGTCCTTTTATTTCTTATGCCCAGGCTGGAGGTTCTCTTTCTGTAAAAGATTTTGTTGATATTAGAAGTTTTATTAATTCTATTGAGAGAATTAAACTCATTGTTTCTGGTGAACACCAGGATATGTTTGACACCAATCTTTTTACTGGAATTCGTTCACTTGAAGTTCCAGACCGACTTAAAAGAGATATAGATCTTTGTGTTACTCCTGAAGGCGATATTGATGACAGAGCTTCGGATACACTTTATTCAATCAGAAGGGAGATTAAGGATATCTCCCGTAATATCAGAGTGATTCTTGAGAGAATTATTCGTAGTCATGAAGAGGATTTACAGGAATCAATTATTACTATTCGAGATGAGAGATTCTGTATTCCACTTAAGGCAGAGTGCAAAAGTAAAGTTCCTGGTATTATTCATGATACTTCTTCATCAGGACATACTATTTTTGTTGAGCCAATGCCAGTTGTTGAAACTAATAACCGTATAAGAGAACTTAAGTCAGCAGAGATGGAGGAGATAGAACGAATCTTAGAGATGCTTACAAAGAAAGTTCTTAGTAATCGTGAAGTTTTAACAGTTGATTTAGGTATTATTTCTGAGATTGATTTTAATTCTGCCAAGGCGCAGTTAGCAATAGAGATGGATGCAACTAAGCCAGAACTTAATGACAAGGGTAAGGTTAACCTGATACAGGCAAGACATCCACTTATCGACAAGGACAGAGTTGTTCCAGTTGATATTATTAATGGAATTGATTATAAGACACTTATAATTACAGGACCTAATACTGGTGGTAAGACAGTATCACTTAAAACTTGTGGTCTTCTTACACTTATGACAATGGCAGGTTTGATGATTCCTGTAGCGCCTAATTCTGGAATATCTGTTTTTGACAGAGTTCTTGCTGATATTGGTGATGAGCAGAGCATTGAACAGAGTTTGTCTACTTTTTCTGCACATATGTCCAATGTGGTTTTTATCCTTAAGAATGTGAGAGGTAATTCTCTTGTGCTTCTTGATGAGCTTGGATCTGGTACAGATCCTGTTGAGGGAGCAGCACTAGCTATGTCTATTCTTGATGAGCTTCGCTCAAAGAACTGTGTAACAATGGCTACTACTCACTATAAAGAATTGAAGGCTTATGCGGTTGAGACAGAAGGCGTTATGAATGCCTCATGTGAGTTTAATACTGAGACGCTGTCGCCAACATACAGACTTATCATTGGTATGCCAGGAGTTAGTAATGCATTTGTTATTTCTGGTAAGCTCGGTCTTCCTAAGAGAATACTTGAGAAAGCTCAGGGAATGCTTTCTCAGGAGGAAATGGCATTCGAGAGACTTCTTGAAGAATATGAGACTAACAATCGTAAGGTAAAGCAGTTACTGGATGATAATGAGATTCTTAATAAACGTCTTAAAGAGCAGGAACAAAATCTGATCGACGAGAAGAAGAAACTTAAAGAATCCAAGACAAGAATTCTTAATGATGCGAGAGCTGAGCAAAAAGAACTTCTTAAAGAAAAAGAAGAGGAACTTACTGAACTCATTAAAAGTCTTAAAAAGTCTTCTGCGAAGAATAATTCACAGTCAACGCAGGACGAACTTGATAAGGTAAGAAGAAGACTTCGTGCTGGAATTAAAGATTTGGCATCAGATGATGATGATTTAATCGCGTTGAATACATCACTTCCTGGTGAAGTACCAAACGAGATTGTAATTGGTGAACAGTATAGAATTCCTCATCTTGATTTAATTGGTAAGGCACTTACAAAAGCTAATAAGAGCGGTAAAGTTCAGATTGAGGCTTCTGGTATGAAACTTACTGTTGAAGTATCCCAACTTAGACTTCCTACTGCACAGGATAAGGAAAAAGATAAGGCTGATAAAGCAAAAGCAAATGCTTCTAAGCCAAAGAAGGTATCATCTGAGACAGAACTTCGAGTTCGTAAGTCTATGGAAACAGTATCTGAGATTGTTCTCCTTGGCAAGCGATATGATGAAGCTCAGTCAGTTCTGGACAGATATATTGATGACTGTGTATTAAGTCATCGTAAGATTATCAGAATTGTTCATGGTAAAGGAACTGGTGCATTAAGAAATGCAGTTGATGAATTCCTTAGGGGAGATTCAAGAGTCAGAACTTTTAGGCTCGGAACATTTGGAGAAGGTGACGATGGTGTTACTATCGCTGAATTGTATTAATTAAGACTATAATTCTTATTATTGAGAGGTAAGACATGGGAATAGTAAATATCTCACACAGAGATTTAATGTCTGTTGAAAGTCCGGGAAGATATGTAGGTGGTGAGCCTAATCAGTGTATAAAGCAGGAAGTTATTGATTCTATAGTAAATACAGGTTCCTGTAAGGAAGTAAGAACTGCGTTTTGTTTTCCTGATGTATATGAGATTGGTATGAGTAATCTTGCTATGCAGATTTTGTATAACTGCCTTAATTCGCTTGATTATGTATATTGTGAGCGAGCTTTTGCGCCTTGGCTTGATATGTGTAATCTTATGAGAGAGAAGAATATTCCGCTTTATACGTTAGAAACAAAATCAGCCCTTTTTGACTTCGATATTGTGGCATTTACTTTAGGTTATGAGATGTGCTATACCAATGTGCTTCTTATGCTTGATTTAGGTAAGATACCTTTATTAAGTAAAGATAGAACGGATAAGGATCCTATTGTTATTTGTGGTGGTCCGGTAACTTATAATATAGAACCAATGTGTGACTTCTTTGATGCTGTTATGATGGGCGAAGGCGAGGAATCAATTCTCGAAGTTGCTGAGGTAATTAAAAAGTATAAGGACAGTGGAAAGCAGAGTCGTAAGGAAGTTCTCAAGGCCTTAAGTAAAATTGAAGGCGTATATATTCCTTCGTTTTATGAAGCAGTGTTCTCTGATAAAGAGGGAGAGAAGACTTATTATACTGAAGCTTATTCCAGAATTAAAAAGGAAGATGGAACGGTTGAAGAGGTTCCAGTTACTTTTAAGGGAGTAGCACCAGTTCAGACTGGTCTTAGAAAACTTGAACCTGAAGCACCAGATGTTATTACAAAGAGAATAATTAAAGATCTTGATAATGTCTTATACCCAACTGATCCAATAGTTCCTAATAACGGAATTGTTCATGACAGAGCTTATCTTGAGATTTTCCGAGGCTGTATTAGAGGCTGTAGATTCTGTCAGGCAGGATTTATCTATCGCCCTGTAAGAGAGAAGAGCCCTGATACTTTGTGTAAGCAGGGAATAGCAATTGAACATAATACAGGATACGATGAATTAGGAATTCTTTCTTTGTCATCAAGTGACTATACAGGTCTTAAAGAACTTACAGATGGACTTCTTGATGCATTTGAAGGCCGTCATTCAAGTTTGTCTTTGCCTTCTTTAAGAATTGATAATTTTGCACTCGATTTAATGGAAAAAGTATCTTCAACACGTAAGTCAGGATTAACTTTTGCACCTGAAGCAGGTACGCAGAGACTTCGTGATGTAATAAACAAGGGTATCACTGAAGAAGATATTATGGCTTCTTTAAAACTTGCCTTTACTGGAGGATGGAATACGGTTAAACTGTATTTCATGCTTGGTCTTCCAACAGAGACAATGGAAGATGTTGAAGGAATTGCACTTCTTGCGCGTAAGATTGAGCAGCTTTATTTTGATACTGCAAGAGAGCTTGGAATTAAGGCGAGAAAACCAGAGATAACAGTATCAACTTCAATGTATATTCCTAAGCCTTTTACTCCGTTTCAGTGGGAGAGACAGAACTGTAAGGAGGAATTCCTAAAGAAACAGTCTTATCTTAGAAGTCTTTTGAAGTCTAAGAATATTAAGTATAACTGGCATGATGTTGAATCTTCACTCTGGGAAGTAGTTCTTGCCAGAGGTGACAGACGTCTCAATAAGGTTTTGCTTGAAGGCTATCAGAGTGGATTAACTTATGATGCCTGGGATGATCAGTTCAAGTTTGATACCTGGATGTCACTTCTTGAGAAAAATGGATTATCTTGGGAAACCTATGCAAGAAATTATGATACAGATGAAGTGCTGCCTTGGGATCATATTAGTGTAGGTGTTCGAAAAGATTTTCTCTTAAGTGAGAAGAAGAAAGCGTATGATGAGACGGTTACTCCAAATTGTCGTGTAAAGTGTTCAGGTTGTGGTGCAACTTGTTTTAAGGTAGGTGAGTGTGTTGCTTCAAGATGAGAGAGCTCAGCAGATGACGATGCAGAAGCATCAGAAACAGTATGTTCAGCGAGCAGTGTTTACTCGTAAAGGGGCGCTGTCTTATATTGGACACTTAGATTTAATGCGTACTTTTGAGAGAGCGATAAGAAGAGCTGAATTACCAATTCTTTATTCACAAGGATATAATCCTCGACCTATGATGGTATTTGCGCTTCCTTTGGGTGTAGGTATCCATACTGAAGGGGATGTAGTTGACGTTCCTATGTCGGTTCCAGTTGATCCTGATGAATTTATCTCGAAAGTGAATGCTGAATTGCCAGTAGATTTAAAAATTTTGTCCTCAATTTCCATACCAGAACCAAAAGATAGTCTGATGAGTATTGTAGCAGCTGCAGACTATAGAATAGAGGCAAATGGAATAGGTACAGTTGCTAGTAAAATTCTTGATTTTGAAGAGGTAATAACTACTAAGAAATCAAAGGGTAAGATTATCACTGTTGATATTCGAGATTTGATTTTGGATGTAAATACAATTGATGATGATTCTATTGTACTTAAGGTTGCAGCTGGTTCATCCAAAAATCTTAGACCTGACGTATTTATGAATGCTTTGTGTAGTAGTGTGAATTATGATAAAGAAAGTGCATTAGATGCTACAGTAACAAGAACTGCACTTTATTGTAATTGTGAAGGAAAATTAGTTGGGATTGCGTGATTTGTCAAGAATGTGAATATTTTTATCAAAATTGTGTACAAATTATGAATTATCTATTGCTTTGTATTAACAACTATGGTATAAAGATTATGGTTGTTGATGAGACAATCTAAATCCTATAAGTAAACAGAAATGTTTCACTTTTCCCCTTTAACTTTTGTGTCTTGCAGGTAAAACTGCAAGGCGCTTTTTTTTGTAAAATTATCATTTATTAACTACTTTGCCTTTCAAACAAATTTAGTGTAAAATGTTCTAAAGATTTAACGGAGAGAGTTATTTTATGAAGAACGATGAACAGGAATTAGCAAGATTGTTGGTTCAGATTTTTGATAATGTGCTCCTTACAGAGGAGAAAGCACTTCAAAAGGGATATTTCTCAGATTTGTCATTAGCTGAGATGCATGCACTTGAAGCTATAGGACCATATGAAGCCAGAACGATGACAGAGACGGCTTCTGACCTGGGCATAACAACTGGCACTCTTACTGTTTCTATTGATAGATTGGTAAAAAAGGGATATGTCCTTCGTAATAGAGATGTGAATGATAGAAGAATAGTGAGAATTAGTCTTACTCATAACGGAAAACTGGCATATAGAATTCATTCTAAGTTTCATGCTGTTTTAGCAAGAAGAATTCTTGAACCATATTCTGACGAAGAACGTGAAAAGTTTATAAAGATGATTTCTGAGATTGATGTTTTTGTTAAGAGTCAGTTATCTAGATATTCAGATGAAAGTATGATTCGTAAAACAGCTAAAGAAGTTGCAAAATCCGACCGTCAGAAGGAATAAGTATAGGTGAAGTAATAATGAAGAGTACAAGAGAAGAGATAATCAAAGTAATTGCTTCAGTAGCAAATGTTGAAACTAAGGATCTTGATTCTGGTATCGTTAGCATTGAAGAGCTGGATTTAGATTCGCTGCAATTGTATGAACTTATTATTGATATAGAAGAAAAGTACAGTATCAGATTGTCTGATGAAGCTATTGATGCAGTTGTTACAGTTGATGACTTTATCGAATTAGTTGAGTCATTTGTTAATAAGAAATGACAGGAGTAAATATCTGTGCGCTACATATTTATAATTAACAGCCTCTCAAAGAGCAATTATCTTAAGAACCTTAATGAGGCAATTGCTGCTGTTGACAGCGAACTAAGACTTCGTATAGAACTCAAATTCACTGAGTATCCTGGACATGCCAAAGATATGGCGGTTGAAGTTGCTGAGAAATTTGGTAGTAATGTAGCCATAGTTGTTTGTGGTGGTGACGGCACCGTGCATGAAGTAGCAAATGCGCTTGTTCATCGAAATACTCCACTAATTGTATTTCCTTTTGGTACAGGAAATGATTTTGTCAGATCGATTTTTCCATTTTCTAATCGCAACAATATTAAATATATGCTTGAAAATCTGGATAATATGGCTTTCTATCCGATAGATTTGATTCGAATAGATAGTTATGATATTTTGGGTGCGCATTTATCCAACTGGTCTTCTTATTGTAACAATATTGCTTCTATTGGACTTGATACTGTGGTTCAGGCGAAGGCTAAGGCACGAGTTCGTGCCAGAAATAACTGGTTTAATAGCAAAACTTCTTATATTTTTTCAGCTCTTAACGCCGTATTTCATTGCCGCTCATTTAAACTCACATATCAATTAGAACTTTGTAATGGTGAGATAATCGAATCTACAAATGATGAATTTACACTTATAAGTATTTGTAATGGTCAATATTATGGAAATGGCTTTAGACCAGCTCCTAATGCTGTTCTTGATGATGGCGTAATTGATGTTTGCGTTGTTGATAAAGTTAGTGTTTTCAAAGCTTTTTATTTACTTGCTTTATACAAATTAGGTAAACATGAAGGTAAGAATGGAATTCATACTTATAAGTGTACAAGTGGAACAATAACAAGTGGAGCTGAATCTTATCAGATTCTTGGAAATTATGATGGTGAAGATTTTTATGGACATCGAATAAGATTTGAAGTATTCCAGGGGGCTCTTACTGTAGGATTTATTGAAAAGTATAACCCACTTTCGGCAAAAGAGAAAAATGAGATTCATAGTTCACTTAGCCAGGAAGATCATGTTGATTTAAATAAGATTAATCCACATGGCGTTCTTAGTATTGAAGATTCTGTTCAGCTTATGTCAAAACTTACTAAGTCTCTCTCTGTAGATTGGGATGATGATGTGAATGATAAGAATGAGGAATTGGAGAATACTTCTGCTTCAGAAGAAGAGGTCTCAGAGTTAATCCCGGTAGAGGACAGGTGTGGTTCCGGACTATCTAATTTCCGTAATAAATTAAATGATATAGTTAATGAGACTAATGATGGTTTAGGTGTATCAAAAGATACTTCTGATACAGAAGAATAACAAACTTGGTTTAAGTGGAGTGAATATGGAAAAACTGTTTGAATATATGGCATCCCGTGAACTTATTACGTCGCTTTTTGTATTGCTGGTTGCTTTTATTATATGTAATCTGATTAGACGTTTTTTTAAAAAGTCTATGAAAGTTATTTTTCAGGAAGATAAAAATGCTTCAAGGCGTAAAATGCTCATAAACATAATTGAGCATGGACTTATTTATTTTGTATGTATTATTACATTGTTAATCGTTCTTCAGATAAATGGAATTAATGTTACTTCACTTATTGCCAGCCTCGGAATTGCCAGTGCCATTGTAGGTCTTGCATTACAGGACTGGCTCAAAGATATCATAATGGGAATACATATAGTTGTTGACCATTTCTTTGATGTTGATGACATAATTGAATATGAAGGTAAAGAGGGAAGAGTTATCTCATTTAACGTGAAGACTACCAAGCTTCGATATATTGCTGATAATTCAATTATTACGATAAGTAATCGTAATATTTCACAGATAAAAACTTCCTCAAGTGAGCTGAATATGGATGTTCATTTTGAGTATGGTGTATCTGCTGATTTAAGTAAAGAAGTGATGAATACTATCTGCGCCAGAGCTCTGGAATTGCCTATTGTTAAAGAATGTGTTTACTTTGGTATTCAGGAATATAGTGATTCCTCAGTAGCTCACAGAATTCATGTTGTATCTGTTGATCCTATTACAAAGTATGAGGCGAGACGTAAGATTCATTTAATTATAAGAGAAGAGTTTGATAAGAATAAGTTGTCTATTCCATATAAGCATTTAGATGTTTCTGTTAAATAATGATTGGATAATATTGGGCTTAAAAAAGAGGTTGTCTTATATTTAAGACAACCTCTTCTTTTGCGTTTAACGTTGATTCTTATTTCTTTTTGAATAATGCTTTATCTAATACTTCTGCATCATTATACTTATTGTCCATTTCAAGTGTCCAGTTGTAAACATAATCAGTCATCTTGTGTGGATCATTGTCAAAATCTTTACCATAAATAGGTTTACCATATACAATACGAATCTTCTTGCGCTTAAGAAATCCCTTAAAAGGCTGAGGATACTTTTTTGATCTTGGCCATAACTCATAAAGACCAGTTACATATGTAGGAACCAAAGGTACATTAGATTTAATTGCAAGATAACATGCGCCATCTTTAAAAGTAGTTAGCCTTCCCGTAGCTGTACGACTGCCTTCTGGGAATACGAGACAAATATTTCCTTTATCAACTTCTCTTTTTGCCTTAATAAGGCCTCTTACAGGATTACCATATCTGTCTACAGCTATTCCACGACCTACACGCATAATAACACGTCCAATCCAGCCATGTTTATCCTCAAGATCACTTGCTGCAAGACAACACATATGCTTAAAATGTCCTCTAGGCAAGAAATTAGCGATATAAAGACCATCAATATAGGACTGATGATTTGATGTTATTATATATTTATTTGAATCAGGACAGTTTTCTCTGCCAGTAGCTTTCATATTTAAAAAGATTAAAGACAAAAATAATGCAAAATAATTATAAAAGTTGCCAGCAAAACCTCGTTTGGTTGGATACTTATCATCAAGTGGATTCGACTTGGTTTTATTTTCATTTTTTGATTTACTAGTTATTTCTTCAGAATCACTCATATATAAATCTCCTCGTTTGTATTCGTCATACAATAATAAATCAGTATTTAACTTTGTGCAATGAGCACATATAGATAATACTAAAAAATTCTTTGATAATCAAATTATTTATTTGTAAACAATTTTATGATGGTTTGTCTGTAGATATATGCAAAATATAAATAGATAAGAAGTTTATGTTAGAATAATTAATTGATATCTAACATTAACCATAAAATTAAAGAGGCCATCTCAAAAATAATTTTCCAATTACTTATGAGACAGCCTCGTTTTTCATTCTTAATTCTTTTTCTTCTTGAATAATGCTTTATCCAATACTTCTGGATCATTATATTTATTGTCCATATCAAGTGTCCAGTTGTAAATATATTCAGTCATCTTTTTCGCATCATTATCAAAATCTTTACCATAAATAGGTTCACCAATTACAATTCGAATCTTCTTGCGCTTGAGGAAACCTTTAAATGGGTGAGGCCACGTTTCAGTCTTTGGCCAAAAATCATAAACACCAGATATATAAGTTGGAACCAAAGGAACATTAGCCTTAATAGCAAGATAACATGCGCCTTCTTTAAAAGGAAGAAGTCTTCCAGTAGGTGTACGCATACCTTCAGGGAATACAAAACAGATATTTCCTTTTTCAACTTCTTTTTTTGCCTTAATAAGTCCTCTCATAGGATTACCAAATTTATCTATTGCTATTCCGCGTCCTACACGCATTACATTACGTCCAGCCCAGCCATGTTTATCCTCAAGAGTACTATCAGCGAGACAACACATATACTTATAATGTCCACGAGGTAAGTATTTAGCGATATAAAGACCATCAATATAGGACTGATGATTTGATGTTACTATATAAGGGTTTTTATCAGGGAAGTTTTCTCTACCAATAGCCTTCATACTTAAACCGATTGAAGATAAGAATAATACACCATAAGTTAAAAAATATCCAATAAAGCCACGTTTTGTTGGGTACTTGTCATCAAGTTCATTCGACTTATTAATATTTTTACTATTTGAATTATTAATTTTCTCTTCAGAATCACTCATACCAAAATCTCCTAACTTATGTTCATCATTTCAATAATAAAACAGTATTTTGTGTTGTGCAACGGGCAAATACAGATAATACTAAAAAAATTCTTTGATATTCAAATTATTTGTTTGCAAACTGTTTACTTAGTAAACAATTAATGATAATATGCTTCTGATTTGGAGGTGTACATATGCGTGTAGTAACAGGAACCCCGTTATTAAAAGCTAAGAAGTATTTAACAATGCGAGATATGCTCGTAGATACATGTAAAGAATATGCTGCTTTGGATGCATTTATTTTTAGACGTAAGCCTAATCAAAGTGAATTGCACAGAAGTTTTGATGAATTCTTTAATGATATGGTTGGTCTTGCTACATATTTAATTAACAGTAAGTATCATAAAGATAAACTTGCTGTTATTGGTGAGAATGCATATGAGTGGTTCGTATCCTATGCGTCAGTTTTAAGTTCAAATTCTACTGTTGTACCTTTGGATAAATCTCTTCCAGAAGGAGAGGTTATAAACTTACTTTCAAGAAGTGAAGCGAAAGTGGTTTTCTATCATCATAAGCAGCACAAGATGATGCTGTCTATCGCCAAGGGTATTGATGACGGTTCATTAAATTTAGCTCTTGAGCGCTTTGTATTAATGTCTGACGATGGTTTTGAGAATGAGATTTCCTGGCCTTCTGAGGATTCCAGATTTGAGCGACTTGATACATATATTAAGGAAGGACAGAAATTATATTCTGAAGGGGATAATCGTTTCCTTACACAGGAGATTGATCCAGATGAGATAAAGATTATTCTTTTTACTTCTGGAACTACTTCCATGAGTAAGGGTGTTCTTCTTACGAACCGTAATATTTTGTCAAATATCTATTCAATTAGTACAACTCTTTATGTTAAGCCTGGAGAGAGAGATTTCTCTGTATTACCTTTACATCATACTTTCGAGAATACATGTGACTTTTTCCTTCTTTCTCAGGGTGTGTGTATCTGTATTGGTGACGGTCTTAGATATATTAGTAAAAATATGGAAGAGTGGCATGTCGAAGTTATGGTTTCTGTTCCTCTTCTTTACGAAAATGTTTACGATAAAATTAATGACGCTATAGAAAAGTCGCCAAAGACTAAACGACTTCTTGGAATTATGCTTCCTGTGAGCAGATTCCTTTTTAAGCTTGGTGTTGATATAAGACGTGCAGTTTTTTCCAAGGTTCTTGAGAAACTTGGAGGTCACATCCGTCTCGTAGTTATTGGTGGAGCCGGAATTGATAAGAAGTATATTAAGGCTTTTAATGATTTTGGAATTGATTTCCTTATGGGTTATGGATTGACAGAGACAAGCCCAGTTATTTCTGTTACAACTACTGATTGTAACGTTTATGGTAGTGTAGGACGCCCACTTACTGATATCAGTGTAAGAATTAATACTGAAGACGGTTCAGATAAGGGAATTGGTGAGATTATGACCAAGTCTGACTGCGTATTTAAGGGTTATTTTAATAATGAGGAAGCTACAAGAGAAGCTCTTGATGATGATGGCTGGTTCCATACTGGTGATATGGGATATCTTGATAAGACTGGTTCAATATTTGTAACTGGCCGTGTTAAGTCTATGATTGTACTTACAAATGGTAAGAAAGCATTCCCAGAAGAGATTGAGACTCTTGTTCTTGATATACCTGGTGTCACTGAAGTTTTTGTATGGGGTAACAAGAATGCCAAAGAGACGATTGATATATGTGCTTTGACTCTTATTGACAGAAAAAGAATTGCAAATATTCTTGGAAAAGAAAAAAATCTTACAGATGATGACATTTCTTTGTATCTTGATGATAAAATAAAAGACGTTAATCACAATATGCCTTCATATAAGGCTATTAAATATTTTGTTTTTACAGAAGAGGATATGATCAAGACTACTACTCTTAAGATTAAACGTCCTAAGGAGCAGGAGAAGGTTGAAGGTCTCCTTATGAGTAATGGTACTTCTATGAAGGAGATGGATAAGAAGAACCTTGATTCTCTTAGTAAGAACGATCAGAACTAAGGAGAATTAATATGGCAGATAAGCTTTATATTGTAATGCCTGCATATAATGAGGAAGATAACATTGAGCAGGTTGCAGTTGAATGGCATGAAGTAGTAAAGAGAATCGGTGAAGATTCAAGACTTGTAATCTTTAATGATGGAAGTAAGGATAATACCTATAAGAAGCTCCAGGAACTTCAGGAAAAATTGCCACAGCTTATCCCAGTTGATAAACCAAATTCAGGTCATGGTGCAACAGTTCTTTATGCATATAATTACTGTATAGAGAATGGTGCTGATTATATTTTCCAGACAGATAGTGATGGACAGACAATTCCAGATGAGTTTTATCCTTTCTGGGAAGAGAGAACTCAGTATGCAGCTATTATTGGTCACCGTAACCACAGACAGGATGGTTTCTCACGTGTTTTTGTAACTAAGACTTTAAAACTTGTTATTAAACTCGTATTTGGTGAGAGTGTTACAGACGCCAATACTCCATTTAGACTCATGCCAAGAGCTACACTTGAGAAATATGTTCCACAGATTCCTAAGGATTTCAATCTGTCAAATGTAGTTTTATCAGTTCTTCTTGTGCACAATAAGGAGAATGTAAAGTTTACTCCTATCACATTTAGACCTCGTCAGGGCGGAGTAAATTCAATTAATTTCAAAAAGATTTGTAAGATTGGATGGAAGGCTGTAAAGGACTTCCGCGTTATCAAAAAGACAATCAAAGAAAATGATAAGAAGAATAAGTAATATTTTTATTTGACAATATTAGTATTACAAGTTATTCTAATTAGCGTATGAATTTTTTTTGCATGAAAGGAGCGCGTCATGGACGGAACAACTAACAATAGTTCTGAAGACCGAAGTATAAAGAACGCAGATGATGTTCCGGCGACAAACTGCTTCTTTTAATGTCTTTGGAATAAATCTCAATTTTTTCTAGTTTGGTCTGCAGAATCGGATTTCTAATAATAAATAAGGAGATATACCGATGGCAGAGCATAATGTCACTTTAGAGATTACTTTAAAGTTGCTTCTTGATGAGAAGAAGTATTCAACTCTTAAAGATATTCTAGTTACAATGAATCCTGCAAATATAGCAGGTGTTTTTGAAGAAATAGAGCCGGAGAAGACTCCTCTCCTATTTCGTTTGCTTCCAAAAGAACTTGCTGCTGAGACTTTTGTTGAGATGCAGCCAGAACTTCAGGAGCATTTAATTAAAGGTTTTTCAGATTCAGAGCTTCGTGAAGTAGTACAGGAATTATATATTGACGATGCTGCAGATCTTGTTGAAGAGATGCCTGCAAATGTAGTTAAGAGAATTCTTGCTCAGGCTGATCCTCAGATGCGTAAGGAAATTAATGAGATTTTACGTTATCCTGAGAATTCTGCTGGTTCTATTATGACTACCGAGTACGTATCACTTCGTCCTCAGATGACTGTAGATGAAGCAATTAAACGTATTCGTCGTACAGGTATTGATAAGGAAACAATTTATACCTGTTACGTTACAGAAGGGCGTAAATTACTGGGTTTTGTTACTGTAAAGGATCTTCTTCTTACGAATGAAGACGAAAGCCTTATCGAAGATATCATGGATAAGAATGTTATATGTGTAAATACCATGGAAGATCAGGAGTCAGTAGCTCACAAACTTTCCAAATATAACTTTTTGGCACTTCCTGTTGTTGATAATGATAACAGAATGGTCGGAATTATCACGTTCGACGATGCCATGGACGTCTTGGAAGACGAGGTTACAGAGGATATCGAGCTCATGGCTGGTATGATGCCTTCTGAGAAGACATATCTTCGTTCTAATGTTTTCGATGTTTTTAAGCAGAGAATTCCCTGGCTTATGCTTCTCATGGTATCAGCTACATTTACAGGAATGATTATCACTGGTTTTGAGGATGCACTTGCAGCGACTGTTGTATTGACTGCCTTTATTCCTATGCTTATGGATACTGGTGGTAATTCAGGTTCTCAGGCATCAGTTACTATTATTCGTGCAATATCACTTGGGGAACTTGAGTTTAGTGATTTGCCTAAGGTTATCTGGAAAGAGATACGAACAGCTGCGTTATGCGGCTCTGCGCTGTCGTTAGCCTGCTTTGCAAAACTTATGCTGGTCGACAGAATTATATTCCATAATTCCTCAGTTACACTTTCAGTAGCCGCTGTTGTCTGTGCGACTATGGTTTTGACAGTAGTAGTTGCAAAAATAATTGGATGTTCGTTACCTATGGTTGCAAAAAGAATAGGTTTTGACCCTGCAGTTATGGCAAGTCCATTTATTACCACAATCGTTGATGCTGTATCACTTCTTGTCTATTTCCTAATTGCTCAAGCTATTTTGATTTAATATTTTATTCATGTAATGACCGCTTAATGCGGTCATTCATTTTGTACAAAATTACATATTTTATACCTTAAGTTGACATAGTTTTACCCCATAAATAATGTAAAAAGGTTGCCTGTTATGATATAATGAGAACCTAAAAAATTGTGTTTAATGGTGATGATTATGGATAGAGAAATAAGTAATTCAAATACTTATATTTTTAATAGCAGAGATGTTGCTGCTTATTTTAAGTGGTTCTCTGTTCCAAATTATCTAGAAGTATCATATATGCAGTATATTTTTAGTCTGGGAAGTGTTGTTCTTGCAAAACCACTAACCCAGGATTTTGAGAACTTCAAAAATGATGTTTATAGAGAGTTATATTACTTGTGGGCTAATGGATTTGAAGGAGAGAAGTCAGATATTTCAAATATGCCAAGACCAGGAAGCCTTGCTTTGATATGTTCACAAAGCTGTATTAATCTTGAGTCATACATGAAGCTTGTTACATTGCATTTGATTTTTTCTACTAATCTGCCATATGTAAACATCAATTTTACGGGGCTTCCATTCTCTCTTGGACTTAAATGTAGTTTTGATGAGTATGAGAAGAATGTTGCACTTGCGGTAAAGGTACTTAACCTTGACTGTTTTGACAGATTTAGAAAACCATTTGATCTGGAAATGGGAGTTCCTGATGAGCTGTTGTCCATATCTCTTAGTAACCATTATCGAGAGATACTTAAGAATACTCTTGATTTTAAAAAGTTACTTAAAAAAGAGGAACAGGAACGACTAGACAGATTAAAGAAAGATTCACTTAGTAATATTGAAAGTGGATTAAATAAAGATAAGATTTGTGTGCCTGAGAATCCAGCAGGGAAAAGGAAGAAACCTAATAATAAAGTTTCTCAAAGTCAGCCAATAGATCAAACGACAATAAAAACGGATAGTAAGAATCAGCCTAAAGGGGCTCCGGTAAATAAGAAAATATGAGTCTGATTTAGGTAATACCGAGGAGAAGAGTAGGAATGGAAAACAAGATATACAAACTTGGACTTGATATCGGTTCTACAACTATTAAAGTAGTTTTGCTTGACGAAGATAAGATTGTATTAAGTGAATACAGAAGACATCATTCAGATATTTCGGGACTGCTTAATATTCTTTTTGAAGAAATTAATGCTAAATATGATGCAATGAGGTGTCAGGTCACAATAACTGGATCTGGCGGTCTTTCAGTTGCTAATTGGCTTGGACTTGATTTTATTCAGGAAGTTATGGCTGAGACCGTAGCTATCAAAAGGTTTCACCCAGAAACTGATGTTATCATCGAATTAGGTGGTGAAGATGCAAAGATTACATATATGCATCCAGTATTAGAGCAGAGAATGAATGGTACCTGTGCTGGTGGTACAGGAGCTTTTATCGACCAAATGGCCTCTCTTCTTCAGACTGATGCAGATGGTCTTAACAATTTTGCCAAGGATTATCGTTCTTTATATACAATTGCAAGCCGATGTGGTGTTTTTGCAAAGAGTGATTTACAGCCTCTTATTAATGAAGGTGCTGCTAAAGAGGATTTGGCTGCTTCAATTTATCAGTCTGTAGTAAATCAGACAATTGCTGGCCTTGCCTGTGGCAGACCAATCAAGGGTAATGTTGCTTTCCTCGGAGGACCATTGTTCTTTAATTCTGAACTTCGAAATGCTTTTGAGAGAACATTGGCAGATAAAGTTGATTCCTTCTGGATGCCAGATGAAGCTCAGATTTATGTAGCTCTTGGTGCAGCATTGAGCGCTAAGGGTGAATCAGTTTTACTTTCTGATTTACTTGAAAGATTTAAGAATAAAGATGGATTTACTCCAGACATTATACATATTGCACCGCTTTTCGAGAATGAGGGCGAGAAGAAGGCTTTTTATGATCGTCACGAGAAGGCAAAGCTTGATATTATGGATTTGTCTGTTCAGGAAGGACCTTTATTTCTTGGTATGGATGCCGGTTCAACAACAACTAAGGCTGTTGTAATTAATAGCAAAAAGGAACTTGTTTATACTTACTATGCTAGTAACCGTGGTAATCCTGTAATGAGTGCAGTAGATATTCTTAAGGATATTTATTCTAAACTCCCACCAAAGGCTTATCTTGCTTATTCCTGCGTTACTGGATATGGTGAGAATATCATTAAGGCTGGTCTTGGCGTTGATGAGGGTGAGATAGAGACTATGGCGCATTTCCGTGCTGCCAAGTATTTCTGCCCAGAGGTTGATTTTATTATCGACATCGGCGGTCAGGATATGAAGTGTATGAGAATTCGTAACGGCGTAATAGATTCTATTATGCTTAATGAAGCATGTTCTTCTGGATGTGGTTCTTTTATTCAGACTTTTGCTCAGACACTTGGTATGGAGCCACAGCAGTTCTCCAAAGAAGCACTTAAGGCGGAAAACCCAGTTGACCTTGGCACCAGATGTACTGTATTTATGAATTCCAAGGTTAAGCAGGCACAAAAGGAAGGTGCTTCAGTAGGAGATATTTCTGCAGGTCTTTCTTATTCTGTTGTTCGAAATGCTTTGTATAAAGTAATCAAGATTAGAGATACTGAACAACTTGGCAAAAACATAGTTGTTCAGGGCGGTACATTCTTAAATGATGCGATTTTAAGATGTTTTGAACTTGTTTCCAAGCGTCAGGTAATAAGACCAAATGTAGCTGGACTTATGGGTGCTTTTGGTGCTGCTCTTATTGCAATTGAGCGTGCCTATGATAATGATAAGATTAAGGATACAACTGTCTTAGCACTTGATGAACTCAATTCATTTAATATGGAGACTGAGAACAGACAGTGCCAGTTCTGTACTAATCACTGTAAACTTACTATTTCTACTTTCTCTAATGGAAAGAGATTTGTATCAGGTAACAGATGTGAAAAGGGTGAGATGGTAAGTGTTGAAGAACTTAGCGGACTTGATTCAGTGCCTAATCTGTTTAAGTATAAATATGAGAGAACTTTCAGTTACTATAAGCCATTAAGTGAGAAGGATTCTACAAGAGGAACAATCGGTATTCCTAGAGCGCTTAATCAGTATGAGAACTATCCTTTCTGGTTTACTGTTCTTACAAAACTTGGATTTAGAGTTATAGTATCTTCAAGATCTACTCATGAATTATTTGAAAGAGGAATGGATACTATTCCTTCTGAGTCTGTATGCTATCCTGCTAAACTCACACATGGACATATAGAGAATCTTATCGAGAGAAATATAACAACAATTTTCTATCCAGATGTTCCTTATGAGAACGAAGAGAATGAGGCTTCAGGCAATCACTATAACTGTCCAATTGTCTGCTCATATCCTGAAGTTATCAAGAATAACGTTGAGAATATAAGAGAAAAGAATATAAAGTTCTTAAATCCATTTATTCCACTTGATAATCTTAATATTGTTGCAGAGAAACTTGTTAATACTTTCGCTTACTGGAATGTAACTATTCAGGAAGCAGTAGAGGCTGTAAAAGCAGGTAGTGAAGAATACAATAAATTTAAAGAGGACATTCGTAACAAGGGTAAGGAAATCCTTGAGAAAATGAAGAAGGAGAATATGAAGGGTATTGTTCTTGCAGGAAGACCTTATCATATTGATCCAGAAATACACCATGGTATTCCAGAGATGATTAACTCATTAGGACTTGCAGTTCTTACAGAAGATTCTGTTGCAGTTCCTGGTAATCTCTCAAGACCTATTAGGGTTGTTGATCAGTGGATGTATCACACTCGTCTTTATGAAGCAGCTGCTTTTGTTATAAATCAGCCAAATCTTGAATTAGTACAGATGACAAGTTTTGGTTGTGGTCTTGATGCAGTTACTTCAGATCAGGTTCAGGAGATTCTTGAGTCTTCTGGTAAGCTTTATACTCTCTTAAAGATTGATGAGGTAAGTAATCTTGGTGCAGCAAGAATCAGAATGAGATCACTGGTTGTTGCTATGGAAGAGAGGAGTAATAAGGAGACAATTCTTGATAATAGAGAAAATACTGTTAAGGATTCATACGTACTTAAGCGTGTAGAGTTTACCAAGGAACATAAGAAGGAACACACTATTATTGCGCCTCAGATGGCTCCTATGCAGTTTGATTTCCTTGAAGCAGTATTCCGTAAGGAAGGCTACAAGATGAAGATACTGAAGAAGGCAACAAGAGAAGATATTGAGTGTGGTCTCAGATTTGTTAATAATGATGCCTGCTTCCCATCAATTGTGGTTGTTGGTCAGATGATTAATGCTGTTATTAATGGAGAAGTGGATCCTGATAATGTTACCTTGGCTATTACCCAGACCGGAGGAGGATGTCGTGCTACTAACTATGTAGGCTTTTTGAGAAAGGCACTTAAGGAAGCTGGTTATTCACAGATTCCTGTTATAGCACTTTCTGTTCAGGGCTTCGAAAAGAATAGTGGATTTAAGATTAATCCAGCGTTTGCTCTTAATGCTGTAAGAGCATTTGCTCTTGGTGATATGATGTCTACTCTTGTTTTAAGAACAAGACCATATGAGAAGGTAAAGGGATCTGCTAATGCTTTATACAGATATCTTAATATTGTAGGAATTAAGCTCTTTAATAAGAGTGACTATATGGCATCTCTTAATAAGCGTTATGATCAGATTATGCCTAATAATTTTGATGATTATGATGCTGAACAGCAGAACAGAATTAAGGCGTGTCTTAAGGAAATAGATGTGGATCTTGATAATATTCCTAATGTTAAGTCATATGGTGCTTTTGTAAAACTTGCTGTTGATAAGTTTAATAAGCTACCAATTGATACAGAGGATAGAAAGCCTAGAGTTGGTGTTGTTGGAGAGATTCTTGTAAAGTTCCATCCTGATGCCAATAATGATGTAATTGATGTTATTGAGGAAGAAGGCTGCGAAGCTGTTCTTCCAGGTGTAATGGATTTCTTCCTTTATTGTGCTTATAACCCAATCTGGGCAGCACAAAATCTTGGAAGAAGTAAGAAGACTGCCAATATCGATAAAGTAGCTATAGAGATTATCGAGAGCGTGAGAAAACCAATTAATAAGGCTTTTGCTAAGACAAATGGTAAGTTTACTACTACTGAGAGAATTGAAGAGATGGCAAAATCATCCTCATCTATCCTGTCTTGTGGTAATTTCTGTGGTGAAGGCTGGTTCCTTACAGCGGAGATGATTGAATTAATTAAGGGCGGAGTTCCTAATATTATTTGTGCACAGCCATTTGCGTGTCTTCCTAACCATGTAACTGGAAAGGGAATGATTAAGGAACTTAGAAGACAGTATCCTAATTCGAATATTATCCCGATTGATTATGATCCAGGAGCTTCGGAGGCTAATCAGCTTAACAGAATAAAGCTTATGATCTCAACAGCACACGCAGTACATAATGCAAATAAGAATAAAAGAGATTAATGAATAACATAAAGAATTAAGGAGACGATTATGACAAAGAAATTGTTATTAGTAGATGGTAATTCAATAATTAATCGTGCCTTCTACGGGTGCAAGACATTTCTTACTAGTAGTAGTGGAATTCCTACTGGAGCTGTTAATGGTTTCTTTAATTCAGTTTATTCTGTTATTGACGAATATAAGCCAACAGATATCTGTGTGCTTTTTGATTTAAAAGCACCAACATTCAGACACAAAATGTCCAAGGATTATAAGGCAACCCGTAAGCCTATGGATCCAGATTTGGCAGCTCAAATGCCTGTTGTAAAAGAACTTCTTGATGTTATAGGTATCAAGAGAATGGAACTTGCAGGTTTTGAGGCGGATGATCTGATTGGTACTTTATCTAGACTTGGTGAGGAAGCTTCTATGGAAGTATTTATCTATAGTGGTGACCATGATGACTATCAGCTTATTTCTGATAAGACAAGTGTAGTTATGCCTTGCTCAAAGAAGGGAATGCCACCAAGAATTCTTTATGACAAAACTCATTTTGAAGAGGAAAACGGCGTTACTCCAGAGCAGTTTATTTTTGTTAAAGCTCTTATGGGAGATTCTTCTGATAATATTATCGGAATTGAAAAGATTGGACCTAAGACTGCTTTCTCACTCATACAAAAGTATGGTGATATAGAAGGAGTTCTCTCTCATATTAATGAGCTTACTCCTGCCCAACAGAAAAATCTTACTGGTGCAGAAGAAAAGCTGGATTTAAATCTTAAACTTTGTACTATAGACAGATTTGTTCCTGTACCTTTTGGAGTAGAGAGCACAACTTATGAAGAGATTCCAGATAAACAGGCGTGTTATGACAGACTGATGGAGTATTCTCTTAAGTCTTTGGCAAAAAAACTTAAACTCGATAATCTTACACCAACAATTACTGAAGATGTTATCTTGCAGGATGGATTTGTTGCTGAAGTAAAAAATTCAATTCTGGATTATATAAAGCTTGATAAAAGTGTTATTTTGAATTCTACTTATGTTGGAGATGACATAGAAAAAGTTGTAAGTGAGATTAATTCTTCTTTAGAAAAAAATGCTGGTGATGAATATCCTGTATTTGCAATATCTTTTAATAAGAGCAAAAACAAGGCATTATTTACTACATTGTCTGATGATAAGGTCTGGATTACAAGTTGTGACCTGGTAAAAGAAGTTTTGGATTCAGTTAGTTTTGAAAAATACAATTTAAAGCCTCAGTTAGCTTCCTATGATTTTAAGGAAACTAACAAGATAATGAAGAATGCTATAGATAAGAAGTATATTATTTTCGATACGAAGATATGTGCTTATATTTTAAATATCATTGAGGGTGCCAAGATTACTTTTAATGATACCTTTGAGAGAACTGCTGTTATGAGTTATCCATTTAAAAAGGAAGAACCGAAGCAGCTTAATATGCTTGATATGCTGGAAGTGGTAGATAAGGCTGAATCTAGTGAAGACTATTATCTTTCGGATATAAGAGATTTAAAACTTACTCTTTTGATGAGCAGAATTCAGGCTGACAGAATTAAGGAACAGAATGTAAATGAACTTATTTATGGTATAGAACTGCCACTTATTCATACGCTTGATTCTATTGAACGTGATGGAATGCACGTGTCTTCCAAGATGCTTTCAGATTTTCATAATGAACTTACTGATAGAATTAAGAAGGTTGAGGAAGATATTTATTGTATGGCAGGTGAGGAATTCAATATTTCTTCACCAAAGCAGCTTTCAGTTGTGCTTTTCGAGAAATTACAGCTTCCAGCAGGAAAGAAGAGTAAGACAGGTTCTTATTCGACGTCTGTAGAGGAACTTAATAAGCTTCGTTCATATTCTCCTATTATCGATCATATTATTTTGTATCGTAAACTTACAAAGCTTGATTCAACTTATGCAGTTGGATTAAAGCCGTATATTGATGATGAGGAGAGAATACATACAACATTTACACAGGCAATGACTAATACAGGAAGACTTTCGTCTTTGGAGCCAAATCTTCAAAATATTCCTGTTAAAACTGATGACGGAGGTCGAATCAGAGAAGCGTTTACTGCGCCAGATGGAAGGCTTCTGGTTGATGCGGACTATTCTCAGATTGAACTTCGACTTCTTGCTCATTTGTCTGGGGATAAGGTAATGTGTGACAGCTTTAATTCTGATGCTGATATTCATACAAGTACTGCAGTTAAGCTTTATGGTGTCCCAGAAGAATTTGTTACTTCCAAGATGAGATCTGCAGCAAAGACTGTTAATTTTAGTATTATTTATGGTATTACTCCTTTTGGATTATCTAATGATCTTGGAATTTCTTTTGGAGAGGCAAAAGCTCTTATTGAGGAATATCATAAGCAGTTTTCTGAAGTTACAAGTTATCTTGAAGGACTTAAGAAGATGGGTGAGACAAACGGTTATGTCGATACAATGTTTGGAAGAAGAAGATATATTAATGAGTTTAAGAGCAGTAACCATCAGTTACGTGAGTTTGGTTACAGAGCTGCTATGAATACTCCTATTCAGGGAAGTGCAGCTGATATTATTAAACTTGCCATGAATGCTGTTGATGAGACATTAAGACAGAAATATCCAAATGCCAAGTTTGTAATGCAGGTTCATGACGAAGTTATCATTGAGTGTGATTCTAAAGATGCTGAAGATGTAGCTTCTATGGTTAAGTCTGTTATGGAAAGTGTTGTTAAACTTAACATACCACTTCGAGCTGATGTTGGAATTGGTAGTAACTGGCTTGAGGCAAAGTGATTTATTAAGGAGTAAGATAAGTGTTTATTCTTGGTGTAACAGGTGGTATAGGTTCTGGTAAAAGTACAGTTAGTTCTATATTAAGAGATAAAGGCGTTTTAGTTTTGGATGCTGATGAGATTTCTCATAAGGTAACTGAAGCTGATGGCCTTGCGATAGAATCTATTAGAGAATTATTTGGAAACAGAGCAATAAATTCAGATAATTCTTTAAATCGTAAATATGTATCTTCGATAGTTTTTGATGATAGAACCAAACTTGATAATTTATCAACAATTATACATAGATGTGTATTTGAGTATATGGATAAAGTCATTGAAGAGGAGAGACAGAAGGGTACAAAAGCACTTGTTCTTGATGTACCTATTCCTGTTAAAAATGGTTTTGTATCAAGATGTAATCAGATTTGGGTTGTAACCTGTGAAGAGACAGTACGTGTAGAGAGAATCGTTAAGCGTGGAATGTCTGAAGAAGAAGCAAGAAGACGAATGGCAATGCAGATGACTGATGATGAGTATCTTGCTTTAGGCGATTTTGAGATTAACAATTCTGGAACAAGAGAGGAACTCGAGACAAGAATTAATGAATTGATAGTTGCTGAATTCCATAGCAGGGGGATCAGAATATGATTTCAATAATAGTTGCAAGTGCATTTTTGTTAATTGCAATCTCTATTTTGATATATCTTCTTTGTTTTTATAAACCTGATGCTAAATATAAATCATTTAAGAAGTACTATATCGCATTGGAACTGGTATATCTGTCAGCAATTCTTTTGATATGGGTATTAAGTCTTATTAACCATAGTCTTCCTGCTGTTTTTGTAATTGTAGCTGGGATAACGGTTAGTTCTGTCTTTCTTTTTTCAGCAATTACAATTAGACAATTAACTGTGAATATGGAAGCTATAAGAGTAGAACTACTATCAAAAAAACAGGATCAGGGGAATAGTAATGAACCATAAATTTTTAGTTTTAAGAAGAATTTTGACTGCTGGTATTATCCTGGTTTTACTTATGTGTGTCTTTTTATTCTCCGTAAATGTATATGTGATAAATAAAGTTTCAGATTATGTTTATTCTGATTTGGATAAATTCCAAAAGAATACTTCTGATAAGTCATTTGAGTGTATTCTTGTACTTGGCTGTGGAGTAGTTAACGGACATCCTTCAGTAATGCTTGAAGACAGACTTAAGGCTGCTTTGGTTTTATATGATGAGAGGGTAGCTCCTAAAGTCTTATTAAGTGGAGATCATGGAACTATTTCTTATGATGAAGTAAATGTTATGAGAGATTATTTGATGGAGCGAGGAATACCTTCAGAAGATATTTTTATGGACCATGCTGGTTTTTCTACTTATGAAAGTATGAGAAGAGCCAAAGAAGTATTTGGATGTAGTCGAATTGTTGTTATTACACAGGAATATCATTTATATCGTTCTTTATATGACAGCAGAATATTAGGCATAGAATCCTATGGATTTATTGCTACTGGACATGAATTTGTTCAGCAGCCTTATTATACTGCTCGTGAATATCTTGCAAGGTTTAAAGACTTCTTTTTGACAAAAATAAATCCCCAGTCAGCATTTGTTGGTGGGGATAAAATAGATATTACTGGTGACGGTAATGTCACTATTGGATGATTACTTTGTTTTCTTGATTACTGCCTTAATGGCTTCAAAAGAAGTATCGCTTATGTCATGTTCAATTTTACAAGCATCCTGAGCAGCAATTTCTTTGTCTACACCAATGCTCATTAAAACTTCAGTGAGAACTGTATGACGTTCATAAATCTTATTTGCAATTGATAATCCTGACTCAGTAAGTGATATATAACCATTGCTATCAATCGCAATAAATCCTTCCTGTTTGAGATTTTTAACAGCGCGACTGACACTAGGTTTTGAGAAATTCATGCTTTCAGCTATGTCAATAGATCTAACAAATTCTGATTTTTGAGATAATGTCAGAATTGTCTCAAGATACATCTCACCAGATTCGTAAATGTTCATAAAGCATACTCCTAAATAATTTATTAGAATTTATCACTTACAGATAATTATTGCAAGTTCTAATACACAACGCAAATAAAGTAGTAAATATATATATCTTACTTATAGGAGGTTTTGTGATGCCTAAGTATATTGCAGAATTTATTGGAACCATGACATTAGTTTTGCTTGGTTGCGGTACAGCAATGCTCGTAGGTTGTGATGCGGTTAACGGAGGTGGTTATATCTTTACAGCTTTGGCTTTGGTCTTGTTATTGTAGCTATGGCATATTCTATTGGTAATATATCTGGTTGCCATATCAATCCAGCTGTATCACTTGGCGTTTTTATGTCTGGTGGAATGGATTCAAAGGGTTTTTGTGCGTATATCGTATCTCAGATTCTTGGTGCATTTGCAGGAAGCGGAATTCTTGCTTTGATTTTTAACTAAATCAAGCAAGAATTCCCCTACTTCAAGGAGCGAGAACGTAATCT
>JAKSRE010000039.1 GCA_024403775.1 Clostridia bacterium | reverse complement strand
TATATTATTCGCTTTAACAGGAGCCCAAACACATGTCCAAGCCCCTGTCCATAAATAGTCATCCTCGACCTGGAGTATTGACCCCTTCACTAATTAGAAATAAAAATGCCAAAACGAAAACACTTTATGAAAAAATTTTTTCAAAAAATCAAAAAATTAGAAATTGTAACATTTGAACGCCTAAAAAGCCTAATTTCGTGATACGCGGTCAATTTGAATTTTGGTACGCGATTGGTACGCGATGCTTGAATCCTCCGTGTACTGATTGCTTTAACGCAAAAAAAAGGAGCACCACCGAAGTGATGCTCCTAAACAAGCTAGTTATAAGGGTTTTCAAAAACCTAATTGTGTGAAATTTGCGATTTCTTTACTTGCTTTTTATTTCTGCCTGAAGTACAGCCAATAGCGCGCGTAGTTCATAAAACTGTACACTATTTAGTAATCACATAATATTGGGATTAAGCAGAAAATCCAGCCAACTTATGTTGACTGGATTCTGTTTTATTACTCCGTAATCAAAACATTCACATCGACTTTCTTTACCTTGCGTGAAGAAATGTAAGCACAGATGAAAGAAATGATCATTACAAACACAAGAGGTATCAGATACATCGAAGGATGGAAATCGACATGTATTGTCGAAGCTCCAAAAATACCAAAGAGAACTCCAAATGCTGGTTCCAAAACTATTCCAGATAAAACTCCGCCGAGCAAACTTCCAATTGTAAATACAATCGCAAATCTTATTGCAAACTGGCATCGAATTGAAGATGAAGTAAATCCATTTGCCTTCATTACACCACACTGCTTTATCTCGTTATGGAAGAACTTAGAGCAGCTCATATTAATAATAATAAATACAATCACAATTGTAATTAAATAGATTACGTATTTAATAAGTTCAATAACTCCATCAATCTGAGAACCAAATATTGATGTCTCAGGTGCAATACAGTAAAGTTCATCGTATTTCTCATTAAGCTCAGTGCAAAGCTCTTCTGCTTTATCCTTTGGATACCATTCATTAGGATTATCTGGATTCTCAATAACAAGAACCATTACTGAATAATCAAGACGTTCGTCAAATCCAATTCTTGCTGCAGCTTCTAAGCCAAATGCTGCAACATTACCCAAATCATTAGTAGTACTGATAATTCCAGTAATAAGATATTCAAATGTCATACCGTTATAAGTAATAGCAATAGTATCGCCGATTTCCTTTTCGTAAGAAGAAGCAATTCCTGTCCCTATACAAATCTCGTTATCGTAGATAGGAGCTCTCCCCTTCGAAATGCATCGCACCTCTTCACCATTCTTATAAAGAAAAGTGTAGATATTACCAAATTCGCCAGAAGTGTAATAAGATGTCACTTCAACGCTATCCTGTAAAGTCACTTTTGAATTTATGTACTCCAATACTTCTGTCTGCTCTTCAGGTGTTAAGTGCTCAATATGATTCATGTAGATCTCGCCTGCAACTGTCATACTGATTACAGTATTCTTTGAAGACATTGCTGTTCCAGACGCCTGTGCAAAGACAAGAAGAACCATAAGAATCATGGCAGTAATTACAAGTCCTAAATAACTTAACTTTGATGAAGTAATATGTCTTAAAGCAATACTCAAAGAAAGGCCTCTCTTTGTAATTGGATTCACCATCTTATTAGCAAAGTAAACGTCGTCGCCTGTCTCAGAAATTGCCTTATAAGGTGATACAAGAGATACCTTTGATGTACTTAAAACAATAACAATAAGCGAGAATAAAAGAATACCGAGAATAATTGATAAAGTAATAACTACATCAATATGTGGCTTAAAGATAAATCCTGAAAAACTTGCAAAACTATTAAGAAGTACGCCACAAAGAGCATATCCCAGGATTAAGCCAATAACTATACCAACGATTTCAGTTATTAAGTACTGAAAGATATAAACAAGTCTTAATTTACCTGCAGAAAAACCGTTAGCCTTAAGTATACCAAGAGTTTTATAGTTATCTCTTACTGCTGAAGTAATTATATTACCGACTACAACAATTAATACGATATAAAGAATGAAAGCTACAATAATTAAAACTGTTGCAAATATCTCAGTGATAATCCCGTTATATCCCTTGAATTCATTTCTTTCGGTTGTTGCAGTAGCATAATCATAGATGCCTGTTGCCTCATTTACAGCTCTTCTGAAATCATTTGTCTTCATGGATTTATCACTCTTATATAAAGCAATACTATAGGTGTTATAGTCTGCCTCAAAACCCATGCCGGCATAAGTTTCCATTACTTCATCGTAAAAACTTATAAAGTCTTCCTCGTTTACAAGAACATTCTTATATCCGATTGTAACAGCGGCACAAGGCTCTTCAATAATACCTCTGATAGTGAACTCTCTTCTGATTCCCTCACATGCGATTTCAATTTTATCGCCAACATGTACATTAATCTGAGAAGCAAGACCATTAGCAAGATACACTTCACCTGGATTAATAACATAATCGTCTGTTATTTTCTCAGTAAAATTCTCATTAATCTGTGGATACCTGATACCAGTAGAAGCATCTGGCTTTGCCTGAAGCATAATTGTAGATTCATATACTCTTGATCTGTCACTATAATCCCATCCTGCTGGAGCAGCTGAATGACAGCCTAGAACAGGAGTAACTACATAGTGATCAATTTCATCAAGGTTAGAAAGCGTTTCAAGCATCTCATCTGTAACCTTAGCTCTCTCTATAAATAGAATCTCATCAGCTACATTAATGTAATCGTATTCATCATTTAAACTCTGCTTTGAAGACTGCATTACATTATAGAAAGCCACAATACTTGAAACGCAGAGAATAACGAGAAGAACAAGTCCAATAAACTGGCCCTTACGAGCCTTAATATTTGCCTTAACAATAGTAAAAATGTCCATACTTCACCTCTTGTTACCAGTTAAGTGAAGTAAGCCAGGAATTAACCTGAGCCTCACGAGCCTTCTCTTCTGCATCCTTAAAACTACCAAGCTTAAGTTCACCCTTAATTGAACCGTCTTCAATATAAAGAATACGTGTTGCTCTTATTGCTGTCTTAATATCGTGAGTTACAAGAAGGATTGTCTGACCCTTATTATTAAAATCTGTAAATAGATTAAGTACATCATTAGATGTGCTTCTGTTAAGGGCACCTGTTGGCTCATCAGCAAACAAAATCTTTGGCTCATTAATAAGACCTCTTGCGATTGCACATCGCTGTTGCTGACCACCACTTGTTCTTGCTGGATTGTGGTCTTTTACATCATAGATGCCAACTGTCTTCAAAAGTTCATCAACACGTGCGTCTACTTCCTTACGAGTCTTATTCTTCTTAAGATAGCCAGGAACTGCTACATTCTCACGAAGTGTGAGGTTTGGAACAAGATTCATCTGCTGGAAAACAAAACCAAAACCGCTAGATCTGATTCCAGTAAGTTCTTTCTCCTTCATTTTGCAAATGTCTTTGTTGTCATAAATAACTTCACCAGAAGTTACTGTAGTCATTCCACTCAAACAGTAAAGGAGTGTGGACTTACCTGATCCAGATGCTCCCATTATTACTACAAATTCACCCTCATTAATCTCGAGGTCGATATTCGAAAGAACGTGGTTCTGTACACCGTCGTTCGCGTATGTCTTACAAATCTTGTTTGCTTTAATTAAAGTTGCCATGCAAAGTCTCCTTATTAAGTTTCATGTACGAAGTATAACTATTCGAACATTAAGAAAACCTTAAGAAAGCTATTTTTGCCATATTTTATCTGTAAGTTGCTTTGCTGCAACTATATACGTATAGATGTCATAATGAGAATTCCTCTGTATGGTATTTTTATGCCATAATTATACCGCACCAAATGTTATTTTCGCCAATAATCCTTCGCAGACGGAATCTTCATTATCACTATAAACATTATTAAGGATAAGTTCTGCATCCATCTTATCTGCAAGATAACTACAGATATAAAGTCCCAGACCAGAGCCTTGAATTCCTTCAATATTATTGCCTCTATAGAACTTCTGAGTAATAAACGGCAGATTCTCTTCTGGAATTCCACTGCCGTAATCACGGACCTCTATTACAACTTTGCCATCGTCAGTGTGAGTATATATATCTACTCTTGTACCTGCGTACTTTCCAGAGTTTGCAACCAAGTTTTCAAGAATCTGTGTAAGTCTTGCTGGATCTGCCTTAATAAAAGTTTCTTCCTTTATGTCGCTTCTATATCCAAGATTTCCATCAACTGAAAGTAACTCTGTTGCTCTCTTCATAAAAGCACCAAGTTCAATTCTTACAGGAGTTACACTAAGCTGATTCATATCAGAAACAGAATGAACAAAGAGATCATCTGTAAGTCTTCCTACCTCATCACACTTTTCCATAATTGTATTAAGGTAGTGGCTTCTCTTCTCAGGAGTTCTGTCAAGGCCAGCATCCAGCGCTTCGCAGTAAGTTCTAATAGAAGAAATTGGAGTCTTAATGTCGTGGGACAAAGTCGCAATTACAGTTTTATTGTTCTCAATCGCAGTCTTCTCTGCGTCTCTTGCCTTCTTTATCTCTTTACGCATGCTGTCAAAAGCCCACGTAAACTTACCAAAATACTGGCCTCTCTCCTGCTCAAGAGGCACATCAAGGTCCCCGGCAGCAACTCTTGATGCAAATCCCGAAAGTTTATCGAAAGGCTTTAATATAGTCACATAAATATAAATAAAAGCGCTAATAATAGCCACAATGGAAACTGAACCAGTAATAACATATCTTGCGATACTGCTACCCTTAATAGTTCCACTATTTCTAGGGAGATTTCTTATGCCTTCTTTAGCGCCTTCTATATCACCATTATCAATCTTATAAGTAATCTCATTTATATCTACATTAATCTGCTTGCTGGAATACTGCTTCGCTTCATTTATATCCCAAATAATAAATGCAGATGTAAGAAGAATAATTATCACTATAAAGATGCTGCATAAACCTATAATCTTGGATTTGCTGTTCATTTATATAGCCTCTTCCTCATCAATTTTAAGAGCGTATCCAACACCTCTCACAGTGATAAAATACTTTGGATTAGATGCATCGTCTTCGAGTTTCTCACGAAGCCATCTGATATGAACTGTAAGTGTAGAAGGCTCTACAATGTTATAAGCACCCCATACCTCAGATAAAAGCTTCTCTTTATTTACTGCGACATTTTTATTATTAATTAGATAATCGAGAAGATCAAATTCACGAAGCGAGAGATTAACCTGAACTCCGCTCTTTGTAACTGTTCTTAAGGTACTATTTACAACAATATCTCCAAACTTTGTAATCTTCTCTTCACTTGTAAATCCGTATGTTCTTCTAAAGAGAGCATTAACGTGACTTATAAGTTCCTTAAGAGAATAAGGCTTACTTAAAAAATCGTCGCCCCCGATATCAAAACTCTTGATCCTGTCATCTTCCATAGTTCTTGCACTTGCAAAAATAATAGGAACATTTGAATACTTACGAAGGTCTTTACAAAAATCAAAACCAACGCCATCAGGAAGATTAATATCAAGAATAATAAGTTCAACTGTCTGCTTACTTAATGTCTCGTAAGCGTCTTCGAGGCAATATGCTTTATATGGTTCATAGCCATATTCGGACAACGTGTCATCGATAATTTCTGCCATTGCCTTATCGTCATCTACAATTAAAACTCTCTTAGCCATAAGAAAACCTTCTTCAAAATCACTATTAATACAATGATACCAAAATGAATTAATTATTCATAACAAAAAATAAGAGGCTTATGTGATATACTCCTAAACAAGCTATTTATAAGGCTTTACATCAAGTTGAGTGAAATCTGCGATTTCTTTACTTGCTTTTTATTGCTGCCTGTACGGGTTTGTTGTACGAGTAAAGAAATCACATAATTGCCACATGCTCCATAAATTTAATAAAAATGGCGGGGGGCTTACCCGCCGAATGGTGGACCCAGGTCTTACGAACAGTCCAATACAGATTATTAAGGACATTTATTATACGGAGTAGAAGATAAAAACTCAACGTCAATCTGGATAACGCTTCGTCTCAGCAATAATCCCAAGACACATATCCAATTCTCTTTTCAAGAATAGAATACCACCACTATCACCATTCTCATCAAATACAGTTATGATAGCCCCTGCTTTCTGCAATTCCTGAACAAGTTTATAGAATCTTTTGATATACTGCTTCTCTGATATATTTTTCACGCTTTCATCATATAATGAATAACCAAATGGATCAAATTCGATTACATAGTCGCCACTATCAATCTTTCTTTTGATATCTCCAATAGAGATCGTTTTATCGTAGTCGCGAATCAGCTTAATATACTTAACAGTGTTAGCATCCTTTTCAATCTTTATAAAAATATTGCTCATATAACAAACCGTTACCCTTTCCCATGAGGACAAGTTATTATTCTAGGATAATTTCGTTTAAATTCCTCACTCAATTTGTACTCAACACCTAACTGCTGCATTTCATCTAACTTAGATCTCCACTCATATGGAGAGAAAGCAATTCGAATAATATCATCATTGGCAATCTCATGTAGTTCTATAGCGCTAATCTTAAGAATTCGAGCTAACTTAACAAATATTTTCTTATCGTCTGGTTTATTGATTGTCACATCATATTTTTCTTCATCTTCATAACAAGGACTCAAAAAAGTGCCACCAGCATACCCATACCCACATTCACTACATTCTGCTTGAGAACAATATCCAACTAATTGCGCATGAAGGGTATGCTTTCCACATTCAGGACAATCATATACATGTTCTATTCTCATATCAAAACATTCATCACAAGAAAACATAATAACCTCACTATTTCATGCTGTCTCAGGTAAATTAAGAAACCCAAAGTATACATTCATCACCGAGCTTAACGCCATCGTTGTCTTCAACAATTTCATAAATCAAAGATCTTGCAAACCTAGGGCCCAAATAGTATTCAATGCATCCTCTTGTGCCATTCGCATCAATGCCTATTCTTGCCCACCCTTGAAAAAAGAACGCATCAGAAACATGCTCTCTTTGAGGTTCCACTCCATTTGCAATAACCTTCAGCTGCTTATTCTCATACAAATATGTAGCAATCAATTCTTTATAAACCAGATTATCATCAATTAGTTCACCATCACCCAATTCAATAATCATTGACTGTGGTGGAACCCCCAAATCCAACGCTTGCCACTCGTTTGTTATTGTCTCTATTATTTCCAAGCATTTATCCAACAATAGTTTGTGTTTCATACAGTTACTCTTTCCTTATGACAATTGATGATTCGAAAAACAGACATCTTTATTCCCACTCTCCAAACAACTCTGCCAACCAATCATCAGAATTATCCAGCCGAACCATATAATCTGCATCATCAGTATTCCTGCATGAAAACTTAGGATTACGCCTTTTTACAGTCCAATACATTTTTCTATATTCATTCAGAGAATGGCGGTTGGGTCCACCTGAGAAATCTGGAGCGTTAACTTGAACCATATTGTATTGCCAAAAACATTCCTTACAAATGTTGTCCTCACAATTACACTCACTAAAAGTATTATTACGACAAACAGGGCATTTCATATTACTGTAAATTTACTCTCCTTTTATAACGCTAAGTACACTCTTATATCTAACAATCTCTATAGGTGCATCCGCCTCGGACTGTTGAAATACACGACAAACTAAAACCTCTTTAGGACCATTCATACTAGGTATAACTACTTTATCTCCTGTAATAACATCCATACCATCACACAGATAATCATATGTCTTTCCACCGGGTTCAAACTGAATGCTAACAAATTGATGCATCATCTTCGAGCCTCTACATCTTTCAGCTTTTATTTGCCAGTCTTCACTATCGACACTGAGCACTAACTTCTTGTTATGATACAAATGTATTTCACCGTTCTTCAGTTTAACTTTATCGACCACTAGGCTACTGTTTTCTGTAAAATTAGTAATCTTACATTCTTTAGGAATAAAGAACTTCACAGAAGTAGTTTTCTTACAATATGAGATAGTCGGATAGACTAACAACATATATGGCTCAGTATCATATTGGTTATACTTTAATCTTGTAAATGTAATATTAGTCCCATTCTTATTGATTTCAATTTTCACTCTCAAATCACGAACATCATCAGTTAATAAATATTGATTAAAGAAGTTATAAGCATTAACAGCTACAACTTTATTCCTACACTTGTCTCCAAGTTGATTTCTTACTTCAGAAAGACCAGATCTTATGCTTGCAGATACAGTCGTCAAGCCGAAAAAATTATTCTTCTGCATTCTTTCATCAATTGCTAATCTTGCAATTAAGTAATATGAGTAAGCTGTCATCAAATTTTTGAATGTTCCTGTACCGTGCTGATAACAACTAGCTAATCTTAATGCAACATCATTTAATACAGAATCTGATGAACGCAGAAAGCGCGTGTAATTGTCGTCAAATAAATCCATATACATACGAAATGCAGCTTCTTCATTTTTGAAGATACCCTTACCATCACGAATCATATCTGCTACTTTATATCTGGCTTCATAAAAACCATAGAAGGCAGCCAGTGAGAAATATTTATACGCTTCTTCATATTGAGGGATTCCATTATTACATCTTCCGTAATAATAGATATACCCAAGTGTATTGGCTGATTGTGCTTTCAATTGGTCGTATGCTATATCCATAAGTCTAAGAAAACAGTCACGTGATTTATCCCAGTCACATGTGAATATTGGATTATCATCACCATAGCAGGCATATCCCAGAGTCTTAAGAGCATTAATATCATCCGCTTCAGCTAATTCGATAAGTATCTTCTTATATATCTGTTGATCTATTGAATCGGCTGTGATTAATCGCTTCTCATCGTAATAATATATAAGATTTATTTTCTGAGTTTTTGTAAGAATCCACTGATCATGTGGTTTACCCTTATTAATTGAGTAATTAGATATAACTTGCAATAACTTTTTAAGTTCATTACAACAACAGGAATTCTCATCTATACAATCCCATCTATAATCACCAATGTTATATAACGAATCTAGCACATACTTAGCGAATTCTTGATCTGAAGTAAAAAATGGATTATCAGATTCAAAACCGATTTCCATATTCTCAATACAATTTCCAGACTCGCCAACCAACTCAGGTATATGAACAGCATCACCTAAATACCAGTATAATCCATCAAACCAATCATCAATTACGATATCGTAATCCAAATCCATCTTGATAAAAAACTCTATCGTAGAAATAATATCTTCCAGAGAAATATAGTATGGTTCACTACAGACAAATGTCACTTTATTAGGATTAGGATCACTGATATTATTTATCAAATCTTTAAATCTAATTTGTCCACCAACAAAGCTCTTAATTCTATTGATATCAATGACCATTTTCTTTCTTGGCATACGATTACTCCTCTCAACAAATTCGTTACTATTATTTATATATCTATAAAATATCACATCAACTATCCAATTAATCTCCCAGTTCTTATGTGATAATTAATTTAAAACGTACGTAGATTGAAAAACTTAATGCACTTATATTCCTACCCCAAGGAGAAACACGCTATGTTTTTAGGCAATACTAATAACCCATTACAATGCAGGCAAGTAACTTGTTATAACTGCAGTCATAAATTCACCTGGATAATACGCTCTAATGAAGGTATTGTTTTCCAGAGATTGTTTTTAAAGGAGACAAATACCGAAGGTTTCCCTACATCCTGTCCTAAGTGTGATTCTGATTTATATATTTTTGATGGATTAGATAAAGGTATAAATGAATATGATCTTAGAATAAGACATTGTGACACAAATGGTGCGGCTGTTGTAGATGAATTGATATTGCGCGACGATGTCAAGGAACATGAATATCTATGGACAACTGAAAAAGACCAATGGGTACTTCTTAAAAGCGAAACCGGCTATCTGATATATATCAGAGTAACTAGTATGGCATTATTAGTTGATAACAATGAATTAGCTTTTTGTCTGGAAAGAGTAATGCTAATGAAAGGCAATAAAATCATTGAATGGAAAGATGTGGATAATTGATGAAAATCTGCAAAAATAGTGGCAACCTCTTAAACAATAAATACACACTCAAGGTTTTAGGTGCAAGGTTCAATTGAGAAGTAGCTCTCATCTGTAGGAGCAAAAAAGTGGTCAAGCACACGTTATCAGCAAATAATGATGTCCTCCTCACATGTATCGGACACTTATTTTCGTTCTATAAAATTCCTGTTTGTTCTTAAAAATAAATTCGTAATCATTTCGATTACCTCCGTAAAATATTTAATTGTGTGTGATGCCATCTCAGAGCATCGAGTCGTTTGCTGTGATTTTTTAGAGAGCTTTACTGCTCTTTCTCAAATTCTGACCATCATTCTTTCCTCCAGTCTCTATTAGATTTACTTCGACAATGGCACAAACTTTTCCGTCATCTCATAACTAACGGATAAGTAATAGCCGGAAGTGCGCATTAACTTTCAGTTACGTTATTAGCAACTGAAAAGAAGAAGAACCAAAAAAGGCACCGACATAGCTGAAACATAAATGGGCATAGTATCCCTATATTCAATTGTTATATGTTCCAAACTTGTCGATGCCTGCTATCTCGATCCTCGTGACCCCTAATGAAATCCCGTTTCTGTTCACGACTTACCATTCCTATCGCTGCAAAACCTATCGCTTTGTTTGATATATGCAATTGTCAAAGAATAATAAGAACAAACGTTCTCATATAGCATTATACACATGTGTACACGCTTGCCAAGAACATTTGTTCGTTTTCTAAAAAATAAGTTTTCTTGTAACAGAAGCAATAACAATGAATATCACTTATAATTATGATGAGCAGTATATGCATAGAGTTATAATTTCGCTCATCATTTTTGGGAGGATAAATCAATGGAAGAATATTTACCATATATAGCAACTGTATTATGTTCAATTATTTCAGGCTGTGTAAGCTATTTCCTTGCAATAAAAAAGGCAAAAGACGATATGCAGATTCTTGAAAAACAGCACAAAAACGACATGGACAGATTAGAATTAGAATTCAAGCATCAGCAACAACTTAAGCAGCAAGACTTGGTGAATTCCGTTGGCAATTCTATGGTTGGTGCTATTATGAACAATTCTGAAGTTCAAAAAATGATCTCACAGAAAGCAAAGAAAAATCAAAGACGAAGATAACATCTTCATAGAATATCCACGAAGTAATCCTCACCATGAACTGTAAACAATACATTTTCCGGTAGTAGATTCATTCCTCTGTTGGCCATATCAATCAACAGCACAGCCCAATCTGCGTATGCATTTGGAAGTCTATAACACTTATTGCCTTCTTTTTCTTTTATTGTTATTAGTACTGTGCCTTTATTATCAATACCTACGGAAAGCACGTGATATATATTCTTACCTTCCTTCAATGGCAGTGCTAGATTTAATAATGAATTTTTATGAACTGTTGCTCCTCTTTGATTACAAAAGGATTCACTATCATTATTAACGAACTCCATAGGCAATTTGTTATGTACTATAGAAAATCTATTGGACAGATTTTCACAAAAGGCACTATTCAAATACTCTGGATGCATATCATAGTTTTTCTGAATGCATTCAACTGACTCAAAAGTATTCATATATTGCAACAAAGAGATAAACATAACTAAATCATCAGAATATATTCCTGAATAAATACTATACCAATGTTTATTCTTCTCGCACAATATTCGGTACAGCCTCTTATATAGATTGAGTTGCTTGGAATTCAACCTGAACCATTCTTTTGGCAAGACTTTTTTCTTAATCTGTTCATTACAAGTCTTATCTATCAATGCATTTCTTAGTGCCTGCATTAGTTTCGAAATAAAACCAGACAACATATCTGCCATTCGTATCCCTATTTCATTATCGGATACTTCTTCGCTAACATTAGTTAATCCTACACTGCAGGCTGCTTTTAAAGTATTTTGATTATCGCCCTCGCGATCCAAAACAAGTGTATATTCGTTGATATTAATCTCTTGAAGCAATCTACAAAACCCATCAAACGCAGGATAATAATACCAATTCAAATTCTCGATTGGTTTTACCTCATCCAACAAAATCAATACATTCTCAAAAGCTTGGATTTCAGATTCCTTTAATGAAGTATTTTGTCTGTCTCTTTCAATTTGCTGACTTAAAAACATCTTTAATTCGTCGACAAACGAACGAGGTGAAGTATAAATAGATTCAATAACATTAACTGGTTTATAAATATTTATCGCCTTAATAACAGTATACTTAGCCAAATCAAAATCCACCAAGGCAGAATTTTTATAGTCTGCAAATAGTTGATTAATAACATATTCAATTTTACTGAAAACTGAAAAGTATATTGTCACATTTTCAAACTGTGAAAGTAAGTCACTATAAAAACCAATTGTATTATTCGAAAAAGATGCAAAACCATTTCTGAAATCTTTAGATTTCATGGTTGTGCTTTTTAATTCTCCTTTTGTCTTTCTCTCTGCGTATTTATTCTCAAACAAAATATAACTGTTACGAATTTCCGCATCACTTTCATCAGTCCATCCTACAATAGACGCAATAAAATTATCATAGAAATTGTCTGCCGTAACAGTTTTATAATTTATCACACGGCTATGTTCTGTTTCATCGTAGAAAAACGTATGCATCAAACATTCTCACTTTGTAACAATTCAATAGCACTTGATATAGCCATTACAATTCTTTTCTGCTCCTTCAATGGTGGTAACGCAATAATCATATTCCTAATATCACTTCTTTCTATTCCAGGAATAAGACCTTTTGAAGCTCTCTTTATTTTCCCTAATTGTGATTCCAAATAGTACTTTAAATAATCCTTATCAATTAGTATTCCTCTTATAGCCATTATTTGTCTTGCTATATGAACACTATCATAATCAAGTATTTTCAGTTTTCCTACTGTTCCTTTTACCGACAACAACACATCATTTCTATAAGCCAACGATTTGGGTGCGTTAGTCCATCTGTTAATGATTAGGTCTCCATTATCATTAAAATTACTGGCACCCGTTAAATATGGAATTCCTATTTCTTCATCAGAGTACAAATCAGAAGTTAAATCTTGCCCAGACTGAAGGTGAATAACTTCACCCAACCTTACCATTTTCCATTCTTTGGGGCATGTACCAATTAATTCGCTATCATCTATATCAAGGAGCGGCTTATCTTTTTTAATTTTCTTTTCTTTGATTAATCTCTGTTTTTCCATTTGAATCAGAGAATAAAATTCTTCAGCTGTTCCATCATCTGGTAGTCGTTTGGTAAGTTTTCCACTAATTCCCAAATCAATGATTGCAGATTTCAATGCCTCCTTATTTGATTCAAATCGAGATTGATTAAGCTCAATAAGTTCTATTAAATCAAATGCTTTTCTAATAACATTTACTACTCGTTTTTGCTCTTCAACGGATGGAATTGGTACTAAGAGATTATACAAACACTCCTGTGAAAAAGTAGGAGTTGCAGCTCCAACAACAAATCTTTCAAATTGACTCCATGAAGTTGCTGATTTCAAACACAAATCCAAATACTCAACATCACAACGAACAAATTTAATAATTGCAAGCTGAGGATTAATCGTGCTTTTTTGAATTACTTCATCTACTAAAGCACTTTTTCCATATGATGAACCAGTTTTTACAATCAGTATATCCTTTTCCTTCACCATTATCTCTGGAGATTCTTCATACTTCTCCCAAGTAATATACGTACATACATCATATTTGAGTTTGCCATTTGAAGAAATATTGCTCGGAGACATTGCCAACGCCCCTGAATTACAATCAACAATATCACCTTTAGTGTATCCCCTAAATCCAATTCTTCCAAAAACATCCGCTATTCTCCCAAGTCTAACCCAGCACCAATTTTGTGGAAGTTCATAGGGAATATCATTGTCAGAAATTTCGCGTACTACTACTTTTTTCTTATTTCTAAAGATTTCATTTCTGTGAATTTCTTCACTGATAGAATCTATTTCATTAAGCCAATCGACTACAGATTCATCTTGTGGCAATTGTTCCGTCAATTTCCCCTGAAACGCCAGTTTGAGTATTTTCTTCTTAAGCACCTGAGTATCAATCATAAGTCGATGCCTCCAAGTAGTGATTGAAGTTTTGCTACGGCATCAGCAATTGCATCAGACTCCTCCTGCATTTCACTTAATATCTCAGATACAGTACGATCATCTTTTTCTTCAAAATCACACCACTTAAAATCAAGATTCCCATTCTTCTTGACTTCTTCTGCAGAAAAACATCTCCATCTACCATTAGGGTTCTCATCAAAATATGTAGCTTTACGGTCATCTATATGACCTGAACAGTAACAGTCAACAAAATCCTGCAAATCAGCTCTTGTCATTGGCTTTGTTGCCATTGTGTGCTTTACACCAGTTCTATAGTCATATACCCAAATATCTTTTGTAGGTTCACCCTTATCAAAGAACAATACATTGGTCTTTACTCCATTAGCATAAAAAATACCTGTAGGGAGTCTAAGGATAGTATGAAGATTAAAGTCCTTGAGAAGTTTTTCTCTTACTTTTTCTGTAGCTCCACCATCAGTAAGTACACTATCAGGAAGAACAACACCTACACGACCACCAGTTTTTACAATGGACATAATATGCTGTAAGAAATTTATCTGATTATCTGATGTCTTTATAAATTCTGGACGTAAGCTCGATACTTCACCCGCACCTTGTGGTCGTGCACCAAAAGGAGGATTAGCAAGAATCACGTCGTACATTTTTTCAGATGTATCTGCGAGAGAATCCTGCTATGCAATAGGGCTCTTTGATACACCAATATCATGTAAATACAAGTTCATAGATGCAAGTGTGACAACAAGAGATGTATTATCAGCACCAAAGAAAGCATCATTTTTAAGGAACTTCTGCTTTTCAACATCCTTACTCTGTGTCTTCATATGGTCATAAGCAGCAAGCAAGAATCCCGCCGTTCCACATGCTGGATCTGCAACTGTTTCTGTAATCTTTGGGTCAACTACTTCTACGATAGCCTGAATTAACGCTCTTGGTGTAAAGTACTGTCCTGCACCACTCTTCTTATCCTGACCATTCTTTTCAAGGATAGCCTCATATATCTGACCCTTAAAATCGCCTTCCATAATGTACCAGTTTTCTTCTGCTACCATCTTGATAACATCTTTTAATCTGGCTGGTTGGTCAATCTTATTAGATGCCTTTGTAAAGATAGTACCGATAAGGCCATCACATTTAGAAAGTTCAGCAAGAATTTCTTCATACTTATCTACTAAATCCTGACCACTCAAACCTTCCAAATCCTTCCATTTACAATCATCAGGAAGAGAACTACCAAGTCCAAAAGTTTCTTTCTCATCATCCATCTTCAAAAACAAGATATAAGTAAGCTGGAGAATGTAGTCCGTATAACCTACACCAGCTGATGATAATACATTTGCAATATTCCAAACCTTTTTAATTAAAGCTGATTCTGTTTTCTGCTCTGCCATTTATGCCACCCTTAAAATAAATTTTGATAAAACCTGAATTTCAGTGTTGAAATCAGCTGGCCCAAAACTCATAACACCTCTACGCCATAAATCTGCGTCAATTTCATTAAGTTCTGTCATAGTAATTGAGCCATCGTTAATAATGTAATCTGCAATAGCCTGCATAATTGCTTTTTGATCATCTGTAAGCACTCGCTGGGCTCTACCACAGAAAAGATTAAATCTCTGTGCATAGCCAGTTTGTAAGCTTATTAGTTTTGTGCTCTTCTTATAAGCATAACGCACCAACTGAATAAGATTGGTAAGTGCCTTAGCATTAGTTTTTACATCAAGTTCTTCAACATTACCGGACTCATCAAGCGCTTTATAATTCTGCCAAATCTTATCAAGTCTAAACTGCCTATTAGCAGATACAAATTTATCTCTAAGATCAATAAGCATAGCATGTGTGATTAGTGTATCTTCAGAATTGTATATAATTCTGAGAGCCTCAACACTGTCTTTATTATCATCGCAGTATTTTTCAAAGTTATCGATAAAATCTTGTGCCTGCTCCTTAGAGAAACCAGCATAAATTACTTCGTCTTCCTGAGCAGACTCTACATAATAACCCTTTTGCATTTCAAGAAGTTTATTACGAGCATTTAGGTTGCCCAACAAGCAATAAATCAATCCCATTCTGACACTGTTATCATGAGACGGACTTATATACTCTACAAGTATGCCTGATTCAAGAGCACTATTTATATCATTAGCCAATTTTCGTGGAGAAAAACCAAAATTGGATATGAAGTAATCCAAGTGTCTTCCAAAAAGAGGGTTATCTTCATACTTCTTATGAATAGTCGCACAATAATCTCTCAGTAATGATAGGTTTTCATCACTGACTTCATTATGAGCCAAATGTTCAAGCAAGACTTCAAGTGAAAGAACGCAATGTCCACCCTTACCACCTCCACCACCTGGAGGAATAATCTTATCGTGCTCTGTTACGCCAACTGCATCTACTATGTAATAGCAATCTTTAGACTCAGCATTTGGAGTAACTTCTTTAAGCTTATCGTCATTAATAACGCGACAGCCTCTACCTTTCATCTGAGTATAGAGAACATCTGACATTACATCCTTCATAAACAAAACCACTTCCAAAGGTTTAACATCAGTTCCGGTAGCAACAAGAGTAACTGTTACAGCGATTCTAAAATCCTTTTCAACTCGCAAATCACGAATGAGAGCATTTGAATCGCCAGCAGAATAAGTAATCTTCTGAACAAATTTATCAGGTGTTACGCCACCAAACTCTTCAGCAAATACTTCCTTTGCAACCTCAACAATCTCAGATGCATGGTTATCATTTTTGGCAAATATTAAAGTCTTAGGAATGTATTCCCATTTAGCATCTCGGTCAGGATAGAGTTCCGTATATATAGCATTCTTATATGCCATAAGAACTTTACGAATCTGATCTCTATTTATAATTGTCCTATCAAGAACTGTAGGTGCATACTCTACAGTACTTGTCGCAGTGACATCTTCACTTTCACCGGTACGCTTGGACTTTTCAGTAATTGTTTCACCCTTGCTGATAGTTCCACCATGCTCAGTAACATTAGTTGCAATTCTGAAAATTCGTGAAGGCACATTAACGCCATCTACAACAGAATCATCATATGTGTACTTCTCAACAATGTTGTTATTAAAGAAGGCTAACGCCTCTGGCGTTGGTGTAGCTGTTAACCCCAAAATTTTTGCATCAGAAAAATAATCAAGGACAGCTCTCCATTTTCCGTAGATAGATCTGTGGCATTCATCAACAACAATAAACTGAAAATAATCAGATGGGATTTTGATATCGTTTCCCAATTCTACTGGTTTCTGATCATCAGGCTTATCGTAATCGACATTCTTGTCATCTTCTGCATCTTCATCATCATCAACTAACTGCTGGCCGGTTAATACTGCAAATAGTTTCTGTATAGTGGAGATTACAATATCACCGTTAATGTCTTCTTCATGGCGAAGTCTTTTAATCTGATAGAGAGCACTTAATGTTTGCTGTTTCTCAGTTCTATCAAACATGCTGAACTCTGACTCAGTCTGGCGAGCAAGGTTATTACGATCAACAAGGAACAATACTCTATTTGTAGTTGTATAGTTAAGCATTCTGTAAGAGGCAAGACAAGCAAGATATGTTTTACCTGATCCAGTCGCAAGAATAGCTAAACTCTTTTTATTACCTGCCTTCAAAGAATTCTCAAGAGAAATCTCTGCATTGTACTGACAATCACGAAGCCCACGCTTTTCAAGCATAGGTAATGCACCGTAATTAGAATTCAAACCGAGCATCTTAAGCATCTTCTTAGGAGAATGCATTTGAGATATCTCAACATAGTCCGAATCTTCTACTAATAAATTTTTGAAATAAATTTTGTTACCGTTTGCCAAATATACGAGAGGGATTTTGTTAGCAAACCATGTTCCATACCACCCCTGAGGAGTAACAGCATAATGCTCTGCCTGCTTTTCAACAGATTCATCTAAAGGGTTTTCTTCTCTTTTTGCCTCAACAACAGCAATAGCCTTGTTATCAATGAACAAGAGATAATCACTCTCTTTATTTCCTTTCATCAAGGCCTCTTTTACAGCAGTAGTTGCACCAGGGATATACTCTTCTCTGGCAACAATACTCCAACCGGCATTATTCAATTGCTTATCAATTTTAACTCTGGCTTTCTCTTCAGGTAACATAGCGAATACTCCAACAAATTAAAAAGTCAAACTAATAAATCCAATATTGGAACACATTAATAACTCTATATAACTGCGAATATATATATTCTCTACATTCATTTTAACATTAGTACTCATCAATGTATAAAGAACAAGTTGTAAATATATTTCTGGAACAAAAGAAACTAGAATTTATTCTACTTCACAATATTTATTAATATATAAAAGAATGTTTCAGCAAAAAACATTATAAATAATCAATAAAATCCCAATATTCAACCCATGAAAATATTCTAACGGGACAAGTTTGAAAAAATTCCGAGCAAAAAAAAACAGCTACATTAGCTGCTTTCCCACTCGGCTGGCGTACTCAGAAGTACGCTTAATAACATGTATCAGTTTACGAGTGTATACAGTCCATCTCTGGCTGTAAATTTAATTTACTCTTTACTTATGGAATTGTCAAGGTCATGTGATTGTCAATTTTTCTCAATTCTGACTTATTCATTATATATGAAGACCAAATCCTATTAGCCAAAATATCACTAGCTTGAATCATATAATTCTTACTAGAATCACAATATTCAATACTAACCGTAACATCAGCATCAAAAAGATGATGATGAATCTTCCCATAATCAAAGTTAACTATACCGTATTTAAGTTCTTCTTTTATCGAATCTCTTAGATCGTAATAACCATTCGTAGCTGTAAGTTGTTCATCTATATATATTCTAATAGTAACATCTTCATCTTTGGAAATAATACCATCTGCTATTAGTTGTTTAAGTTTATTCTTTACACATCTTTTTAGAACATAGTCTTTATATCTACATATTGATTTTTTATTTGCCAGCACATAATCATAAATTCTATCGAGGTCAACAACAACAGCAACGGAATTATATTCTTTTACTGCATTAAATAAAGAACGCTTATGCTTAAAACTCAAATTCACTGCTTTTAATTCATCTGCTCTACCCAATGCCTTTTTTAGTTTCTTATTTGCATTTATATACTTTCTCCTAGCACTATTCAATTCCTCTCGATTAGTAAAAACATACCCCGCATAGATAAAATAATGTCCAGGAGCATTCTTATGAAACACTCCAGAATCATCAAAGAAAAATATAACTTCCTGCAATACTGCTACACCTCTTCTCACATTTATTTTACTTATATTATACCAGATTTAGATATATGGACATGACATAAAGTGACACAGACTGCAGCTTTACCGCTTAACTTTTGTATGCGACTAAGTACCAATAGTTTTCGTCAATTTATAGCTAAGACTTTTCATATAAAAGAAGAGCCCAAAGCTTTCACTTCGGGCTCATTGAATATTAGATAAAAATATCAACTCTCATATCCTTAAAAGCGTTTACTTTCTTGTACTCCGGACGATTCTTTATGTATCGCATAACATCGTCTTTCGTAACTGTAATCGACATTAAGAAGTATGATTTTCGAGGTAAATCGTTATCACTTACCTGAATTGCTGATTGCAGCTTGTGCAGCAGCAAGTCTAGCGATAGGTACACGGAATGGTGAACATGATACATAGTCCAAACCAATCTTGTGGCAGAACTCAACAGATGTTGGGTCACCACCGTGCTCACCACAGATACCAACGTGGAGATCTGGGTTAACTGGCTTACCAAGATCGATAGCCATCTTCATGAGCTTACCAACGCCGTTCTGATCGAGACGTGCGAATGGATCTGACTCGAAGATCTTTGAAGCATAGTATGCATCGAGGAACTTACCTGAGTCATCACGTGAGAAACCGAATGTCATCTGTGTAAGGTCGTTTGTACCGAAGCAGAAGAATGCAGCCTCTGTAGCGATCTCATCAGCTGTAAGAGCAGCACGTGGGATCTCAATCATTGTACCTACTGAGTACTTAAGATCTGTACCAGCAACCTCAGCATCAGCTGTCTCAACAACAACTGCCTTAACGTTCTTGAGCTCCTTGATATCGCCAACGAGTGGGATCATGATCTCTGGCTCGATCTTCCAATCTGGATGATTCTTCTTAACATTCAATGCTGCACGGATAACAGCCTTTGTCTGCATCTTAGCAATCTCAGGATATGTAACTGCAAGACGGCATCCACGGTGACCCATCATTGGGTTGAACTCGTGGAGAGACTCTGTCATAGCCTTGATTTCTTCTACTGTCTTACCCTTAGCGTCAGCGAGCTTCTTGATATCAGCTTCCTCTGTTGGAACGAACTCGTGGAGAGGTGGATCCAAGAAACGGATTGTTACTGGGTAACCCTCGAGAGCCTCATAGAGAGCCTCGAAGTCACTCTGCTGCATTGGGAGAATCTTATCAAGAGCTTCTTCTCTCTCTTCAACTGTCTCAGAACAGATCATCTCACGGAATGCATCAATTCTGCCCTCACCGAAGAACATGTGCTCTGTACGGCAGAGACCGATACCCTCAGCACCGAGCTCACGAGCCTTCTTAGCATCCTTAGGTGTATCAGCATTTGTTCTAACCTTAAGACGACGGAACTTGTCAGCCCAAGCCATGATACGGCCGAACTCACCAGCGATTGTAGCGTCTACTGTTGGGATGATACCATCGTAGATCTTACCTGTTGAACCATCGATAGAAATCTCATCACCCTCGTGGTACTCCTTACCAGCAAGTGTGAACTTCTTATTATCTTCATCCATTGTGATTGCAGAACAACCAGATACGCAGCATGTACCCATACCACGAGCAACTACTGCAGCGTGTGATGTCATACCACCACGAACTGTAAGGATACCCTGTGAAGCCTTCATACCTTCGATATCCTCTGGTGATGTCTCGAGACGTACAAGAACAACCTTCTTGCCCTCTGCCTTCCAAGCCTTAGCATCCTCAGCTGTGAATACGATCTGACCACAAGCAGCTCCTGGTGAAGCACCGAGTGCCTGAGCGATTGGCTTAGCATCCTTAAGAGCCTTAGCGTCGAACTGTGGGTGGAGAAGTGTATCAAGGTTACGAGGGTCAATCATTGCAACTGCCTCTTCCTCTGTTCTCATGCCCTCATCAACGAGATCACAAGCAATCTTAAGAGCAGCCTTAGCTGTTCTCTTACCATTTCTTGTCTGGAGCATATAGAGCTGACCGTGCTCAACTGTGAACTCCATGTCCTGCATATCTCTGTAGTGATTCTCAAGTGTTGAGCAAACCTGCTCGAACTGAGCGAAAGCCTCTGGGAACTTCTCAGCCATCTGTGAGATAGGCATTGGTGTACGAACACCAGCAACTACGTCCTCACCCTGAGCGTTTGTAAGGAACTCACCGAAGAGACCCTTATCACCTGTAGCTGGGTCACGAGTAAATGCAACACCAGTACCACAGTCATCACCCATGTTACCGAAAGCCAT
>JAKSRE010000038.1 GCA_024403775.1 Clostridia bacterium | reverse complement strand
TCTACTGGATCTGCTACTACTTCTTCATCTGTCTCAGTAAGATTTACTGTCTTATCGTCTGCTGTTGGAGCGTCGTTTACATTTGATACAGTTATCACATTTCCAGGCTGTGTAACGCTATTTACAACAGGTTCACCAACCGCTGGATTACGGAGAATGTTATCCTCAACTACATAAGTAAATGTAAGTGTACCAAACCAGTCTTCATAACCTTCCTTAACATTGTACTGAACTAACTTTCCGTTATTAACAATTACTAATTCAGCAATTTCATTCATCCAGTCTTCATCAAATGATACTGATGCAATTGTTAAGAACTCATCATCACCATTAGTAATAGTATCTGGATCACCATCATTATCAAGTACATCAAAGTAAGTAGACTTACCTTCTGTTAATGGGTAACTATTAGGAGCTGGCTGAGGTGGGTCGTTTACAAGACCTACAGAACATATAACAGTATCCTTGTTACTCTGATCATTATCTAAATCCAATGCATAGAAAGTAAGTTCTGTTGATCCATTATAATCCTTAAATGGAACAACATTTACTACGTACTGTGCCTTACCTGGTCCAACTTCCACTGGATCTGAAATTGTAATACCACAGAATTTGCCCGAATCCATTACAACCAATGGATTAAGTGAAGAAAACTTAATAGTAAACTCATCATACTCGTTATCTACATCAGTTACATAGACATAGAAAGAAGCAAAAGGTTGACACTCGACAGTAGAAATTACTGTTGGCTCAACATCAATCTTTGGTGGGTCATTTACTGGTGTTACATGAACAAAGACAGTAAAATCTGCTTCGTGACCATTATCATCAATTACATGATAAACAAAACTATCACGAGTCTCCATTGTATTGTTGTAATTAAGTTCTGGATGATAGATTACCTTCTTACCATCATCTGTAAGTTTTGCTTCACCATGTAATGGCTGAGAAACAATACCAGTAAGGTGAATTGTCTCACCATCTGTTCTTGTATCAACGTCATCATTCTTGGTTACATCAATAATTACATCTGTATCCTCTTGTGTCTCTGCATCATCATTACCATTACGTGGTGCATCTGGAACAGAATTAACAGTAAGAACAACATCAACAGTAGACTTATCTGTTCCATCACTTACTTCAACAGTAAATGTAACTATGCCATGCTCATCATCGTTTGGCGTAGCATAGAGAGTCCATGTTCCGTCAAGATTCTGATTAATATGATAGTCCTTAATCAAAGCTGTATCTGGAGTTGTATTATTCTCATCTTCAACAACAGAAATCACCTTAACATCAAGATCCATGATGTCAGTCTCTTCATCACTCAAAGTGAATGTAGTTACAATTGAATTAGCATCAAAGTCCTCATCAAGACTAGGATTTTCATCAGCTGCAACTATACCTGGCTTATCATTAACAGGATTAATAACAACCTTAAGCATTCCTACTGCAGGAACCTCGATACTATCCTTATCATAAATTACATATGAGAAATAATAAGTCTGTGGTTCATCAGTATCATACTTCCAATCCTTATCAGGGATAATCTGGATACAGTCTCTTACTGCATCATGATAACCGATATCACCACTAGCAGTAATATACTCTTCATCCTTATGAAGAACATCTTCAATAACACTAATGTCTCCAGTGAAGTCTGATGTAGAGAGTTCTCTCTCAAAAGTAATACTATCCTTCTTTATCTTAAGTGTATCACCTTCGAACATAACGTCTACGTCATCTTCCTTAAGACAGTCAACTACAATAGTACTATTCTCATCTGTAGAAGTCTCAAAGAGCATTGGATTAGGATCATCGTTCTCATCATTAACTGTAACCTTAAAGCTTGCTGAAGCGCTTAATGGCTTACTATCTATATCAGTTACTGTTACTGTAATAGTTGAATAACCTACAGCATCCTGCTTAGGAATCAAAGTTACATTAATGAGACCTCTGCCGTCTGGCTGGAGTACAGGATCACTAACAATGAACTTACTTGTATCAAACAATGCCTTATTGGTACTACTTATACTAATCTTAAGATCAGAAATATCTGTCTCAACATCATCAATATAGAAAGATACTACCTGTGTCTTATCATCCTCAGGCATCTCAAATTCTACTGGCTCAGTTGTTGTGACACTATTACCATTTACTGCTGCAATAGCTATTGTTGGTGGATCATTTTCAGCTGCAATATTAAATGTTACTGTAACTTCATTACTATACTCGCCATCAAATACAGAATATACTACTGTTGCTTGTCCGTAGTAATCCTTCTCTGGAGCGTAATACAGTTTATTATTATAGATATACAAATCCTTTGCATGAGCATTACTTGAGTCAACAATACTCTCTAATGTCAATGTTGCTTTCTGACTACTGATAACCTCTGTCTGGTTAAGTGTTGAATCAGTATCAATATCGTCATTAATAACTACATCATATGAAGCAAGAGCTGCATCCTCTTTGATGTTGTAGCCATCAGCACCACCAAATGGAGGTGTATTAACAGGAGTAATCTTTACATCAATATAAGCCTTTGTTGTCTCATGGCTACTATCTTCAACAACATATTCAATTCTAACTGGCAAATTGCTATATCTTACAGGAATATAAGTTATTGTAAGAGCATTGTCTTCTCTCTCAGGGATTACTTCACCAACTCCACTTACAATAGAAGCACTAATAATATGAAGCTCATCACCAGCATCAATATCCTTATCGCTTATGTAATCTGACAAGTCGATTAATTCATAAACAATTTCTTCAGACTGACGCTCAGAAATAATAGCTTCGCTATCCTCGGCTTCTGGAGCATCATTTGTATTTGTTACATTAACTGTAACAACTGTTGTCTTTGTTCCACCTTCACCATCATCTACCATAATAGTGAATGCATCTGGACCAAAGTAATCGTTATTTGGAACATAGTCAAATATAGCAACACCCTTTTCGTCAATCTTAACAAATGTTGCTGTTCCATTCTCTGCCTGAGAAGATACAGAATAAATCAAATCACTCTTTGCAGTCTCTACATCAGTAGCATTTACCTTAAGAGTATTTGTTTTTGAATCCTCAATACAATCAATACTGAAGTTTGTCTTATTCTTATCGAAAACAAATTCAGGAATATCATTGTCAGGTAAGATTGTAACTATGAAGTCTTCAGTTACAGTATCAGTACCATCGCTTACAGTTACAGTTAATGTAAATGTACCAAACTCATTTTCGATAGGATAAATAGTAACCTTCTTATTATCATTCTCGTCAGTAACGATAGTGATATTCTGAACATACTTAGATCCATTATGCTTAATTGATACAAGCATATCTTCAATATCTGTATCTGGGTCATCGATATCAATGACAAATACACCCTCTGTATCCTCTAAGAATACCCATGATGTACCGCCAGTAATCTCGATTCTGTTATTATCTGGGTCATCAGAAACCTCTGGTGCATCTGATACAGGAATAATAGTAACAAAAATCTTTCCTGTTGCTGAACCATTATCACCATCAACTACAGTGTAGTTAAACTCATATGTTTCTTCGCTATTAACCTGCTTTGGTGCATTAAATATAAACATATTGTCTTCCAAGCTATAGGTTGCACCTTCTGGAAGAGTATCTACTGCTGCAACAGAAGTTACCTTAAGAGGAGTTACATTCTCACCGAGAGTCAACTCAACATCAGTTGCGCCTTCAAGAAGATCTATGCTCTGTGTCTTCTTCTCCAAAACAGAGATCTCAAAATCCTTAACCTCAGGATTAGAGTTTACTGGATTAACAGTAATCTTAATCTCGACATCCTGAGTGATACCACCATCAGAGTCACCAAGAACATAAGTTACTGTCTCTTCTCCGTTCATATCAAGATAAGGAGTAAATAATACTACACCCTTACCAAGATATTTAAATGTACCAAGAGCTGGCTTTTCGATAGAAATAACCTTCAACAGATTATATTTATCATAGTCATCCTCGACATCAGTATCATTATCGAAAAGGTTAATTGTAACACTGTCATTCTCGTCAACTACAATAGTATCAGGCTTACCTTCTGGGAGATCATTCTCAGAAGATATTGTTACTGGAATTGTTACCTTGGCATAAGAATCATCTGCAACATTATCATATACGTACAAGGTGAGTGTTAATTGACCAAACATATCCTTTAAAGGTTTAATGTCAAAGCTCTTTAAATCACCATCACCACAAGTTACATCGAGCTCATCAATTGAAGCAATAATATTCTCATTTGAACTTACAAGCTTATATGTCAAATCCTTATTTTCATTATCATAGTCGAATGCTTTAAATGTAATTGTAGTAGTCTCATCTTCCTTATCAACTACAAGGCTTGGAGCATCATAGATATAAGGAGCATCATTTACAGGAGTTACTTCAATCTCAACGGTAGAGATTGTATATGAAGAAGGGTTGTCCTTGTTATATACCTTATATGTTACATAATCTGTACCATAGAAATTAAATCCTGGTGTGTAAACAAGATAACCAGTATCACTAATATTAGCAGTTCCGTTAGAAGGATAATTATTCTCATCATCTGTCACTAATTCGAATCTTAAATCTTCGATTGGTGTATCTTCATCTGTTATATATCTGATGAGATATGCATCTACAGAAGTATCCTCAGCAGTTGTAAGACTAAATTCGCTAATCACTGGAACACTATCAATCTGCTGTACATATCCGACTGCAGGGTACATTGCCTTTTCCATACCGTCAGATACAACAAAGTAAATAGTTACATTACCGCCACGCTCTGCAATAAAGTCCGCATGAACACTAAGGTGCTTATCGTCACCCTCAATAGGAGTTACTGTTATACCAGAATTAACGATTACTGGCTCTTCTTCATCCTCATTCACTGAATATACAGAGAATGCCAGTTCCTCATTATCTACATCGCTAATTGTTACGATAAAGTCAACTGACTGATTCTCTTCAGCCTGCCATACTAATCCAGAATCAGCAGAAGGATTACCAGAATTTACAACCTCAACAGTCATCTCTGGTGGATCATTTACAGGGATGATTCGAACATAGATTGTACTCTTTGAAGTATAAACCTTTGTAGTACCATCTTCTTGTGGCTGCTCACAACTAAATGTAAATGTGATTGATTCCTTTACATCACATTCATCCTCATTAGGATGATAGATAATATTTACCTTATTATCATAAATATTGGTATCGTCAAGAATCTCAACTGTACCATACTTCAAAGAAGACTCGTCAATTGTAAGTGTTGTCTTACAATCATTAAGGTCTGCTGTCTTGCCTACAGTTAATGTTAATGGAAGATCAACTTCCTCATCAGTATGGAATTGATTATTATACTGGTTATAACTACTTGAGAGATGTGGGAATGCTTCATAGATATAAACTGTAATTGGTCCTACAATATCACTGTCGCTGAAGTCAGGACTATCTGGATCAACGTCACTAATATAGTATTCAAAATAATCATAAGCATTAGGATTACTTGGATCATCAATCTTATTAGTTCTTGTATATGTAAATACACCATTATTCAATACAAGAGTACCATTAGCTGTACGTCTATCTGAGTAATCAACAAAATAAATTGTATCACCATCAACATCATGACAGCTTTTAAGAAGATTATCTATAGGAATTTCCTTCTTCTCACCTACTTCATTTGGAAGAGTATACCAGTTACCAAGACAGTATGGCTTATCATTAAGTGGATTATAGTTAATAGTAATCTCACCCTCGGAAGAAACTGACTTTCCATCAGATACTGTATACTTAAGAACAACAGGAGTATTACTATTAGCCTCAGAGTGATATACAATACCACCCTCATCCTGGCTTACAAAGCCAGTTCCTGTTGTACCTGAGAAAATCTCAATACTTGCTAGTGACAATACATCGTCCTTATCCAAATCAGAACAATGTGCCAAAATCTCCTCCAAAGAGATTACAGCATTTGTATCCTCATCGATAGTTACTGAGAAATCTGTACATTCAGGAGTATTATTCATTTCCTGAACAGTAATTGTTACAAGAGAACGAGCACTTGTGCCAGCCTCGTCAGTAGCTGTAATAGTAAGATTAAAATTACCACTTACATTATCACTTACGCTGAAAACACCAATATACTTACCTGTTGCTTCGTCATATCTTACACTTACGTTATTAAGATAATCGTCACCTTCATCAGCTACCATTACAACGTTAGCAAGTGGAATTTCACCAGTAACATTCACATCGAAAGTAAACTCATAATCTTTAATATTGTACTGAACTGTAATAGCTTCAGGAGCATCAATCACTGGCATTGACTCAGGAAGTTCCTTAACAGTAAATGTGATTGTTGCAGGCTCAGAAGAAGCAATTCTGTCACTTACAACGTAAGTTACTGTATAAGTTCCTGGCTCACTTGGCGCAGTAAATACATAACCCAAACCAGACTCTTCCAAAGTACCTGCTTCAGGATTAGTAATAGACTCTACAAAAATTATATCTTCATCACTATCGGTGTCGTTTTCCATAGGTAAAACAAACACTTTCTCATCAACGAACATAGTGAAGGAATCGTCATTTGCTTCTGGTGCATGGTTATAGTCGATAGGATCAACAATATTAATTATTACTGTTGCAGAATTAGAAAGTTCCTTTCCATCTGTTACCTTATAAGTAAAGGAAGTAACATCCTTAACATTTGGTGCAGTATAGTAGAAACCAACTCCATCACAGTTCTCAATATCCAATTCACCAATAAGAGGTTTTGTAACACTATCGATATCGATTGTAAACTTCTCACCATCGTTATCATAGTCATTTGTAATAGGGAGAATATATACTGTCTCACCAGCTCCTACAGTAACTACATCATTTACTGCTACAGGTGGGTCTTCCTGTGAGATAACTTCAAATTCAAAAGAAACAGAATCAGATAATACACCATCAGAAACAGTAACGGTAATATTAACCTTACCGTTCATCTCAGCTAATGGAACGAGCTTAACTGAATATGTACTATCGTCGATTTTGGTAATAATTACGTGATCAGGAGTCTGAGAAATAATCTTTGGATTATTTGAAGTAACTGAGAACAACAAATCAGAAAGATCAGTATCTGTATCGTCTACTGTAAATATAAGTTCTTCAGAATGGAAATCCTCATCACAATAGTAAATGTTGTCAGCACTTGCTTCAATAGTAGGTGCATCATTTACTTCCAAAATATTAAAAGTAACCTTTACCTTTTCTGATGTTCCATTCTCATGTCCATCACTAGCTGTGTAGTAGAAACTAGCTTCACCTGTTACATCTCTATAGGTTGTAATAGTAGCTGTCTTACCATCATCAGATAATGTAATTGACACATTTGAACTTACATCAGTGATTGAAGATACAAATAACTCATCCTTATCTATATCTGTATCGTTTATAAGAATATCTTTCAAATCAACAACTCTTGTACGATTCTCATAAATATTCTTCCAAGGATAATCATCTTTAACTGCTACAGGAGGATCGTTAACATTTACTACTTCAAGTGGAATCTCAATTGTCTTAAGATTTACACCATCAGAAATCTGAACTGTCAATGTACCAGTACCAAACATATCAGGTGTTGGCTCAATTGAAAATTCAATGGTTCCGTCCTTCTTTGAAGCTACAATATTCTTATTAAGGATAATATTATTATCAGAGAAATAAATAACACACATCAACTCACCGATAGTGTTATCAGGGTCAGAAACAGAAATAGAGTAAATATTGTCTGAAGCCTTAGTGTCTTCGGAAATAGTAATCTTTGAAGGCACATTAGTAACAACTGGAGCATCGTTTACTGGTTCAATCTCAACTTTTACAGTAGCTGTAGATGTTCTACCAGTACTATCTTCAACTGTATATGTAAACTCTACTTTACCATTCTTATATTCATCAGGATAGAACATAAGTGTCTTATCATCTGTAAGTACAACTTTGCCTTTATCAACAACTGCTTCTCCAGTAAAATCAACGCCATTAATAGCAACGATTGTTAATTCATCCTTGTAATCTCCATCAAGAACATCAAAATCAACATCGTTTGCCAAAACATCGATTTCCTTACTACTGCCTTCTACTGTCTTAGCTGAATCGTCATTAGCAATAGGATCACTCTCATCGTTATCAATAACACAAGTTACTGTTCCAACTACTTTATGTTCACCATCATAAATAGTATAGTAAATCTCTTCACTACCATACCAGTTATCTGTAGGAGGAACAAAAGTGAATGTATTAGAACCTTCCTCCCATTCAACTTTTCCGACAGTTGGCTGAGAAACATCAAAAACAACAAGATCATCTGAATCAATATCAGAATAATGACCTGTCAAATCAACTGTAATAACATTACCCTCTGTTGATGTCATTGGGAAATTATTAACAACAGGTGGATCGTTATCAGGAATTACATTAACAGTAAATTCTTTTGTTGCCTGCTCTCCATCATGGTCTGTTACATGAAGTATAACAGGAGTCTCACCATAAGCATCACCCTTCAAATTAAATGTAATACTAACTTCATTTTTAATAGCATCAACATGGATAGATGCATCTGTAATAATATTTGTATCATAATCAGTAACCCAGTACTGAGCCTCATCAATAGGAGCATCATCAGTTACAGAAATAATAACTGTTCTATTCTCAACTACTGGCTCATCCTCAATCATGCTGAATGGTTCAACATCTCCAATAACAGGTGCAACTGTTACACCAACTGGCACCAAACTAACATTGCCAGCCTGATCAATTACACAAACAGTATAATTACCAGCAGCACTAGAAGTAAATGTCTTTGTATCTGTGATATCATTTACTTCATGCTCACCTGATGTAAAGTAAGTCTCATCTGTTACTGTTCCCTCTACATAATAAATCTTATAAATAGAAGATATACTGTCAGTTGCATTAACATTAACTCTGATTGAACCAGTTTCCATCATCTTCTCTATATTAACTTCAGGATCCTGATCATCGAAACGCAAAGTAGCACTTACTGTGTTACTCTCGTTAGTAGCTACGTCAACAGCCTTAAAAGCAAATTCATTCTCACCAAGAACACTGGATACAAAAACTGTTCCATCAACAGGAGAATATTCTCCGCCGTTCATAGATACATAGTAACTGTATGAAGAACCACCGTCATCAACGATTGCTGGCAAATTAACTACATTCTGGTGATTAGTCCATGCATCAGAATAATCAAGTACAAAGTCAGCTGGTGGAATAACATCGAAGTTATCAATGGTAAATGTAAATAATGATTTCTCACCAAGACCAGCATAGTCAACCGCATAGAAAGAATAAGTCTTATTCTCATCATCTGGATTTACTGTAAACTTATATCCTTCTTCAATCTCATTACCCTCTTCATCGAATAATGCTTTTACACCAATATTATCCTTACTTGTAATAGTAACTTCAATTGGCTTATTAGTAGGAGTTGTATTATAGGTAGCAATTACTTCTGGAGTATCATTATCAAAAATCTTAGTGTTTGAATCACTAAATAATATTGAAGCACCCTCCAGTTCCTCTGGAATATCAACGGAAATAGTAACAAGAACTTCTCTTGTTCCTGCAGGAATAAACGAAGTCAAATCAATTCTGGAAGCTTCATCAAGGGATGTAAAACTCTTTGTTACGATGTTACTCTCATCTGGAACAACGTCAAAAATCTCACCAGCGTTTGGAGCAAAAACAACTGACAAAGATACATTTATAGGGTGTTCCTGACTTATTTCACTTAAATTCTCTGGAATACTTGGAGTAATAAGGTATGACAAACCGATTGGAACATTAAGTCCAAGATCAATCGCCTGAATCAAATCCTCATCCTTAAGAGATATCAAACTCTCTGCAGTATTAACCGCACCGCTCTTCGATAATCGGATTCCCTTACTCTCAAAACCAATACCTGAACTTCCTGCCCAGTTATTTCTTGTGGCAAGGGTTAATTCCTCGTTAAACTGTTTTACAGTTGAATCAGCGTACACAAAGCTGTGTACTGAAGGTAATAAGCACTCAGACACCAAAAGCATACTAAGTGTTGATGCTACGACTTTACTTTTAAAAGAATGATTGTTTGCTCCCATTAAATTGCAATCCCCCATTAAATAATATGAACCCATTTTACAATCTCAAATTTATTAATACTATATGGCAAATGTTACTTTTTATTAAATAATTAAATCAAATACCCGCTTGTGTAAAACAAACGGGTATAATATTACATTCATGTTATTTTTTACTTACTTTTTGTCAACATTTCGTAGGTCACGCCATACTTGGCTGCGATGTCCTGCGCATAAGATAATCCTTCTGGCGGAGCTACAACAACCTTAAAAGATCTGTTTCCGCCATCCGATTTTACTACCAGCGAAGCAGCTTTATAATCAAAATCCTTGATATTTATCTCCTCCAGATCATATGCCAGTTTATGCATATGGGTATTATAAATCGTTCTTATTCCTTTACTTAATATTGCCTTAACTGAATCTTTGGCAATGTAATAGCCCTCTTCAAAAGAAGTAGTAGAGAACGTCTCGTTCATAAGCATAAGACTATCTTCTGTGGCACTTTCATACATCTCCTTAAATCTCGAACATTCCTCACCAAGACGTCCAAGATCCATTGTCTTATCCTCATCTGCAGGGAAATGTGTATAAATACCGTCTATTGGGAGATACTTAAAATCATCTGCAGGAACGAACAATCCACCCTGTGCCATGACATATGCGATACCAACCGCCTGAGTAATAGTTGTCTTTCCTCCTCTATTGGCACCAGTAAGAATGTACACAAGATTATCCTTATCGAAAATCAGATCATTCTTCACTATATCCTTTGCAGAACACACTCCTGCACTCGCAAGTTTAAGATTATAAATTCCTCTTGCATCCATAAGCTTATTCTCATCTCTACTAATTGCAGTAGCACCAGAAAATGTATAACCCTTACCTTTAAGTGTCTCAATATACTCAGCTGTACGAATATAGTAAATAAATTCTGGAATCAAGCTTGTTATTCCCGATACTGCTACCGTTACATATTTTGATAAAATCTCACGAAGTCTTTTTACTATCTGTCCAACCATCTTGGTAGTAATCTGATCAAGGTAGAATGGAATCTCCCCTCCACCGTCCTGATCTGGAATATCAACAATAGTCTGACGAGTTCTGGCATCAAGAAGTGGAGTCTGTCTCATTGCCATAAATCCTGCAAGTTTCTCCATCGTCTTAGATGCACCCTGAGTATTAGGATTTGCTTCCTTATAGTGCATATCTCCATCCCAGGTAAGATTATCCTTAATCTCTGCTTTGGAAGATAAGGCCTCTGCAAAATTTCCAACTACACCTGAACTTTTAAAAGGAAGGCTGTTTACTGAGATCAAACCAATACTCTCAGCTTCAAATCTTGCATTAACATTAATACCAACAGTAATACTTCTGAGATTACTCGTATTTGCTTTTAAGTCTGCGATATCTTTCTTCATAGCATCAAATGTTGGTTCTTTAATTATATCTTTAACATACTCACGAAGATTAATAAGACCCTTGGACTTGATGCGTTCATCAGACAGACAAACATTCATTGCATCCACACACTTAATATAGTCATTAATCTCTTCAAGTCTGTGAAGCAAATCCCAAAGCCCTGACTTCTTATCTATCTCTCGCTTCATGATACCGAAGTCCTTAAGCATCTGAATCTGATCAAGGAGGTCCTTCATCTTATTACGCATGTCAGGAAGCGATAGCATATCAACAAATACTTCCGTTCTGAAATTAGAGACCTCAGGACTTTTGGTTACAGTAGAAAGAACATTCATTATTAGTTTTTGTTCTTTCTCATTCTCGGCTATATTCTTACTAATTAAATCAATTCCAAGATCATGACATGTAACTGTTCCAAGTTCATTATATTGAACATTATCTATATTTGGATAAAGAATACTAATGTAGTCTTCCTGATTAATCATATTATTAATAAAGGCCATATTAATTACCTCCCTGCCTTAAGAGTCTCGATAAGTGACTCGGCCCATTCGATTTTCGTCTTGTAACTCATAAGACCATACTGTGACGTTGCTGCCCAGAACTTACGATGAACATTATTCTTAGGTATAGTATCTACTTCTTTATTAATCGATTCAACTTCATCCATCTCTGCCTTAATACTCTCGATATAACTCTCAAGCGCTCTAATACTCTTCGCCTTATCTCTAAAACCCGAGAAGAAAATCTTAAGCATAAAAGTCTCTCTTATACCTTCATTATTATCATCATTAAGCCATTCCTCAAACTGCTTATTCCCTGCGTCTGTTATGCGGTACACCTTACGATTAGGCTTGTCATACTGAACCACCATCTCACTTGTTGCAAGACCTTCAGCTTCAAGTTTATTTAATTCACGATAGATCTGACTTGTCTGAGCTTTCCAGAAGAAAGAAAGAGAATGCTGAAAGTACGCATTTATATCATACCCAGTCTGTGGACCAAACTTAAGTAAACCTAAAACACCATGTTTAAGAGACATATAGGACCTCCATCCGTTTATTACACTTTATTTATATTATATTTGTATAATATAGTAATTGTATAATTACGTCAAACTGTTTTAGAAAGAATTAACAACTTATTCATCACAGGAAGCCTGGACAAATACATTGATTATTGTCTATGTTACAAAATATTAGTCGAAGTTATATAAATTGTTATTTCATCTCTATAATCGTGATTACTTTAACCTTACTAATCTTCAACCTTTCTTTTAAAAAAAAAAGGACACCCCGTAGCATTAAGGTGTTCTCATTACAATATCGATATTGTAATATTATCACTATTAAATATAAACTTCTATCGACTTTTTTCGAACCTTGGATAGAACCTTTTCTTCATACTTAAAGCCATTATCACCTTCGATATTTTCATCATGTAAAATCTCATTCCAAACCACTTCAGAAGGAATACCTTCTGGAAATGCTTTACATATAAAAACACATTGTTCTAACATAATGAACTCTCCATCCTATATTTACCTTTCTAATAATTATCAAACGCTGCTACAACAGTTTCTGCTCCATCTTTTTTCATCAGAATAACCTAAATTATCCTTTTTGCAGGAATATCTGATTTCTTCCACTGGCACTTCAAATATAGAAATCTTTTCACAATTTTTCGAAAGTCGAAACATGAGCCAATGTAATGAATAGTATTCACATAGCATATGAACTTAATAAACACATTATGTGAGTTGTCTCAGAATGACGCGATATGTACGCTCTCCTTACTAGACACACAGTAAAGGTGGAAGAAAAAATTTCAAAAGTGGTTTTGAGACTGCCTTTTTGCGGAGGACCTTGGAGATTTCCAAAATTCTCATCTCTCTATTTTTTGTCCACACATCCCAGTGTTAAGGGGAAACTCCTATATTTAATAGTTTATAATTTTTACCCGTTTCCTCCAAAATTATAAATTCTTCTAGAGCTAGTTTATAATTTCTAGTCCTTATACCAATTTTTATAAACTCCTCTTCATTGAGTTTATAATTCTTTCTCCAAATCATAATTTTTATAAACTGGATTTGGATTTGGAATACCCATTATATGCCATATAGTAAAAATATTGCTTGAAAGTCACTTTTTCTTCTTTAAGGCACATTTTAAGTTTATAATTTTTCCATTATTCCAACTAAATTATAAATTTCTGCTTGCCTAGTTTATAATTTATTCGCTATTTCAATAAATTTATAAATTATACTCTATGTGGTTTATAATTTTCACGCATTTTCCTCAGAATTATAAATCTGCATTTATGAAGCAGAAGAAGCACAAGAGAACTTCAGTCCTTCCACTAAAATGTTTTTACTTACAAAACTAGCAATGAAATATTATCACTTCAAATCTGATACACATCCTGAAAAGGATGTCTGTTTATTTTGCATAGCAATTTGCATAGCACTTAACATAATATTTAAAGAAAAAAGTAAATGATAATAAGTGATAATAAATAAATGTTTGCAAGTTCAACAAATCCCGTAAAATCAAGGGTTTACAGAATCCAAGCAATAAAAAAAGTAAGCATTTATCACACTTACTTCTTTATGGTGCGGGTGACAGGACTTGAACCTGCACGTCTCTCGGCACAAGAACCTAAATCTTGCGTGTCTGCCAATTTCACCACACCCGCGTAAAAACACTTACATCTTAAAATATACTTTTCGAGATGAAAGTGCAATAGTTATTTTTACTCTGCCTGATATTCCTTCAAAGCTGTATTGTAAATATAGTAGCCACTGTCAGTTACGATGTAGTCACCGTGAGTTGCAATACAAACTACCATTCCACCAACTGGAAGAGTAGTGATGATTTCCTGAACTGATACATCAGAATATACAGTTGCTTCTTCAACTACTTCGAACATTGTATCACCATCGAAGAGTTCATATACACCAGTTACTGGCTCGCCAGTAGGAACAGGTGGTTCAGTCTCAACTGTAGTAGTTGTAGCTTCTGTTGTAGTTGTTGTAACAACAGTTGTCTCTTCTACTTCCTTGCTACAAGAAGCCATTCCAAGAACCATTGCTGCCATAAGTAATATTGATATAGTTTTCTTCATATTTAAAACCTCGTAAGCTAAATCACCTAAATATTATACCATAAGAACTCTATACTTTAATTACAAAACAATTACACCGAATTCTCTCATAAATATGAATGCCATATATGCTGCATACATGAGAAGCATAATTACGCCTTCAGCCCTACGAATTCTTGAACCAGTGATAACGAATAAATAGCAGATAGCCATTGTTACAAAGCAGATAATTGAATCTACAACATTCATATACTTTAATTCAAGAGGAGAGATTGACGCTGCAATTCCAAGTACAAATAACATATTAAAAATGTTAGATCCAATGATATTACCAAGAGCTAAGTCGTTCTCACCTTTCTTATGAGCAACAAGTGATGTAACAAGCTCAGGAAGGGATGTACCAAGAGCTACAATTGTTAATCCAATAACAGTATCAGAGATACTGAATAACTTTGCAAAATATGTGCTGGAACTTACAATTCCACGTGAAGCACCATAAATAGCAGCCATAGATAAAACGATAATTATGAACTTAAAGAACACATTACCCTTAAGTGGTTCTTCCTCCTGTGCCTGAAGCTTTGCCTTATCCTTATTAGTTCTGATAACAAGATAAGCACAGTAAATAATAATAAGCGCCAGAAGAATTAATCCTTCTATTGTTGTAACAGTCAGATCTCTTACAAATAAAATCATTAAAATACTTGCAAGAAGGCATACAGGATAATCGAATTTAATGATATCTTTATCAACGACAACTTTACCTATTAATGCACAAAGACCAACTACTACAAGAAGATTAAACAAATTAGATCCAACTACATTTGATATGGATAATTCATTTTTGCCCTGTAAAGAAGATACTATACTAACGCCAGCCTCTGGAGCACTGGTGCCAAAAGCAACGATTGTGAGTCCAATGATTAGTGACGAGACATGGAGTTTTTTTGCAATAAAGGAGCAGGCATCTACAAAAAAATCTGCCCCCTTTATAAGTACTACAAAACAACCAACTAATAATAATAGATTAAGTATAAACTCCATATAATCAACCTCTATACAATAAGAATTACTATTCTAGATTAGCATAGTCACCAAATCAAAATAGTGTGGGGCAAGCCACAATTAATCTTCATCAAGTTTCAATACACTCATGAATGCTTCCTGAGGTACATCAACTGAACCTATGCTACGCATTCTCTTCTTACCTTCTTTTTGCTTCTCGAGAAGTTTCTTCTTACGAGTAATATCACCACCGTAACACTTGGAAAGAACGTCTTTACGATATGCACGGATTGTCTCTCTGGCGATAACCTTTCCTCCGATACATGCCTGGATAGGAACCTCAAACTGCTGTCTAGGTATATTTTCCTTAAGTTTCTCAGCCATTCTTCTTCCACGTGCATAAGCCTTATCACTATGAACAATAAAAGATAACGCATCAACTGGATCGCCATTAAGAAGAATATCAAGCTTAACAAGCTTTGATCTGTCATATCCATCCATCTCATAGTCAAGAGAAGCATAACCTCTTGTTCTTGACTTAAGAGCATCAAAGAAATCATAAATAATCTCATTAAGTGGCATACGGTAGTGAAGCATAACTCTGTCAGCATCAAGATAAGTCATATCTTTATACTCACCACGTCTGTCCTGACAAAGTTCCATTATATTACCAACATATTCCTTTGGAAGCATAATAGTTGTATTAACCATTGGCTCTTCCATATATTCAATCTCAGAAGGATCAGGCATATTTGTTGGGTTATCCATCTCGATAACACTGCCATCCATCTTATGAATCTTATAAATAACAGAAGGAGCTGTAGAGATAAGATCAAGATTAAACTCTCGCTCAAGTCTCTCCTGAATTACCTCATAATGAAGAAGGCCAAGGAATCCGCAACGGAAACCAAATCCCAAAGCAGCTGAAGTCTCAGCTTCAAAGGATAAAGCCGCATCATTAAGTCTTAATTTCTCAAGAGCATCTCTTAAATCTCCATACTTGGCACCATCGACAGGATAGATTCCACAGAATACCATCTGCTGAATGCTCTTATATCCAGCAAGTGGCTCCTCAGCTGGATTCTCAACTGTAGTAATAGTGTCACCTGGAGCAGTATCACTTACATTTTTGATAGAAGCGCAGATAAAGCCTACTTCACCAGTAAGAAGCTCCTTACTCTGAACATATTCACCTGGATGGAAATATCCAAGCTCTGTTACAACGAACTCTTTACCTGTATGCATCATTCTAATCTTGTCACCAAGCTTTACGCTGCCTTCTCTAATTCGACAGCTTACAATAACGCCCTTATATGGATCGTACTTGGAGTCAAAAATCAAAGCTCTTAATGGCTTCTCTTCACTACCAGAAGGAGATGGAAGATACTTAACAATCTTCTCCAAAACCTCATCAATACCAATATCATTCTTGGCAGAAATATGTGGTGCATAAGAAGCATCAAGACCAATAACATCTTCTATCTCTTCCATAACATACTCTGGGCGAGCAGAAGGAAGGTCAATTTTATTAATAACAGGAAGTACCTCAAGATCAGCATCTACAGCAAGATAAACATTGGCAAGTGTCTGTGCCTCAACGCCCTGAGCAGCATCAACAATTAAAACAGCACCATCACAGGCAGCAAGGCTTCTTGATACCTCATAGTTAAAGTCAACATGGCCTGGAGTATCAATGAGATTCAAAATATACTCATTGCCATCTTCAGCCTGATAAACCATTCTTGTTGACTGAGCCTTAATTGTAATACCACGCTCACGCTCGATAGCCATATTATCAAGAATCTGAGCCTGCATCTCACGCTTCTCTTTTACGCCTGTATGCTCGATAAGACGGTCAGCAAGTGTAGACTTACCATGATCAATGTGCGCTATGATACAAAAGTTACGTATATAATCCTGTCTTTCCATAAATACCTGTAAATTCTAGTTAATTATTATCTTGTCGAAAAGCTAATCTTAAAGTGTTCTAATTGAATCAAATGGGAATACTCTTACAACTGCCACACCCTTAATACGGTTACTTGTAAAAGGTCCAAGGTTACGAGAATCGTTACTTACACCTCTGTTATCACCAAGGCAGAAATACTCTTCCTCTCCAAGTGTATAACATTCATATCCATTCTCGATTCCACGAGGTGATACATTAGTTATAGTGCCTGGATCAAGATAAGGCTCCTCAAGTCTCATGAACTCAGTTGAGCCAACCTGCATGATATAAACATAGCCGTCCTCAAACTTGACTGTCTCACCTGGAAGTCCGATGATTCTCTTAATGAGATATTCTTCTCTCATATAGCCTTCCATATCGTGACCATCAAGAATTACGATATCTCCTCGCTCGAATGAATCAAAATAGGTAGATACCTTCTCAGCAAGAATAACATCACCATCAGTAAGAGTACTGTTCATGGAATCTCCATGTACGTTACTTCTCTGAATAATGAATACAACAACAAGGACACCTACAATTAATCCTATGCAGATACTTTTAAACCAGTCCAAAAGTTCAATCAACAAGCTGTTTCCCTTCTTTGAAGAGTCTTCTTCATCTTTATTTTCCTCATCCACTTCGTTATTTAAAACTCCTGTGGATTCTGATTCTGAAGAATAATCAGAGGTTGAAGAAGGAGCTTCAGCAGTAAAATCTTCATATACTGGTTTATCCTCAATAAGTTCATCAGAACAAACAGCACCTGCTCCCTGTTCCTCAATTACCTGATTAATATTCTCCTCTTCAATTGGTGTCAAACCAACAAGTCCGTTCTGATCATCCATCATTTAGTTCTCCATTATTTATTAGTCAGCGATAAAATCATCATCTGGCTCTTCAGTCTTACTAACCTCAATACCAAGCTCTTCAAGCTGCTTAGGATCAACTGGAGCTGGTGCCTCAGTCATAAGGTCAGAAGAATTCTGAACCTTAGGGAAAGCGATAACTTCTCTGATACTAGCGCAGTTAAGCATGAGCATAACCATTCTATCAAGACCGAATGCAAGACCACCGTGTGGAGGTACACCAAACTTAAATGCATCGAGAAGGAAGCCGAACTGCTCCTGAGCAGAAGCCTCTGTAAAACCAAGAAGCTTAAATATGCGCATCTGCAAGCTTCTGTCGTGGATACGGATAGAACCGCCACCAAGCTCACAGCCATTAAGAACGATATCATATGCCTTTGATCTTACCTTACCCTGATCAGACTCAAGCATATCAAGGTCCTCATCCATTGGGCAAGTGAATGGGTGATGCATTGCCATGTATCTTCCCTCTTCTTCTGAATACTCAAACATTGGGAATTCAGTAACCCAGCAGAACTTGAAATCATTCTCATCGATAAGGCCAAGTCTCTTAGCTGCTTCACAACGAAGTGCACCGAGAGCAGCATATACAACCTTATTTGTATCAGCTACGAAGCAGATCAAATCTTCTTCAGTAGCATCCATAGCAGTCTTGAACTCTTCAATAAGTTCAGGTGTCAAGAACTTAAGGAAAGATCCTCTTGGCTCCTGTGAAGGAACAATCCAAGCCATTCCCTTAGCCTTATATGTCTTACATACCTCACCAAGTGAATCAATCTCCTTACGTGAGAACTTAGCACCGCCCTTAACATTGATTGCACGTACGCTACCACCATTTTCGAGAGCTGACTTAAATACTACAAAATCCATCTTTGAAGCGATATCAGATACATCCTTAAGCTTCATGTCGAATCTCAAGTCTGGCTTATCTGAACCGTAGTTATCCATAGCATCCTGCCATGTAATTCTTCTGATTGGAAGCTCAACCTCATAATCAAGAACATCCTTAAAGATTCTTGCAAGAGCACCCTCAGTAACCTTCATTACGTCATCAGGATCAACAAAGCTCATCTCCAAGTCGATCTGAGTAAACTCTGGCTGTCTGTCAGCTCTTAAGTCCTCATCTCTGAAGCACTTTGCAATCTGCATATATCTGTCGTAACCAGCAAGCATAAGAAGCTGCTTATAAAGCTGTGGAGACTGTGGAAGAGCGAAGAATGAACCATTCTTTACACGGCTTGGAACGAGATAGTCTCTTGCTCCCTCTGGTGTACTCTTACCAAGCATTGGAGTCTCAACCTCGATAAAGCCCTGCTCATCAAAATAGTCACGAGCAGATTTAGCAATCTTATGTCTCATCATGAGATTTCTCTGCATGTTAGGTCTTCTCAAATCAAGATATCTGTACTTAAGTCTCAATGACTCATTTGCATTATCATCTTCCTCAATATAGAAAGGTGTTGTCTGTGCCTCACTGATAATTCTTAAATCTGTAAGAGCTACCTCGATAAGACCAGTCTTCATCTTCTCATTTGGAGCACTTCTGAGCTGTACCTTACCTGTAGCAGCAAGAACATACTCACTTCTAACCTGTGAAGCCTTATTACGGATTACTTCCTCACTATCAGGATCTACTACAAGCTGAATCTCTCCTGTACGATCACGAAGTGTAATAAAAGTAAGACCACCCAAATCACGGCACTTATGACACCAGCCCATAAGGGTTACTTCTTTACCAACATCCTCTGTTGTGAGCTCAGCACACATACATGTTCTCTTTAATCCATAAATACTTTCAGACATAAAATTTATTTCCTTTCAAATATTAATCAATATCATTAGAATTAAGCCAAGATAGACTTGAAATAATCAACAATCTTACTTAATTCAACATCAGTCTGACTTCCATCAGCCATACACTTAACCTTTACCACGCCTGATGACAACTCATCATCACCAATAGCTACGAGGTAAGGGATATTGTGCTTGCCAGCATACTTCATCTGAGCTCTAAATGCTCTTCCCATGAGGTCCATCTCGCATCCGATATCGTTAAGCCTTAATTCATAAACGAGCTTCTTAATCTGATCCTTTGCCTCAGGTGACAAATCAGCGAAATAAACCTTAACATAGTTTGGTTCCTCAAAGTCGATACCCTGAGCATCTGCCTCGAGAAGGAATCTCTCAGCACCCATTGCAAATCCAATACCTGGTGTTGGAGCTCCATCCATTGTAGCAACGAGACCGTCGTAACGGCCACCACCAAGGATTGTTCCCTGTGTACCAACATTTTCTGATACAAACTCAAATACTGTTCTTGTATAGTAATCAAGGCCTCTTACAATACCTGAATCGATTGTGTATGTAATACCAAGAGTATCAAGATTCTTCTTAAGTCCCTCAAAGTGATTATTACAATCCTCACAGAGATAATCGATAAGTCTTGGAGCACCCTCAGCAAACTTCTTACATCTGTCATCCTTACAGTCAATCATACGAAGTGGGTTCTTATCAAATCTTGCCTTACAGTCATCACACATGCTGTCAAGATTTGGTCTGAAATAATCCTTAAGAACCTCGTTGTATTTCTTACGACATGTTGGACATCCAATTGAATTTATACAGAGCTTAATATTCTTAAGACCAACTTTCTTAAAGAAAACAGTGAGAATACTGATAATCTCTGCATCAATATCTGGTCCTTCTGAGCCGAAAGCCTCAAGTCCAAACTGGTGGAATTCTCTATAACGACCCTTCTGAACATTCTCATATCTGAAGGCTGTGATATTGTAGAAAAGACGAACAGGATTAGGAAGGCTTGACATACCATTTTCGATATAGCTTCTTACTACACCTGCTGTACCCTCTGGTCTCAATGTAATAGAACGGCCGCCCTTATCGTTAAAGGTATACATCTCCTTCTGAACTACATCTGTTGTATCGCCTACGCCTCTCTGGAAGAGGTCTGTCTGCTCGAAAGTAGGAATTCTGATTTCCTCATATCCATACATGTGACATACGTCGGCAAACATTCTCTCAGCTTTCTGCCATTTATAAATCTCTGAAGGTAATATATCTCTTGTACCTTTCTGAGCTGCAAATTTCATAATTTATATCTCCTCTTAAACTATAATTCTCGTACCGCGCTATTATAACGCGCGCGTATTATATAAACAATTGACTTTTTGCCTTGATTTTACAGTTCAAACTCGTAGATTAACATCGATAGAACACAAGGCGCTGCACTTTCTGTTCTTAATATTCTTGGACCTAATGTAACAAGACTAAAACCGTTATCCTCAGCAAGTTTTGCCTCCTCTTCGGTAAAGCCGCCCTCTGGTCCGATAAAAATATTAATCACAGGTCTTTTATTACCCTCGCCCAGCTGGGCGTGTCGTTCATGTAAGATTTCCTTTAAAGACTGCTCTTTCTCTTCCTCCCAGGCAAAGATTTTTACTTCACCATCAGAAGCACTCTTTACTGCACCAGCAAAATCCATTGGCTCACAAACCTTAGGAACAATGCCTCTTCCTGACTGTCTTGCTGCTTCTTCAGCGATCTTTTGCCAGCGGTCAATTTTACTACTCTTTCCAGATTCATTTTTTACGATACATCGCTCAGAAAAAACTGGAACAATTCTGTCTGCACCAAGCTCAACAGCCTTCTGGATTGTATAATCCATTCTCTCACCCTTGGATACTGACTGATAAATAACCGCTTCAAAAGGAGGTTCAGTTCTATTCTCTTGAATATCATCCACTGTAACGGTTACTGACTTTTTATCAAAACCTGTTACGGTGCAGTCATATTCTTCTTTTGCTTCATTAACTATGGTGATTTTCTCTCCAAGACGCATACGAAGAACACCAGACAAATATCTGGCATCTTCACCTTCAATCTTAACTTCATCGTTAACTTTTGAATTAACGTTCATAAATAAACGCGTCATAGTAAATCTCTCTTCTTACCATAGTTTGATATAACGCTTCATTTTATCATTTTTGCCATCTATTCTCAACAAATTGAACGAGATTCTAATCAAATCCAATGATTATTCCAATCAGTGATTGAAACATTGGGGGAGAACTCCACAAAAACGGGCTTAAAAGTCCACAATCTTGTGGAGGGGTTTTGTGGACTTTGGCGTGAACTCCACAAAAACGGGCTTAAAAGTCCACAATCTTGTGGAGGGGTTTTGTGGACTTTGGCGTGAACTCCACAAAAACGGGCTTAAAAGTCCACAATCTTGTGGAGGGGTTTTGTGGACTTTGGCGTGAACTCC